>JAFULF010000026.1 GCA_017483225.1 Alistipes sp.
CCGAGGACCGTGCGTATGGTCCCGGCTGTTTACGAAAAATATTATGTTATTCTTTCAATTCCAGTTGAGCCGAACAGCTCGTATCACAAAAGTACAAAATATATTTAAAATTGAGTTCATATACCCACAAAAAAAACTGTTGAAATAATCTCTCGACAGTCTGTTTAGGTCTCATTTTTGATCATTAAACAATTTTATCCCCTTTCGCAGGTCTCTTTTTGACCATTAAGCCCAATTTCTTCATAGTTGAAAACTTTTCCTTGCCCATCAACCTCGTGTAGGCGTTGTGAAAAAAAAGAAAGTGTGAGGTTGATTTTCGTTTATATCAAAGAAGGTTGTGGAAAGACCCGTACAAGAATAAACGATGCAATATCCCCACACTTGAATAGTATGGGGATGCGCAAAGGATGCATCGCCACATAGCTATACAAGAGATGAGTGCTGTTCGTTGTCCTCTTGTACTGAAAACTTCCACATTTTCTTTGAAGGAGTGCGAAAACACTTTCTGTATGTTCGCCAAACAACTGCAAAAACAATCGCTTGGCATTGCAAATTTAGAAAACATTTCGCAATAGAACAATATTCGGCGGAGATATTGTGTCGAAAAAGAGGGGGATATGGAAAAAACTCTCGATTCTCGCCCACGAACTCTTAACTTTTTTCTATATTTGCGGTTGTATATTGAAATTTATATAGTTATGGCTTATATCAAATCAGTGAGAAATCACACCCCGGAGGTTGGGGAGGGTACATTTGTGGCGGAGACCGCTGTGCTTATCGGCGATGTTACCGTCGGCAAGGACTCCTCGATATGGTACAATGTGGTGCTACGTGGCGATGTGAACAAGATTACCATCGGCGACCGCACGAATATTCAGGATGGCACGGTCATCCACACCCTCTATGACGGCTCGCCACACCCTTCGCAGACCCATATCGGCAACGATGTGTCGGTGGGACACAACGCAACGATTCACGGCGCAATCATCGAGGATAACTGCCTTATAGGTATGGGCGCAACCATTCTGGACAATGCGGTGGTGGCCTCCGGTTGTATCATCGCAGCAAATGCGCTGGTGCTCTCGAACTCGAAGCTCGAACCAAACTCGGTATATGCGGGCATTCCTGCAAAGAAGGTCAAGGAGGTGACACCGGCACAGCGTGAGGAGATTATCGCCCGCATCGCTCGTGACTACCGTATGTACGCCTCGTGGTACGACCAGAAGGAGCAGGAGTAGAGCCTCGCAAAAGGATAAAACGGCACAACTATGAAACTATATCGTCACGGCTCATTCTCGTCGATGCTTATCGTCGCCTTTGCCATAAGCATCGTCATCAACTTCTCCTATCTGATGCTTTTAGTGGTGGACCAGCCGGAGTATTATGGCCGCCCTGCCACCCGCAGTGAGCAGAAGCGGATGGAGACCATCGAGACTTGGGGCCGTCTGTCGCTCAATGTCGATGGCTACGGATATATAATTACGGATGCGGGGGACAGCATCTATGTCGGTCGCTCCTCGCTGCGCCGTCTGCCGTTGGAGGATGGCGACGTGCTGCGTGTGGAGGCCTCGACACAGCCCAACAGGGAGAATGCGCATCGCACGATGACACGCCTGATAGCCCGCAACGGAAGCCTCTTCGACTACGCTACGCTCTACGATAGCCCGAAGCAGACACGTGAGATGCTCTACCAGATATTCTATTATATGGTATTGTCGCTCATCGTTCTGCTGATTGTCAATGGCGACAAGAAGTCGGCGGCGGAGGCTGCCTCGTGGCAGAAGTTTGCGCAGAGGACGGTGCTGGCGACGGCGGTGGTCGTGGCGGGATACTTCCTTGCACCGCTGACCCTGCCCACGGGAAAGACCATTATGCTCTATGAGAGCGCACGTCTGCTCAACTTCCTCATTATGCTCAAATGCCTCTTTGTGCTGGTGGTGACACTGCTCTACTCACGCATATATGCCCTGACCTACCAGAGTCAGGTGATGGCGTTGGAGAACGAGCAGCTCCAAAACGAGAACCTCACCACACGCTACAATATGCTTGTGAGCCAGATTAATCCCCACTTCTTCTTCAACTCGCTCAACTCGCTCTCGATGCTTGTGCGTGAGGGTGACCAGCAGCGGGCGTTGGAGTATATCGACCAGCTCTCCTACACCTTCCGCTACATCACCCAAAACAGCAACAATACGGAGATGGTGCAGCTTGGCGAGGAGATGCGCTTTGCCGAGGCGTACTGCTACCTCTACCGTATCCGTTATGCCGATAAGATATTCTTCGATGTGGATATCGAGCCGGCGTATATGGATTGGTGTCTGCCTGCGCTGTCGTTGCAACCGCTTATCGGTAACGCCGTGAAACACAATACGATAACGGCCAAGAATCCGTTCCACGTGCGCATCTATACCGAGGATGGATACCTCGTGGTGTCGAACAAGCGTCGTCCACTGTTGGAGCCGCAGATAGGCACAGGAACGGGGTTGCAAAACCTCGACAACCGCTACCGACTGCTGCTCGGTCGAGGTATTGACATCCTCGCCGGCGAGGAGGAGTTCACGGTGAGGTTGCCGCTCGAAAAACGAACCAACAAACACGCATAGCACCTATGAAAGTATTGATTATAGAGGACGAAACTGCTGCTGCGCAGAACCTCACGGCGATATTGAGAACGCTCTGCCCCGATGTGGAGATTCTCGACACGATAGATACCGTGGTGGATAGTGTCGAGTATTTGCAGGCAAACCCTGCGCCCGACCTCGTGTTTATGGATATACACCTCTCCGACGGCGAGTCGTTCCGTATCTTCGACAGCGTGAAGGTTGTGGCCCCCATAATCTTTACCACGGCGTATGACCAATATGCGTTGGAGGCCTTCAAGGTCAATAGTATCGACTACCTGCTCAAACCGCTCAACGAGGCGGAGGTGCAGCGTGCGATGGATAAGTGGCGCACGCTGACCCGTGGCGACAAGGCCTCGTATGTGGAGCGTGTCGAAGAGATGGTGCAGGTGGCGAAGCAGGAGCGTGACGAGCGACAGACCTTTCTGGTGCGTTTCCGTGACAAGATTATACCCCTTGCGTGCGACGATATAGCCTACTGCTATACCTGCGAGGAGAGGGTCTATGCCTATAACTTCAAGGGCGAGCGATTCCCGATGGAGCACACGTTGGAGACGTTGCAGGGGATGCTCTCTGTGCGACGCTTTTTCAGGGCCAACCGCCAGTTTATTGTTGCCCGTGAGGCTGTTAAGGATATTTCGGTATGGTTTGGCAGCCGACTGCAACTCAACTTGAAGGTCGAAACGCCCGAGAAGATTATCATCTCGAAGGCGAGGGTGCCGGAGTTCAAGGCGTGGCTGACAACTTCGGCGGAGCGGTAGGTCGTTTCACCACTACTTTTGGGCGATTCGCACCCTCTTCGGTTGGAGAAGAGGTGCGTTTTGCTATTTTTGCAACGTCAAACAGACACAGATGATTATGATGAATATCAAACGTATTGTAACACTGCTGATGGCGACGCTCTTCGTGCTGCCTGCGATGGCGCAGACGGGCAAGGTGTCGCTTACGCTTATCGACTCCTCGACCAAGCAGGGAGTTATGGGTGCCGTGATTGAGATTTACCCTACTGCCGATCCCGACCGTCGTCGCCACTACACGACGGGCCTCAATGGTACGGCCGAGATTTCGGGTCTTGCCTATGGCGAGTACTCTATGACGGCGACGTTCCTCGGCTACGAGGATTTCAACAAGACCTTCCGCCTCTCGGGTGCGACGCTCAATCTGGGCAAGTTGCAGATGAAGGAGAGCACGACACGCATCGAGACCGTCGTCAAGGAGGTCAAGGCGTTGCGTGCATCGCAGAGTGGCGATACGTTGAGTTATAACGCAGGAGCCTTCAAGGTGTCGAATGACTCGGATGTCGAGGGCCTGCTCAAAAAGATGCCGGGCATAACCATCAGCAACGGCTCGGTGGAGGCACAGGGTGAGACCGTGCAGAAGGTCTTTGTCGATGGCAAGGAGTTCTTCGGCGAGGATGTCAATACGGCAATTAAGTCGCTGCCTGCCGAGGCGGTGGACCGTATCGAGGTGTTCAACAAGTTGAGCGACCAGGCGGAGTTCTCGGGTATGGATGACGGCGAGGGCTACAAGGCCATCAATATCGTGACCAAGACCGATATGCGTCAGGGGCAGTTCGGTAAGGTGTATGCCGGCTACGGCTACCAGCCCGAGACCGACGATATCACCTCGCACCATAAATATACCGTGGGCGGAAACGTGAACTTCTTCCAAGGGGATAGCCGAGTGTCGCTTATCGGCCTCTTCAACAACATCAACCAGCAGAACTTCTCCTTCGAGGATATCCTCGGCGTTACGGGTAGCTCGGGTGGTGGTCGTGGCGGCCGTCGTGGCTTCGGACAGTATATGGTGAGCCCGCAGAGTGGTGTTGCGCTCGTGAACTCGATAGGTCTGAACTACTCGGATACTTGGGGTCGCAAGGACCAGGTGAAGTTCCAAGGCAGCTACTTCTTCAACAACACCTCGACCAAGAACCTCTCCGAGCAGGAGACGTGGTACGAGGAGCCGTCGCCGATAGATACCCTCTACTCGGTGGGTCGCTCCAAGACGGTAAATAACAACCACCGTCTTAATGCACGTCTGGATTGGAAGATTTCCCGCAACCAGTCGCTTATGTCCCGCACCTCGCTCTCCTATCAGGGCAATAACCCGTACTCGACCTCCGAGGGCTACCAGTATGGCGAGAGCGGCCTGCTCTATCAGTACGACGAGAGCACGACGAAGCGTTACGGCTTCAACGTGTCGGAGTTCTTGCAGTATCGCCTCAAAATGGGCAAGCCGGGCAGAACGCTCACCATCGACGGTCGTTTCAACTACCGTGACAACCACTCCTCTCGTCGCCTCACGTCGAATGAGTCGGCGGGCATTGCGGACTATACGCCGCAGGATATGGAGCAATACTTTGGCGAGGGGGCTAACTGGACGGAGGCTATGAAGCAGAATCCTGCGCTATACTCTCCTATTTATCAGCGTATTATGGCCCCTACGTATGAGTATGGCGTGCGTGGTAGCGTGGTCTATAACGAGCCTCTGTCGCAGTCGTCGCAGCTCAGCGTGCAGTATCGCTTCTCGTATGAGGATGAGAACAAGGACGAGCAGGCATTCTATATGGACAAGCCATTTGGCAGCGAGGGTATCATCGAAACGCCTAACGTGGAGATGACCTCCAAGAGCCGTAGCGGCTATTGGACACACCGTGTAGGCCCCGGATTCCGCTACTCGAAGAATAAGAATACGTTTGTGGCCAACGTCTATTACCAGCGTTCACAGCTCGATGGCGTAATCAATGGCGCACAGAGTGACGAGATTCACCGCTCGTTCAACAATGTGACCTACTTCGGTATGCTCAACTTCCAGATAAATCAGGAGAACTCGATACGTATCTTCCTGCGCTCGAATACCGATGCTCCATCCATCACGCAGTTGCAGAACATCTTCGACGTCTCCTCGCCGCAGTACCTGAGCGTCGGTAACTCGAAGCTGATTCCGTCGTTTGCACACCGCTGGAACTTCCACTACGTGCACTCCAACCTCGAAAAGGGATGTACCTTTATGTGGATGGGCTCGGTGCAGACACAGCACAACTATATCAGCGGCTCTACGCTCTACACGCCGAAGGGCTTTGAGCTGTCGCAGTTTGGCGAGCTGCGCATCCCGCAGAACTCGCAGGGCGAATACTACCGCCCACAGCGCATCACCTCCTACGAGAATATGGATGGCTATTGGAGCCTGCGTACACACGTCAGCCTCGGAGTGCCTCTCTCGTTTATGAAGTGTAACCTGAACCTGCGCACGGGTGTCGTTTACAGCATCACGCCATCGGCAGTCTATGGCTCGTTGGATGATATGGTAAACCACGTCTATACGACCAACCTCGCCAAGAATATCGGCTACGATGCCTCGGTGACCATCGGTAGCAATATCTCGGAGAAGCTCGACTTTACCCTCTCTTGGGACGGAACCTACAATCAGGCGTGGAATACGGCGGCAGGCAAGAACGAGGCGGGTAAGTTCACCAAGAACAACTACTTCAACCACTCGGCAACGGGTACCCTCAAATGGGAGTTCTGGAAGGGCTTTACCTTCACGGCATCCTGCTCCTACGTGCAGTATCTCGGCTTCACGAACAAGTATAACGAGGATTATATCCTCTGCAACCTCTACCTCGGCAAGAAGCTCTTCCGCAATCAGCGTGGCGAGGTGCAGATTGGTGTTAATGACGTAGCCAACCAAAATACGGCGTTTGTGCGCTCGACAGGTTCCGGATATACGCAGAACGTGACCAATAGCGTCATAGGCCGTTATTTCAGCGTGCAGTTTGTCTATAATCTGCGCCACTTCGGCAAGCGAGGCTCGAAGCAGATGACCGACTACGACTACAAGGAGAGCAAGAGCTCTGTCGGTATGAGCAGCAGCAATACGGGTGTAAGAATGGGTCCGCCTATGGGGCGATAAGCATATTTAAGTTTAGTGATATTTGTGGGGACTGTCAGGCGGATTGCCGACAGTCCCTTTTGTTGTGTCCGTCTTGGGGCTGAGAGGCTGAAAGACCGAAAGACCGAAAGGCTGAGAGGCTGAATGACCGAAAGGTTGAGAGGCTGAATGACCGAAAGGTTGAGAGGCTGAATATCTCCCGTTCTACTTGCAGCGCAACTCTATGAGCGTCACCTCGGGATTGGCTCCAAAGCGGCCGTAGAAGCCTACGTAGCCTATGCCGTCGGTGATGTATAGGGAGCCTTGGGGTGCGGAGTAGAGGCCGCTCCACTCTCGATACATCAGCATTGCCGGCGAGAGCCGTATCTTGCCACATTCGGCCTTTATCTGCGTGGCGTGAACGTGTCCCGACAGTGTCAGGTCACTGAAACCGCCCTCGCAGAGTGGATGCCACAACTGCGGGAGGTGCGAGAGTGTGATGTTGAAGAGCGACGGCTCAACGCCCTCGAATATGGGTGCAGGGTCAAATCCTTGCGGTGTGTCGAAGGAGTGTTTGTAGAGGAGCAGCTCCTCGGTGTAGTCTATGCCCGTGATGGCGATAGAGTCGCACCCTCGTCGCAGATACTCCGTGCTGTCACGCAGAGTGCGCCACCCTGCCCGACGCATCCCCTCGCATACCCGCTCGATGTTTGCGTGGCGGGGTGTCGAGAGGGTGTCGAAGATGTACGTTCCCGTGTCGTGGTTGCCGAGGATGGCCACCGTGCCGTCACGACCTCGCAGACGTGACAGCCGCTCGACGATGGCCGGCGAGAGCTCTTCGCAGGAGAGGTTCACAAGGTCGCCACCAAAGGCGAGCAGGTCGGCACGGGTGCTCTCCACTACGTGCGATAGTTGTTCTAACTCCTTCTCTGCGTTGCACATAGAGCCTATGTGTATGTCGGAGATGAAGGCTATACGGTAGCCGTCGAAACTCTTTGGGAGGTTGTCGAAGTGGAGCACCACGGGCTTGATGCGGTAGTCGGTGCGGGTCACAGTGACACCATATACGAGCACGGCGAGAAGTGCTGCGGAGAGCGCCCCTGCGAGCCATCGTGCACCCCTGCGACGTGTTGTAAGCAGCAGTGCGTAGAGGAGCAGACGAGGCAGCGTGAGCAGTATATATAGCGTCAGCGAGAGGCTCGTGAGCCTCATCAAGGGTTGCTGTGCCGTCATCGCCCACGGCGAGAACATCAACGCCGGCCCTGCCCATAGCAGCAGGTTGGCAATCACGATAAATCCCAGAAACGAGTATCGCCATACGTGGCCTACCCCGCTGTCACATAGCCGCTTGTAGGTCCTTATGTCAAGCACTACGGTAAGCAGTGCCACCAAAAACATCACTATCTGTATCATAGCGACAAAGATAGTGAAAAAGTTTGAATTTGATAGCCCCGAGGTGCTTGCGGTGTTATTGTTGGTGGCGGGGCCTGCGTGTGAGGTATGCGCAGGTGCCGTACAGAACGATGAGCGCAGCGAGGCGGAGCAGTTGCGGGGCGATATCGCCGAGGGTAGCGCCCATACTCTCGACACGAATCCACGCCGTGATGGCGGAGCTGCTCGGGAGGAGTTGCCCGAGGAGGTGCAGCACGGGCGGGAAGGCCTCGGCGGGTAGCGATGCCCCACTCATAAGCAGTGCCGGTATGGAGAGCCACAGCAGCCAGACGAATGGCTCCTCACGCCGACGAAAGAGGGCGGAGAGCGAGATGGCAAGCAGAATTACGGCCGTGAGGTAGAGGCCGATGATGGTGGCGCAGGCGAGCAGTGAGCCTCGCATCGGGTAGCCCATCACGACGTACAGCGGCGCAAGGATGGCGGTGGAGGTTACGGCGTAGATGCAGAGGTAGGTCAGCCACTGCCCCACGACCTCGGCAAGTGGCGAGGGTGTGTATGTGACCACGTCTGCATCGAGGCGGTCGAGGAGCCTGCTTTGGAGCCCCTCACGGCGTGTTCCGGCCACCAGCCCGATGCCTATAAGGGCGGTCTGTTGGAGTATCAGGAGCAGGATGGCAGGCATCACGAAGGAGCCGTAGCCGAGGCTCGGGTTGAAGAGGTTGTGGTCGGTGTAGTGTATCTGTGGCGTGCGGAGGATGGCACTGCTTCCCGTGCTGTGCAGGGTCTGTTTCGGGCTGTTTTGGAGGGTGCTTTCGTTGGTGGTACTACCCCTCTGCTCGGCGCAAATCTCTGCCGAGGTGGCGTTTATTGCCTCGACAAAACCCTTGAATGTCTGGCGGTAGAGCAGGAAGTAACTCGCATCGCAGTAGATGCCGAGCGTCGCCTGCTCACCCCGTTGTATGTGGGTGGCGTACTCCGACGGTATGTAGATTGCGCCGTGGATAAGTCGCTCGTACATAAACCTTTGTGCCTCCTTGATGTCGGCCGCAAGGTAGCGTGGGTCGAGCTGCGGCGTGGCGTGGAGGTGCTCTATGAGGCGACGGCTCTCGGCGGTGCGGCTATGGTCGATGACCGCTACGGGTATCTGCTCGGCGACCTCCCGATAGTAGCCCGCCCCGTAGAGTGTCGAGTAGATGAATACGGCACCGATGATGACCAACGCAGCCCCCTCGTCGCAGAGGATGAGACGGTAGTGTCGGCGCATAACGGTTGCTATTTCGTGCAGCAGGCGTGCGATGGACTTCATATTGATAATCAGTGGTTTGCGGTCGGTTACTTAAAGTCTGCCCCAATATCGGCTGTCACGGCATATACGTTCCAGTCGGGGCATCAGGAGCAGGGGCGGAATCCAGAACAGCATCATCCGTGCCGCATCGTCGAGGGCGAGGTATGTGGGGGCACCACGCAGGGTGGTGTCGATGAGGATGTTGGTGTAGTGGGTGTATGGAAACAGCTGTGAGAGCCACTGTAACGGCCTCGCCATAGCCATTACGGGGAGGGTTATGCCCGAGAATGTGAAGGCGAGCACTGAGTATCCTCCGCCGAGCGAGAACGCCAGACGCATAGAGGCTGTCAGCGCAATGAAGAGGAGGCTGATGCCCTCGTAGCACACGATGAGTAGCAGGGTCGCCGATGCGAGCATAGCGGCACTGCCACGGATGGGGAGGCCGAGCCATAGGCGCAGTGCTACGGCCATAACGAGTGCCGCAACCGTCATCGAGAGCGTCACGAGGAGCAGTTTGCCGGTCAGGGCAATCGGGAACGAGCCTCCTGCCGTGTCGAGCCACTCCCCTGCCGTGCCGTACCGCAGTTCGGAGCCGAGGGCTGTGGTTGTGGAGGCTATCGTGAAGATAATGAGCATCATAGCCATAAAGCAGGGTGCCAGATACCAGCCGTAGTCAAGGCGTGGGTTGAAGAGCGGGTGGAGGTCGAAGCGGAGCGGCATTGCCTCCGCCATCGCCTGCGTGGCGGGGAGGCCCTGCGCTTGAAGGCTCTGTGTGCGTACTCCGACCGAGAGGCTCTCGGCGGTGGTCTGTATCGCCTTGGCAATAAAGCCGTTGGCGGTGAGGTTGCACCCCGAGTTGTAGAGCAGGATGTGGGTGGTGCCGAAGGTTAGGCACGCCTGCTCAAACCCCTTGGGTATCAACGCTATGGCGTAGCAGTCGCCTCGCAGGAGCGACCGTCTTCCCTCTTCGAAGGTGTTGGTGGCGAGGGCGATGCGTATGGCCGGCGTGGCGGAGAGCATCGAGTGCAGCGTGCGTGATAGGGAGGTGTTGTCCTTGTCGATGAGTGCCACGGGGAGTGGGCGGATGGCACCCTCGGCCTGCCACCTCCCCTCGCCCTCTCCGAGGAGCTTCTCGCCCACCTCTCCGCCGAAGTAGAGGGCGAAGAAGGCTGTGGCGAGCAGGGGCAGGATGGTCAGCGAGGCGAGGTATGTGGGCTCCGCCATCGCACGCCGTACCTCCCGTCGAAAGGTCGCTATGAGGGCGACAGCGGCGGAGTGTAGGCGCAGGGCAAGGGCACGGGTACGGGCACGGAGGGGCAGATGATGCTCCGCCCTATCTCTTATCTTGTTGTCTGTCACGGCTTTGGCTCTTTGATTATGGCACTCATTCCGGGGCGTAAACCTGCGCTGTTTGTGCCCGTGTCGGCACTCTCCGCCTCGGTCGGGTACATCTTCACGGCGAAGGTGCGCAGGTCGAACTCGCCTCGTGTGCTTGTGGCGCTCCACGTGGCAAACTGCGCCTCCGGAGATATCTCGCCGATGGTCAGAGCAAGGTGCCTGCCAAGGGCAGGTACCCACGCCGTGAGGGTGTCGCCAAGGCGAAACCGAGGCAGGAGCTCCTCCCTGATGTTGAAGAGCACCCACACCTTGCTCAGGTCGAGAATCGTCACTACGGGGTAGCCGCTGCCGACCACCTCACCCTCCTCGTAGGCTATGGTCGAAACCTCGCCCGAGGTGGGAGTATATACGAGGGCATCGTGCAGGTAGGCCTCCACCTCCGCCACTCCGCCCTCGGCCTCACGTACCTGCGCCGCCGCAGCCTCCTTGTCCTGCTGCTCGGCACCCTCCAAAACGAGGTTGTACTGCGCTCTGGCGGCACTCTCGGCGGCCCGCATAGCGTTGTAGGAGGCTTGCGCCTCGTCTAACTTCTGGGCCGTAATGACCCCCTCACGGTAGAGGTTCTGCGCACGCTCGTAACTCTTCGTCGCAAGCTCCTTGCCCGCCTGCGCCTCCTGCCAGAGGTTCAGTGTCGCCTCTATCTGCTCGGCTCGTGCACCCTGCATAACCTTGGCATCCAGAGCCTTGGCTATGCTTTGCAGGGCCTGTGCCTGCGACAGCTTCGCCGAAAGCTCGGGAGTGGAGAGCAGGTACAGCAACTCCCCCGCCTCCACTCGGTCGCCCTCGCTGACGTAGAGGCGCTCGATGCGGCCCGGTATCTTCGATGCCGCCTTGAAGGTGCGGCACTCGGCGATACCTTGCAGCAGCAGAGGCTCACGTTGGCGCATACGCTCCCCGATGAAGAGGAGGAGCAGACAGAGTAGCAGGGTGACTATGAGGGTTGCGGTCAAGTTAATGTGTTTCATAAGGTGGTGTGTCGTAAGTTATGGAGTGTGAGGATGTTGAGTGTATGAGTTGTGGCAGGGTGTCGCTCTCGCCCACCGCCTCTAACAGGCGGGCCAGCGTGGTGTCGAAGTTGTAGGCCGCCTCGACCCTCTCGATGCGCATTCGGGCCACCTCGACCTCGGCATCGAGGAGCTCTGCGGTGGTGGCAACACCCTCACGCAGGGCTATGCGTATGGAGTGCAGGTATGCCTCTGCGGAGGCGACACCCTCGGCCAGCGATTGGCACTCCATCCGATACGAACATAGTTGGTTATATAGCTGTCGCACAAGGGTTTGGATGTCGGCAGATGCCCGCTGTTGGAGGCTCTCCACTCGGCGCAATGTGTGCTGTGAGGCGGAGTAGGACAGCTCACGCCTCGCTCCGTTAAAGAGGGTGAAGCTGACCCCTACGCCCACCGCCGCACGAGGCAGGACGGGTGTGAGGTTGTGGTCGCAGAGGGTCACGGCCCCCATCCCCACAATCTCGGGGAAGAACTCCGCCCGATGTGCCAGTATGTTGGCTCCGGCAAGCGCACGCTCGCCCTCAATGCTCTGTAATATAGGGTTTTGGCTCTCGGCGAGGGAGAGCAGGTGCTCCAACGGGGGCAGCTCGTCGATGACAAACATCGCTGTCGCAGGGAGTATCTGCCTCTCGGCCTGCTCGCTGCTTTGTCGGGGGTCGCACGCATCGCCTTCGAGGGTGTTCTCCCCGCCTCCGAGAGGTACTTGACAAGTGCTCTTCCCGCCTTCGGGGTGCGCTTGCAGGGCGGCGTTTCCGCTACCGAGGGTTGTCCGTAAGGCCGTAAGGGCGGTTTGGAGTTGCAGCTCGGCACTCGCCTGCTCACGTTCTGCCTCCGCAAGTCGGTACTCGGCGTAGAGCAGGGCGGTACGTGTCGCTGCCCCGTACTGCATCGCCTGACGCAGGTCGGCAAGGTGCCGAGCCACGGTGGCGGTGACCTGCTCCCTCACCTTCACGACGTAGAGCGATAGCGCATAGCCGAAGTATCGGGTTGTGAGTTCGGTGTATAACGCATTGGTGCTCTGCGAGATAGTCGCCTCTGTGCTCTGCTTGCGGGCCTTGGCGGCTCTTCGGGCTGCGATAATCCTGCCTCCCGTAAATATGGGCATCACGACATCTCCGCCCAGCGCCCCGAAGGTGCGGGGTTGCAGCGTGTAGGAGAGGTTGAGCCCGAGCATCGCCGTCAGGTCGTTGTTGAGCGAGAGGGCGATATCTCGGTTGGCGTGTATGTAGGCACCCCGCAGGCGTATCTGTGGCAGGAAGAGCCCGATAGTCGCCTGCGTAGTCCGCTCGGCAGCCTTGCGCTCACTCTCCAACGCCGCAATCGCAGGGTTGTCGTGGAGCATCAGCGCAACAGCCTCCTCGAAGGTGAGCAGCTGCTGCGGGGCTGTGATCGATGCTCCGACTGTCTGTGTGTCGGTCGCCGAGGTTGCTACGGACTGCGAGGCTGTGGCAGGCTGTGCCATAGCGAGTTGCGGTGAAGCCGTCGCAAAGCATACGAGGATGATTGTCAGTAGGATACGTTTCATACTTAAAGTGAGGGTGGCTAAAAATTCGTTTTAGTCACCCTCCCTGTCGCTAAAAGTTATACTGCATCATAATATTGACACGGTTGGCATCGCTGCTGTTGCCGTCCATATTCTTGCGGGTGGCCCACAGATACTCGGCGGCGAGCGTGAAACGGCGTGTCAGGTGGTAGAAGACGTTGCCGAATACGTATTGGCCTCGGCGGTACTCCTCCGGCGAGTAGTAGCCGTTCTTCTTCTCGACGGTGACGGCAGAGTAACCGCCTGATACGGAGAGGTTTGGCAGGATGTTGAGTTGTGCGGCCGCCTGCCATCCGTACATCGGTGTCTGCTGTATGCGGGTCGGGTCGGCAGGGTTTGGTGCAAAGTCGAGTCCACTGCCCGTAAGGTCTTGAATGTAAGGAGTTATGCCCTTGCCATATACACCATTGAAGTAGATGTCGAGCATACGTGTTATGCATATCTTACCACTCGCCTGCACACCCCATCCGAACAGGTGCTCGGTGTAGTCGCCGGTGACGTTATAGAGGAACGAGTTGCGCAGTACGGCCGATGCACGGATGTGGCTCTGGCGATGTTTGCCCCACGATGCTTGCAGGTAGAGCGGGATGTCGGGAACACGCTGCGGCACAGGTGCGAAGTGCTCGCCATAGGTGCCCGACGGGTTAGGCATCTCCAACGATACGCCCGCCTTCATTATGCGTTTGAGGAACGATATCTCGTAGCGTATCTGTGTGGCAAAGCGGAAGTTATAGGCGTTAGGGCCTTGGAAGTCGATGGTCGTAGGCGCTGCGTCGAGGTCGCAGAATGTCGTCACGTCACGACCTATGGTCAGCCCCTTGAATGATACGTAGCCGGAGCGCAGACGAGGCGTGTAGCTGCCCTGCGTGCCTCCTCGGAAGTCGGCGTCGAAGTATATCTCGACCTTGCCCAGATGGCGGGTGTTGGCTATGCCTCGCAGGAAGAGGCGTGAGGTCGTGGCATCCATACGTATCTGCTGCTTGGTGTCGAATGCCGACGGGATGGGGATTTGGTATGGCACCATATCGATATCATCCACCACGTTGTTCCAGCTGTACGCCGTGCGCAGGTTCACGTAGCCACCAATGGCAAACGAGAAGGAGTTGCGGGCATTGGCGAAGATGACGCTCGGTGTGGCGGTCTGCTGGAAGCCTGAGCGTTGCGCCGAGAGGTGGTCGGCCGTTGCTGCCTGTGCCGCCTCATTGCGCATCATAGCAGAGTGTTGCGCCGCCAGCGCAGGGTTGTTGCTCCATATCGTGTCGCTCTCCTTGACGGAGATGATATAGACCGTCGGCTTGTCGGCGTGGCGGTGTCGTGAGATGTGACGTTGAGCCGACACGGAAAGCGTTGCCGAGACGGCTGCCAAAAGAAGTAAAAGTTTTTTCATACTCGAAACGTGTTAAGGTTTAACGCTTTGGGTTTGTGCAAGGAGTATGCCAAGCCTTTGGGGGCCTATATTGTGTGATTTGAACTTTTTTTTGTATATTTGTCTCTTTCAAATAGATATTTGCGTATGGATTTACACTTCACGGGCGTAGTAATAGGTGTTGCTACATTTATAATAATAGGTATCTTCCACCCTATTGTCATCAAGGCCGAGTACTACTTCGGCGTGCGTTGCTGGTGGGTATTCCTCTTTGCCGGGCTATTTGCAATCATCGCCTCGTTGCTGGTCAGCAGTGTGCTTATCTCTACCCTGCTGGCGGTCGTCGGAGCCTCCTCGTTTTGGAGTATCGGCGAGCTCTTCGAGCAGCGTAGGAGGGTCGAGCGTGGCTGGTTCCCAAAGCGTGACAAGGGCAACGGATGTGGATGCAAGAAATCGTAACCATTTGTAAATGAGAATCTTCGCTGTCGTATATCTGCTTCTCTGCTGCTGCGTGTCGCTCCTGTGCCCCTTGACGTGTGCGGTGCCTGATGCCTCGTCGGAGCGAGGTGTTGCGGCGTGCAACGGAAAGGCGTGTGTCGAGCAGGAGAGCCGTGTGCGCCTGCTCTTTATGGGCGACATTATGGGCCATATGCCGCAGGTGGAGAGCGCAAGGCGCAGCGATGGCAGCTACGACTTCTCGCCCGTCTTTCGCTACGTTAAACCGTTGATAGAGAGGGCGGATTTGGCCGTTGCGAACCTCGAAACAACCCTCGCTGCGGAGCCTCCGTATAGCGGCTACCCACGCTTTCGTACCCCTGCCTCACTCGCCGCTGCGATGCGTGATGCGGGTGTGGATGTGGTGCTCACGGCAAACAACCACTCGCTCGACTGCGGAGCCGAGGGGGTGCAATCGACACTGCGGGAGCTCGACTACTACGGGCTGATGCATACGGGGACAAGTGGCGAGGCTTTGCATTGTTCTCCGCTTATTGTTGATTGTCAAGGCGTTAGCATTGCTATCCTAAACTATACGTTCAGCACCAACGGCATACCTTTGCCCGAGGGTGTCGGGGTCAATATGCTCGACAGGGGGCTTATCGCCTCCGACCTTGCGGAGTGTGCTGCGACGGATGTGCAGGTGGTCTGCCTCCATTGGGGCGTTGAGTATGCCAAGGTGGCAAGCAGGGAGCAGCGCAGGATAGCGGAGTGGCTGCGTGCCGAGGGGGTGGACATCGTTGTCGGCACACACCCTCATACGGTGCAAGGTGTTGAGTGTGACGGGCGTAGCGTGACCCTCTACTCGCTGGGCAACTTCGTCTCCAACCAACGTATGGAGGGCACCGACGAGGGGCTTATGGCGGAGGTGGAGTGCACGATTCGCCGCAACGCCGAGGGTGCCGAGGTCAAGGCGGAAACTGCCGAGAAGGGTGCCGAGGGTGCCGAGGGTGCCGCTCCTTGTGAAAGCGAGTGCTATTGCCGTGTCAATCTGCTCCCCGTGTGGGTGCGCCACCGTGATTATGCCGTCATCCCTACCCTGCTCTCGCCCAAGGGCTTGATGCGTTAGCCGAAAAAAAACGAAAAAATCTGCTCTTCGTTTTTAACCTTTGCCCGAAATGGGTATCTATGTAAGTGAAAACAGATGCAAAAGATGTCAAAACAGACCACGGAGCAGCCTTCGCTGCCTGACCTCCTCCGAAGCGAGGAGGGGCTGTCGGGTGCTTTCGACGAGTTGGTCGAGCGCTACGGTGAGAGGCTCTATTGGCATATCAGGCGCATCGTGGTTTCGCACGAGGATGCGGAAGATGCTCTGCAAGAGGCGTTTGTGACGGCCTATATCTCCGTGAGAGAGTTTCGTGGCAGTAGCGAGGGTTCATTGATAGCGTGGCTCTACAAGGTGGCGACAACCTCCGCAATCAAGGCGTTGAAGCGACGCAGAAGGTGGTCGCTCCTCCCGTTGGACTCCCTGCGTGGAGAGTTGCTGGCGACGTATGAGCAGGAGCTTGCTCCTGATGCCGACGAGATTCAGGTGCGGCTGCAACGGGCGGTGCTCTCACTGCCCCTCAAACAGAGGCTTGTGTTCAATATGCGCTACTACGACGAGTTGCCCTTCGAGCGTATTGCCGCCATCACGGGAGACAGCCTCTCGACGCTGAAAACCAACTACCACTACGCCGTGCGTAAGGTGCGTGAGCGAGTGTCTGTGATAGAGATAGATGAATAGGATTAGTTAAAGTTAAGATTGATATGAAGAAGATGCCGTATAGTCTGCCCGAAGGGGGCATTGAGGGGGTGAAGATGCGTTGCCGAGCAGCGGTCGCCCGTGCCGAGTCGTCGGAGTCCGCACGCCGGGCTACGGAGCCACGACGGGCCGTGATACCTCGTTGGGCCTTTGCCGCAGCCTTCGCCGTCGTTGCGTTTATGGTGGTGGTTGCCCTTGGCGTTATCCCGAATGTGAAGGGCGGGCTGATGACCGATTACGTGGCCTGCTTGGAGCAGATGCCGACGGAGGTGCTCTACGAGGAGTGTACGGATGCTGTGGAGTACTACGATTATGATGACATAAACCTTTTGTTAAATTAAAACCTATAAACCTATGAAAAAGATGTTTTTGACTGCCTTGGCAGTGATTGCAGTGATGCTGACCTCAGACCTCTATGCACAGGCTCCGCAGGGCGACGACAAGGCTGTGGCAAAGGCGAAGGCCGAGGAGTTGATGCAGGTGCGCTTGCAGATGATTAAGGGCGAGCTGGGCCTTAGCGACGAGCAGGCAGCCGCTTTTGAGCCTGTATATCGTGAGTATCGCAAGACCATCTCACGTGTTTGCGACAACAAGTCGGCTCGTGTGAAGAAGGAGGATTTGACCAACGAGAATGCCTTGAAGGTCGTTTCGGCACGTCTGTACAACCAGCTCAACACCACCTCCGTAAAGCAGAAATATCTGCTGGTGTTCGCCGAGGTTATCGAGCCGTTGCAGATTGAGAAGCTCTATCGTGTGGACGACCGTCTGGCGAAGGAGGCTCGCAAGGTGATGCAGTACAGAAAGTAGTCTGCGAGGGGCGCTCGAATAGGGCTGCACCAATGTATGAGGGCTGTCCGCTTCAACGAAGCGACAGCCCTCTTTGCTGTTGTGGCGATTACACGATTTCAAAAATTTCATAATTTCACGCACGTGAAATCGTGAAATTATTGAAATTATTGAAATCTTGAAATCAAGATTTCATAATTTGGCTTAATGGTCAAAAAGAGACCTGCGAAAGGGGGTAAAATTGTTTAATGGTCAAAAATGAGACCTAAACAGACTGTCGAGAGATTATTTCGACAGTTTTTTTTGTGGGTATATGAACTCAATTTTAAATATATTTTGTA
>JAFULF010000027.1 GCA_017483225.1 Alistipes sp.
ATTATTGAACGGGATATGTTAAACTTGGCAAAACGCTTAAAAGACCTATAAACAATATGAGGTAACGATTTTAATCTTCGTTACCTCATATTGTTTTCAGTTCTATCTTTTGGTTATTTGCAAAATACCATTTACCTTTGCGCAAAGAGAGTTGTTTGATATAAGCAAAGCACAGCGTATCGGTGCAGTGGTAATGTTGCCAAATCGTTACCAACAACTTATGACCTCTTTATTGACTTCTGTCACTCAAATAGATACGATTTTCTTTATTATCCTCGGCAAAGATAATAAATCTTTGCGGAAAATGTTTACCTTTGTGCAATGAATTTGTTTTTAGCCATAATAGGTGTCGTCTCGTTGGTGCTCGGCGTGGTCGGAATCTTCCTGCCACTGCTCCCTACAACGCCATTTCTGTTGCTCTCGGCCGCAGTCTGGTTGAAGGCCTCGCCACGCCTCTATCAGTGGCTTATAAACCATCCGGTGCTGGGTGAGTATATACGCAACTTTCACCAACATCGTGCCATACCTCTGCGAGTGAAGGTCTATTCCGTGTCGCTCGTCTGGCTCACCATAGGCTACTGCATCGTGGCGGTGGTTGAGCAGTGGTGGTGGGCGCAGCTGGGGCTTGGTCTGCTTGCAACGGCAATCACGTGGCACATACTCTCCTATAAAACGCTGCGCAAGCGTTAAGAATCTACCGTTTTAATCTCTCTGTTTGGCTCGGCATTTGTACGAGGTTGGGTGTAACCTTAAAATGTAGTGAGTATGAAAAACACCGGATTATGCCTTCTGTCTATGCTCAGCGGAGCGGTCGTTGGCGCAGCACTTACTGTGCTCCTTACCCCAAAGTCGGGACCCGAAATGCGAGATGCCATTCGTGACTTTGTCAATGGCGAACTGGAACGTGTGCGTTGCAAGTGCAACGAGATGACGCACAACCACGACGTGTCACCATCGAATAACGCATAGCGGATGAACCACAACTCTCGACCTCTGTTTGCGCCGCTTGTGATAACGGTAATCGCCACACTCTTGTCGATTGTGCTCGTGGTTGTCGCCCTGATAGAGTGGCTTGCCATAATCTTTGATTCGTTTGTGGTGCCGTGCCTGCTCGTGGCTCTCTTTATGGCGATGATGGCCGTTGTGGTCTATCTGTATGCACTGCGTCCGTCACTCGTGCAGGCAAGAGAACGCTTCGATATAATATACGAAGTCTTTCGACATATCAAGCGTGGAGTGGATTGGGTGCAGGGGTTGTTGGGGATGTAGTCGGTCCCGACCTCTTAAAAGATTGAGGGTGTCCTTTGGAAAGGGCACCCTCAACTTAATCTATATACGTCTGTTCGACTACTGCTTCTTGTACGCCTCTACGCCACTGCGCAGGAACTCTATGAAGCCCGGAACGTCGAGGTCGTAACTGCGAGGCTTGACGAGCACATTGCCATCCTGACCTTGAAGGACATAGTATGGCTGTGCGTTTGCGCCAAAGCGTTTGAGCTGGTAGTGGCTGTTGATTTGACCCAGCGATTTGAGCGTCTTGCCCGCCTCGGTCTCAATCCACTCGCTCTGTGGTACCGACAATCTGTCGTCGGTGTAGAGGGCGCAGATGATATACTCGTCACGCAGAATCTGCTGCACGGTGGCATCCGACCATACACGAGACTCCATCTCACGGCAGTTCACGCATCCGTGACCCGTGAAGTCGATGAAGATAGGCTTGTTTACCTGCTTTGCATACGCCTCCGCCTCGGCGAGGTCGAAGAAGCCTTCAAGGCCGTGAGGCAGGTGCAGCGCATCGCTATACTTGCGGGCGGTGGTTGTCGTTGTGTTGTCGGCAGCAGCAGACGAGGTGTTTGCACCCAGGACAAAGTCCTGCGACGAGAGTGGCGGCAGGTAGCCGGAGAGCTTGCTCAGCGGAGCGCCCCACATTCCCGGAATGAGATACACGACGAATGAGAATACCGCAATGGCGAGGGCAAGACGACCAACGCCGATGTGTGTTACCTCGTCGTCGTGAGCAAAGCGAATCTTGCCCAGCAGGTAGAGTCCCAGTAGCGAGAATACGACAATCCAGATGGCGAGATAGACCTCACGGTCGAGCAATCCCCAGTGATATACCTGGTCGGCCACGCTGAGGAACTTGAATCCGAGGGCAACCTCCACAAATCCGAGTACAACCTTTACCGAGTTGAGCCAGCCTCCGCTCTTTGGCAACTTTTTGAGCATCGAAGGGAAGAAGGCGAAGAGGGTAAACGGCAGTGCGAATGTCGTGGAGAATGCGAGCATTGTGAGAATAGGGCTCCAAAACTCTCCCGAGGTCGATTTTACGAGTACCGAGCCGACGATAGGGCCGGTGCAGGAGAATGATACGAGCACGAGCGTCAGTGCCATAAAGAAGATGCCGGCAATGCCGCCCTTGTCCGACTTCTCGTCGCTCTTATTCACAAGCCAGCTTGGCAGTGTAATCTCAAAGGCTCCAAAGAATGATGCCGCAAAGACCACAAATACCGCAAAGAATATGAGGTTTGGTACCCAGTGTGTAGCCAGCCAGTTGAAGATGTCGGCAGTCACCGAGTCGCCACCGAGGATGCGGGTAATCAGGATGATTGCTGCAATAGGCAACGTGTAGAGCAGTACGATGAACATGCCATATAGCGAGGCGTTCAGACGACCCTTCGCCGCTGTTGTGCTGCTCTTCATAAAGAACGATACGGTCATCGGTACCATAGGGAATACGCACGGAGTCACAATCGCTGCAAGACCCCACAGGATAGCCTCAATGATAAGGCCCCAGATAGAGCTGCTGTCCGAAGACTCCTCTGTGGTGGCAATCTCGCCGCTGTTTGATGCCTCCTCTGCGGCGGTAGTTTCGCCGCTGTTTGATGCCTTCTCTGCGATGGTAGTTTTGCTGCTGTTTGATGCCTCCTCTGCGGCTGCGGCCTTGTCGCTGCCCAGATGGAACGAGAACTCAACCTCCTCCGGTGAGGTGCAGGCACCACCCGTGCAGGCCTGATATGCGATAGTGAGATTCACGACGCCGCTGTCGCCTTTCAGCAGAGCCTCCTGCTCAAAGAGCGCCTCCTTCTCATACTCTCCGTAGTCGCCCAGGTCAGGGTCCGATACCTTGTGAGCCTTTGACAGAGCACGCACGCCACTGATAAGCTCAACGCCCTCGCCCGCCGAGAATGTCAGCGTGGTGGGGTTGAAGAGGAATGTGTCGTCGTAGATGTGCCATCCGTCGGCGATGTCGGCCTTGACTACAAGCGTGTAGCGGCCGTTCTCACCACCCTTTACTGAGGTGCTCCACGTTACGCTTTGCTCCTGCGCCATCGCCGTAAACGACACAAGCGCAAAGATTGCAAATAAAATTTTACGCATATAAAATCTTTTTTTTTGGTTGCTAATACAATATTTAACGTGCAAAGATAGTTATTATTTCCGAATATCATTAAAAAGTAAAAGAGAGAATTAGTTTTCTGTGCTTGCGTAAAGATGTCATTGATGTCTGAAAAAGCGCATTTTGTCAAAAAGCTTTGGTAATGTCTTAAAACCTACATTATATTTGCAGAAAAATATCAAAAAATAGTCAATTATGGGTAATAGAGAGTTATTTCCTTACAAAATCGAGGGACTGAATCGTCGTAAGGAGTTGGAGTATGTAGAGTGTCGAGGTGCGGTGGTGGCTCATATCTTGTCGTTAGGCAAACTTATTGATAATGAGATGAAATACCCTGCGAGAATTAACTCGTTTGTTGCCATATTGTGCGCAAAGGGCTCGGTTACCTTCTCGGCGCATATGACAGAATATACGCTGACCGAAAATTCGCTTTTTATAGCCTCCTCCGCAATGCTGCAATTCAAGAGTTGCGAGGATTGCGAACTGTATATTATGGGTATAACGCAGGAGTTTGCCGGCGAGATGAACCTCGATATGAGGGTGATGATGCCGGTGCTCTCGGCATTGCAGCAGAATTGTGTGCTGATTGATATGAAGAGGGGCGAGGCCGACCGTATAATGGAGCACGTCGGGGAGTCGTTCCATGCGCTCTATAATCAATATACGGAGGATGTGTTGCCGGCCGTCAGAACCTATCGAGAGCTGGCTCTGCGCCATATGATAGCGGGTATTATTTTCCGCATAGGCGAGGTGGTCGTGACACGCACGCCGGCACAGAGGCCTATCGCCCTCCGCAATCGCAGTTCGGACTACTTCAATCGTCTTGTGAAGTTGCTGGGCGAGCACTATCGCACGGAGCGCAACGTGGAGTTTTATGCCGAGAAGATGAACCTTACACCGAAACACCTCTCCCGTGTGGTAAGAAACTTCTCCGGCAAGTCGGTGCATCAGTGGATTGATGAGTTCGTGGTGCTCGAAATCAAAAACCTGCTGAAATATTCGGATTTGAGCATTCAGCAGATTTCGTATGACCTGAACTTTGCCAACCCGTCGTTTATGGGGCAGTATTTCAAGCGTGTCACGGGCAAGACCCCGGGGCAGTATCGTCGAGAGATATAGCGACTTAGCCCCGCAGGGCAGAGTAAAATATTTTGCATATTTGCTCCCGATTTCCGGCAGGATTTCGGGAGTTTTTGTTGCTGTTTTGCAACTCCGACAGGTGCACTCTTGCGTGAAAAATGAAAATTTTATGAAAATAAGTTGTAAAAGGGTTTTGTAATTAAAAATTTATTTTTAACTTTGAAATCGGAAATAATACATTTTAACCTAAAATAAATTAACAATGAGAAAAAATCTACTTTTTATCGGCTTGGCATTGAGTATGTTAGCCGTGGGCTGTAACAACGACCCGGTGGATGATGGCAACAAGAAGCCTAACACCGGCAAGAAGGATGTTACTGTTACCGTGAATGCAACTTTGCCGGAGGGACTTACCTGGGCAGAGGGCGATGTCTATCTCGTTAATGGTGTTGAGGCTGCTGCTCTTGGCGCCGAGGTTGCTAATGCGCAGACTGCACAGCTCGTTGCTGTAAACCTTGACTCGACCTCCCCTATATTCGTTCTGGGCCCTGCTGCTTTGCGTACAGGTGCAAGCGAGGTTACTGTTGGTGACGTTCAGAAGTATGTAGCCGATGGTTACGACCGCTCTGTACGAGTTCTCGCAGGTGGTGCTGCTGAGGCTCTTCCTGTTGAGGAGGGTAACAAGAACAACTTGACTGCGGATGTAGAGATGACAACCGTTCAGGGTATTATGACTTTGCCTTTGACTTTGGATGCTGCTTCGGTTTCTGAGAATCCGGTTGCTGTCGAGCAGATTACCGTTACCGCTCTTGGCAATGAGGCATTGAACGGTGTTTATGCAATCTCTGTATCGATTGACAAGGAGACCGGTCACGCTGTGGCAACTTATAAGGTGAACGATGCAACTTCCGTAATCGACCTCGTGTGCGAGGAGCCTGTTGAGTTGAACGCAGAGAGCGCAGTTGATTTCAATTTCGTGCTTCCTGTTGGCACATATTCGGGCTTTGAGTTCGTTGTTACCGATACTGAGGCTCGTAGCTACGTATTCAACGTGGGCGAGGTTGCTGTCGAGGCTCTTGCTCCAACCGTTTTGGAGCAGGTTGCTTATAAGGTAGTCGAGAAGGCTCCTGCAACCCTGAACGTAACTATCGCAGAGAGTGGTGTTACTTGGGCAGAGGGTGACTGCATCGTATGTAACAATGCTTTGTCGAGCGAGGTTGCTACCGCTTCGGTAGGCACTTCGACCGCTTCTTTCGATTTCGACGCTGTCGCTTATCCTTACTCTGTATTCTATCCTGCTGACCTTTACTCAAAGACAGGTAGTGTTCGTTTCTCTGACGAGCAGACCCTCATTAAGGGTGGCTTTGACCGTAAGAACATCGTGATGGTTGGTTACTCTGCAACTACCGATGTAGAGATGAAGAACCTTTGTGGTATCATCACTCTTCCGTTCAAGACTATCGCAGGTGAGACTTTGGTTGTTGACAATATCACCGTTGAGGCTGTGAATGGCGAATCTTTGGCCGGTAAGTACCATATCAATTATAGAAATTATACGGTTACTCCTGTTAGCCCAAGAACAACTGTAACTCTTGCTCCTGCCGAGGGTGAGACGGTTGAGTTGGCTCCGGGAGAGGAGACTCAGTTCTCGCTCGTAGTGCCTGCCGGCAAGTACGTAAGCGGTCTGAAACTCACTATCGTAACCAATCTTGAAGTTGTAGAGACTGTTGTAGCTGCTACTGAGGGCGTTGATGTTCGTGGCGGCGAGGTTACTACTCTTCCACAATATCTCTATGAGGAGGTTAAGGTTCCTGTTATCACAACCGGTCAGGAGTTTGCAGACTTCGTTAAGGCTGTAAACCAGGGTCGTTATGAGCGTTTCTTGAACCCTGAGACCGGTGAGTATATCCTTGGTGGCGATATCGACCTGGCAGGTGTTACCGTACAGCCTGGTACCGGAACTTTCGCAGGCGTATTCAATGGTAATGGTCACAAGATTACAAACTGGATTGCTGCCGGCCCTATCTTCGGTAAGGTTGTTGCTCCTGAGGTAGATGCTCCTGTCGAGGGTGGTGAGGCTGTTGAGCCGGCTGCTCCTGTTGCAGGTGTTAAGAATGTGATTATTGATGCATCTTGCCAGATGGTATCAACCGTTAGCGGTGGTAAGTATGGTTTCATCGCAGGCGAGTGTAGTGTCCCTGTAGTTGATTGCGTGAACAATGCAAATATCAACCTCAATGTTGCTTTGGAGAACTCTCTGCTCTACGTTGGTGGTTTGTTTGGTGAACTCAACGGTGGTGTAACTGCTTCTAACTGTAACAACTATGGTAAGATTACGGTGACTCTCACTGATTGCGAGGCTGATGCGTCGAATGAGTGGCCAGTCCTTATGGGTGGTGTGTTTGGTCGTCTTGATGATGTAGAGGTTTCGAAGTGTAATAACTATGGTACGCTTAACTTCGACGGTCAGGCTACGATGACACAGGCTCTGGTTGCCGGAGGTCTTGCAGCTTATTCAAAGGCTTCTGTTTCGGAGTGTAACAATGAGGCTGCCATTACTGCTAACTCTTCCGATAAGTTGGCAGCTGTTTTGGTAGCAGGTTTGACTGGTTATCAGGAGGGTATGATTTCTAATTGTGTGAACAAGGGAGCTTTGACTATGAGCGCAATTGCTCCGGGTGAGGCTATCTCTATCTTGTCGCCTATCTCGAAACTCTATACTGCAATGGGTGGTATTGTTGCTGTTGCAAAGAATGCAGAGATTAATACTTGTGACAACCACGGTGCTCTTAAAGCAGCATTCTCCGCTATTGAGAAGGCTTCTGCTGGTGGCGGTCGTGATGGTATCGCAGGTATTGTAGGTGCTCCTTGGGGAACAGTTAAGAATTGTAAGAACTATGGTGCTCTTGATATCGCATTTAAGAGTGCTGATGGCAAGGCTACAAGCGCAAAGAATCACATCCCTTGCGTAGGCGGTATTGCTGGTTGCGACTTCTACTCTTCTGCTCAGAGCGATGCAAATATCGAGGATTGCGTTAACGAGGGTGATATTATTTACCATAACGATTGTACCAAATCTAATACTACCGCCGGTGGTATTGTAGGTTGGCCGGGTGCAGAGGGTAAAACGACTTCGGTAACTCGCAACTGTGTAAACAAGGGTGATATGACTATCTCTGGTGCCGGTAAGGGCCGTATCGGTTCTATCCACGGTGGTGGTGGTAGCATGATTGGCTGTACCAACTATGGTCACCTTACTATTAACAACAATAGTGCAGATTCTACCTTTGGAGGTTTGACCGGTTATGGTGCTGCTAACAATGATATGGAGAACTGTGCTAACTATGGTGATGTGATTGCCAAGGTTAAGGTTCTTGCTATTGGTGGTATGTGTGGAGCATCTGCCTCTCAGGTATTTGATTGGGGTCACAACTGTATCATCAAGTGTACTGTAAAGGCAGAGGTTGCTGGTACTTGGGCAGCAATGTTGGTAGGTCGTACAAACGATAAAGATGGTAAGCAGATGACTCTTGGTACAGCAGCAACACCTATTAAGGTTGCCGGCACTTTGGTTCGTCCAAATGAGGACGGTTCCCTTACTACTACCGTTATGACCGCAGAGACTATGACTAAGGAGTATATGTTCACTGATTATTGTACTCACGACAAGCACTCGCTTGCAGTAGAGCTCTACACAGAGTAAGTCCTACGTGATAATCATTCGAAGCACCGGCCTGCGAGGTCGGTGCTTTTTTATACCTATGAGTGAGTATTCGGGGTGCGATATCACTGTATACAGGTATGGATGTTGAGAGTGTAGGAGATACCTATTATTGAGGATTTGAGGCTTTTTGTGGTGAGGTGCCGAAAAAAGTATTACCTTTGTATATAAATATAGGAAACGATGGATGAGTCACAGAGTAAGAGGGTAGCATATTGCGCAACGGATAGGATGCGTGACCTGATAATGGATAATAGTTCACTGCTGATGGTGATGAGCCGCTTTGGCATCCCGCTCGGCTTCGGGGATAAGAGCGTGGAGACGATATGTGCGGAGCAAGGGGTCGATGTGGGCACCTTCCTCTCGGTGGCAAACTTTATATCACGGCGAGGCTGGGATGTGCGCAACGTGTCGTTGCAGTCGCTCACCGACTATCTGCGTCAGGCCCACGACTACTTCTTGGAGTTCAACCTTCCCGCCATACGTCGCAAACTTATTGATGCGATAGATTGCTCCGGCACCGACGAGGTGGCTCTGCTGATTTTGAAGTTCTACGACGAGTATGTTACCGAGGTGCGCCGCCATATGGGCTATGAGGATGCTACGGTATTCTCCTACGTGGCGCAACTGCTGCAAGGCCGTCTTGCCTCCGACTATACCATCGCCACCTTTGTTTCGATGCACAACCATATCGAGGAGCGTCTGAGCGAGTTGAAGAGTATCATTATACGATACTATCCACAGAAGAATAACCACCTGCTAAACTCCGTCTTGTTCGATATCATCAACTGCGAGCAGGACCTGATGTCGCACTGCGCTGTCGAGGATGATATCCTTGTGCCGGCGGTGGAGCGGTTGGAGCGTGAGTTGCAGGCGAGGTCGGAGCAGGGCGATGTGCCGAGCGATGAGATTCTTGTCGATGGCGACAAGATGGAGATGCTGAGTGAACGAGAGAAGGATATTATCCGCTGCGTGACGAAAGGTATGACCAACAAGGAGATTGCCGACAGCCTCTGCCTCTCGGTGCATACGGTCACGACACACCGCCGTAATATCTCCTCAAAACTGCAAATACATACCCCCGCAGGTCTGACCATCTATGCCATCGTGAATGGTATTGTTAGCTTGAATGAGGTGTAGTTATACGGCCGGGTACCATATAGAAAAAGGTGGTTGTTTTCCCTCGAAAACAACCACCTTTTCTATTGACCTCAAAGATTCTACCAGTTGAGAATCTTGCGGAAGTCGTAAGCCTCCGGATTCGATACGTACTGCTTTGCAGCCTCGTAGTCCTCCTCGGTGATGTAGTTCATAATGTTGTTGATGACCTGCTGAATCTTGTCAGACTCGATGTTCACCAAACGTGGCGGAATCTTGCCGGTTGTAGGGTCCTGCAAATCCTTCAAGTAGAGCGGCGATACGAAGCCGTCCTGGCTGATGTAAACCATACAGCCGGTCTTGCCCTCCGAGAAGAGCTTGTAAACGCCCATACCCAACTCCGAGCAATAAACCAAGTCGTAAGCGATAGGGGTCTGGCAACGTACCTCGTAGCCAATCTCTACCGGACGAGACTTAACTTTCAGGCCGAGCTCCTTAACCTTCTTTTCGAGCATCTCGTTGAAGATGTGAGCCTTCGATACCTTACCCAACTCTGGGTGGCCGTGGTCGTCATACGAGAAGTGAATACCCGACTTTGCAATCTCCTCGTCAGAGAGCGAGTGGAATACACCCTCCGAAATCATTGCAACACCGTACTCAACGCCCATCAGCTTGCGCTTGATGATAGCCGAAACTACGAGGTTTACAATCTTCTCGACAGTAATCTCGGTCTTGTTGAACATCTCCGGAATTACAATCATAGGGTAGTGGCAAGCCGAGCCAATACCGAATGCGAGGTGACCTGCCGAGCGACCCATCGCAGCAACTACAAACCAGTTGGCCGAGGTGCGAGCGTCGTTGTAAACGGCACGACCGATAACGGTACCACCCTCCTTAGCCGACTGATAGCCGAAGGTAGGCGTTCCGTCAGGCAATGGGAGGTCGTTGTCGATAGTCTTTGGAACGTGGATGTTGGCGATAGGGTACTGCTTTGCTTCGAGGAACTTCGCAATGCGGTTTGCAGTCGAAGCTGTGTCGTCACCACCAACGGTCACGAGCAACTTGATATTATTCTCGGTGAAGAACGAGAGGTTGAAATTCTCCTCAAAATCCTTGTCGGTAGGCTTGAAACGGCTCATAGTGAGGTACGAACCACCCTGATTGAAGATAAAGTCAGCCTTGAAGAAATCGAGGTCCTCGTGGCGTGGGGCAGGGTTGAACAGGCCCGAATAGCCGTGGTGCAGACCGATTACACGATAACCTTTTGCAAGGAAAGTCTTGGCAACGCTACCTACAACGGTATTCATACCCGGTGCAGGACCGCCACCTGTGAGAATTGCAATTGCTTCTTTCATAATGTGAAAAATTTATTTGAGTTTGTGTAAATTTCAAAAACCGCCCAAAGATACTATTTTTTTTGTTGTTTCGGGCAAGAATCAGCGAAAATCGAACATTTGTTGCGGATTAAGGTGCAAGTTTATGAGCCGTCGCCCCATTTTTACCGCTCGCTTGACCGTATATGCCGTGCCGCCACTCTCGCCTGTGAAGTATGCCACGACGACCGAGGCGTTGCTGACGAGGTAGTCGTTTCTGCCGTGATAGGCCCCGACGCTGTACTTCGGTTGCAGGGTTATGACGCTGTCGGCTTGCGCCACGATGGCGTTGAAACGCTCCCGCTTATCCGGCGAGAAGCTCTCCTGCTGCCCCTCGAAGGGTATTACGCAGATAAGGCGCAGGTGTGGCAACATCTTGCGCAGGTCGAGCAGCACCTCCGCCGCTATCATATCAAAGCCTATGGCCATACCGCAAAGGAAGGTGTCGTACCCCTCGTTATATAGCTCGATGATTGTTCGGCGCAACGACACGTTGTGCTCGCCGTTGTAGGAGCGATGACCCGTGAAGGCAACACATCTCTCTCGCTGAGTCAGTGCCATTGCCGAGCCTCCGTTAGAATAGAAGAGCGTCTTTGCTCTCCGGTGTCACTCCGAGGTGCCTGTAAGCCAACTCCGTCGCCTCACGACCCCTTGGCGTGCGCTTCAAGAAGCCCTCCTTGATAAGGAATGGCTCATACACCTCCTCCAAAGTGCCGGCATCTTCGCTGACGGCAGTGGCTATGGTGTTGAGTCCCACCGGGCCGCCGTTGAACTTGGCGATTATCGTCGAGAGAATCTTGTTGTCCATACGGTCCAGACCTCGGGAGTCTATGTTCAGAGCGTTGAGTGCTAAGCGGGTGATGTCGAGGTCGATATGTCCCTCGCCCTTGACCATTGCAAAGTCACGCACACGGCGCAGGAGCGAGTTGGCGATACGTGGTGTGCCACGTGAACGCAGAGCCAACTCCGTGGCGGCATCGTCGTCTATTGACACGCCGAGGATTGAGGCGGAGCGCTTCACGATGCGGGATAGCACCGAGGCATCGTAGTACTCCAAGTGGCAGGTGATGCCGAAGCGGGCACGCAGTGGCGACGTGAGCAGTCCGCTGCGTGTCGTGGCTCCAATGAGCGTGAAGGGTGCCAACTCAATCTGAATGGAGCGGGCGGAAGGGCCCTTGTCGAGCACAATATCTATCTTGAAGTCCTCCATTGCCGAGTAGAGATACTCCTCGACTATGGGGCTCAGACGGTGAATCTCGTCAATGAAGAGCACGTCGCCGGGCGAGAGGTTCGTCAGCAGACCTGCCAAGTCGCCGGGCTTGTCCAATACGGGGCCGGAAGTGACCTTCATCTGCGCCCCCATCTCGTTGGCGATGATGTTTGCAAGGGTCGTCTTTCCAAGTCCCGGAGGGCCGTGCAGCAATACGTGGTCGAGCGAATCGCCACGCATCAATGCCGCCTTGATAAAGACACGCAGATTCTCGACCGTCTTGTCCTGGCCGGAGAAGGCGTCGAGTTGTTGCGGGCGGATGCGGTTCTCGAACTCGCTATCGCTCTCTATGTGGCGTATATCTTTGTAATCGGACATCTTTGTCGCTTTTATTTAGTGCAAAGTTAATTTTTCCAATCCAAAAATCAAAATTGCAGTTGCCTATTTGCGAAATCTTTTCTATTTTTGTGATAACATATAGAACACGGAAAGTGGAGGTTTATTCAGGCTTTGTCGCAATGTAATGCTTGCAACAGACTTTCAGCACCCGCTTTCTCTTTTTTTTGTAACTACTGCCGAGGTGCGGGTAGTAAACGAGTTATGGTTTATGAAGAAACTTCTTCTTTTGGTTTTGTGTTGCCTCTCTTCATTGACTATTGTGGCGCAAAATTATTCTCTTAAAATTAATGAGTCAAAATACTTGTCGTTGCCCGACCCTCCTTACAATGGATATACGACACACGCAACGTGGAACTGTGATAGACCGGAGATTACCTTTACAGAGAGCGACGAGGTTGGTGCTATTATCTATATCAACTCCTACTTTGAGGGAACGGCAACTATCTCTTGTCTGTATTCTTTTACTTATTATGGCGCAGATGATAATCTGCATCCTGGTCACGATTACGCATATTATTATATCTCCTGTAAAGGAACTACGGCAACAATCAGCGATACTAATATTGAACTAAATCCCGGAGATACCTATCGTTTGAGTTATACCCTCGCATCCAGTAGTTGCGGGAAGCCTGCTGCCGAGTGGTCTTCGAGCGATGAATATGTTGCGAAAGTTGACCAAAACGGAAAGGTTACAGCTGTAAGTAGCGGTACTGCTCTTATTACTTGTAATCCGATTGTAGCTCCAAAGGTTTTTTGTAATGTGCGAGTTCTTTCCATTCCTCCTGCTGGTATATCTATGTCTGCCAATTTGATAAGTGTTGTGGAGGGAAAGAGTAAGAATCTATCAGTTGTCTTTACTCCGCAGGGAGCCTCTTCTAAAATTACTTGGACATCGTCGGATACATCCATCGCAACGGTCTCCTCTGCCGGTAAGGTTACTGGCGTTAGTCCGGGCTCAACTACGGTTATGGCGACGACTGCTAATGGTTTGAGTGCAACTTGTCAAGTTAATGTTATCTCTGCACCAACTGCCGTCAACCTACCTTCGAGTGAGGATATTATGCTTGGATATGGAAAGAGGTTAATACCGGAGCTTACGCCCGAAAACTCGGAAACTACATATCAATGGAGTTCGTCCGATACATCTGTTGCAACAGTGTCGGCAGATGGCATGGTTACCGGTAAAAGTGTCGGAACGGCTGATATAACCGTTAAAACCGATAATGGTAAGAGTGCGGTATGTAGGGTTACGGTTAATGAGGCTCCTAAGAATCTTTATAGACGAAATCTTGACTCTAAGATTGTAAGAATAATATCTCTTATTTCAAGAACTAAATCTCAATACTAATATGAGGAATTTGTATAATATTATATTCATTACTGTTTGGTGTGTCATTGTTTCTGTATGTGTGGGGTGCGAATCGGTAGATATTGATGATTCTGTCAATGGTGCTGATGGAACAGAAGATGCAGGTGGTTCTGAAACATCCAAAATACATCTGTGCTCTAATTGGGGAATGACCAAAGAGCAGGTCAAGTCAGAAATGACTGGATATGCTCTTGATAAAGAAGATGAGGCTTTCCTTTGTTTTTCATCGGATAATGCAGCTTACATTATATCTTATGAATTCTACGAGGCTGGATTATGTGCATCATTGTTGATGGCCAAAACGGATGTAACGTCGGACTCTGCAATGCTCCAATTTGTGTCAGATTATACAGAGATTGGGTTTGTTGAACCTCGGATGGTTTATTTGAATGAGAAAAAATCATCAGTGGCTACATATAATACAGAAATTATTGATAATATAGAATATAAAACATTGGGGCTTACTCGATTAGATATGGAATCTCCTCGAAATGTGCTTTGTTATACTACAACTGACGATAGGGCTATAACCCCAAATGTGTCATCTCCATTCAATGTTGTGCAGATTTTATCTAATACGTATAGTAACGGAATAGGTGTAATTGTGTGTGATGGTGATATTACAAGTATTGCATCAGATGCTTTTAAGGGGTGTACAAAGTTGAAAAGTATTACTTTGCCTAGTGGCCTTACTTTGATTCAAAATAAGGCGTTCGCTGACTGTACTTCATTAGAAAATGTTGCAATACATGATGGTATTACCTCATTAGGATATGGAATATTCGATAATTGCACCTCGTTGACGGATGTTCATGTGGATATAAGTAATCTTGCGGACTATTGTGTCGAAAATCATACCCGCAAATTTGTAGGCAATAGGCATCTGTATATAAATGGGTTAGAAATTACAGAGTTGGTTATTCCCGATAGTGTTACCGAAATCGGAGAATGCGCTTTCTATGAATGTAGTGGTTTAACAAGCGTGACAATTCCTGATAGTGTTACTTCGATTGGAGATTATGCATTCAATAGATGTTATTCGTTGACAGGTATAACAATCCCTAATAGCGTAACCATGATTGGATCTGGAGCCTTTGTATTATGTACCTCGTTGGTAGATATGACAATCCCAGGAAGTGTTTCTACGATCGGGAGTTTTGCCTTTAAAAGTTGTACCTCGTTGACAAATGTAACAATATGTGATGGCGTCACCTCTATTGGAGGTGGTGCATTCGATGGTTGTAGTAATTTGGTAAGTATAAACATTCCGGATAGTGTTACAATTCTTGAAGGCGCATTATTTGAGGATTGTTCTTCTTTGCCTATCGAAGGCAAAATCAGGTATGCGGACGTATATTTAGCAGAGGCGATTGATGAAAATATGGTAACATGTGACATTAAAGATGGTACTCGATTTGTTGGTGGTTATGCATTTTATATCAATAAATGCACTAAATTGACAACCGTTACTATTCCTGATAGTGTTATCTCGATTGGTTATTGGGCATTCATTGGCTGCTCCTCGTTAAAAGAGGTTTATTGCAAGGCTACAACACCGCCGATAGGAAGCCCTGCTATGTTCAATAGCAATGCATCAGATCGCAAAATTTATGTACCACGAGCATCGGTCGATGCATACAAATCCGCTCAATATTGGAGCGCTTATGCCGATTCAATTGTCGGCTACGATTTCTAAATAAGACAGCGTAAGTCGTTGATTTGTAGGGTGTCCGTGCGGGGTAAAGGTCCGCACGGGCACCCTTTGTTATGGGTAGAGTCGGGTGGAGAGGGGTAAGTGAGAAAAGTTTTGCGAATTTGTGTATAATTTACTATATTTGTAAATTGTAAGCACGCTAACAACGCAAAATGGTGGGTGGATAGAAGAAAAAAGCCCTCACGAAGAAGGGCTAACGGTGTGATTCCGAGCGGATTCGAACCGCTATCGTAAGAACCGGAATCTTATATTCTATCCATTGAACTACGGAACCGTGTTGCAAAGATGAAAAAAAAATAGGAAATGACAAAAAATAATAGCGATTGGGAGCGTTTAGCGAAGATAATTACAATGTCGGGGCTTACGACCAATGCATTTGCCCAACATATAGGTATGACCCGAAGTGAGGGACTCTACCAGATTAAGAGTGGCAGATGCGGCATAACCCGCAACATTGCAAATCTCATCGTTGACAGGTATCCGCAGATAAATGCTGCGTGGCTGCTCACGGGCTTCGGCTCGATGTATGCCGACGGCACGACGACGGAGCAGGTGCCGTTTTATGATTGCGAACTTGCGGATATAGCCAATGTCGGGGCGTTGGTGCCGACGTCGTATATGTACGTTCCGCAGGTGCATAATGCGCAGATTGCTGTGGCGTATCAGAGCGACGATATGACCCCGCAGGTGCCTTGCGGCACGATTCTCTTCTTGCAAAGAAGCGAGCCGACATCGCTCGTATATGGCAACGAGTATGTGGTAATCACGCCGCAGTGGTCGGTGATGCGCCGTGTGAGGTTGTCGCAGAATGAGGATGAGTTGAGGCTTCTGGCCAATGACCCGTCGCAGTTTGATGATATGGTGGTCAAGCGTGCCGATATTTTGGCCGTATTTGACGTGAAGGGTAAGCTGATATTAAAGAATAATTAAAAACGATAGAAACCTTATTTGTTATGATGAAGATTAAAACCAAGGAGAGCGCATCGTGGATTATCGGTGCCGTAGCAGGCATTTGTGTAGCAGCGATAACGCTGTTGCTCAAAGCTCAGTGGTGGGTTATAGTGGTGGCGACACTGCTGACCTTTGTGCTTATTTCGCTGTTTGCGTTGTGGATTATGGTGGGCTATGTGGCGTACAAGCTGCGCCCGATTTACTCCACCGTATTTTCGAGGGATGTCCATACGGGCGAGATTGTCGGCGAGTTGAAGGATAAGCGAGTGGAGAATATCTCGGAGGAGCTGAGCGCCTGGGCCGACGATAACGATAAGGAGATTGCCCGCTTGAAGGATGCCGAGAAGTTCCGCAAGCAGTATCTGGGCAACGTGGCTCACGAACTCAAAACACCTATATTTAATATACAGGGCTATATCTCGACCCTGCTCGATGGCGGCTTGGAGGATGAGTTGGTAAATCGCAAGTACCTCGAAAGAGCCGAGAAGAGCGTGGAGCGTATGATAAATATCATAGGCGACCTCGACACTATCGCACGCTTGGAGAGCGATATGAACGAGATGAAGTGCGAGAGCTTCGATATGGTGGCTCTGGCGAAGGATATCGCCGAGCAGTGCGAGATGGAGGCCTCGAAGCGAGGCATCACGCTGACGGTCAAGGGTGCCGACCACCTGCCTTCGAGATTCTGGGTGTCGGCAGATAAGTTCTATATCGGTCAGGTGTTGGAGAATCTGATTGTCAACTCCATACGTTACGGCAAGGAGGGTGGCGAGACTAAGATTACCTGCCGAGATATGCTCGACAAGATTTTGGTTGAGATTGAGGATAACGGTATCGGTATCGCCAAGAGCGATGCCCCTCGTGTCTTCGAGCGATTCTACCGCACGGATAAGGGTCGTTCGAGAGAGCAGGGCGGTACAGGCCTGGGATTGGCCATCGTGAAGCATATCATCGAGGGTCACGGCGAGCACGTCTCCGTGCGTAGCGAGCTTGGCGAGGGCAGCACCTTCACCTTCACCCTCCGAAAGGTTGAATTGTAGGGGTGTTCCCGATAAAGCGTAAGGAGTTATGGTTGATTTATTGACGGTCGTTTGGGACTTTGACCCGGTGATGTTCTCTATCGCCGGCTTCGAGGTGCGCTACTACTCGCTGATGTGGGTTGCTGCACTGCTGGTAGGTGCGTGGATATTCTCATATTTCTGTCGCAAGGAGGGCAAGCCGCAGGAGTTGGCCGACTCGGCATTCCTCTATATTGCTCTCGGCACGATGATTGGTGCACGTGTGGGACACTGCCTCTTCTATGAGCCGGAGTATTACCTGATGAAGCCGTGGGCCATCATCACGGAGATTCGCAACGGAGGACTCGCCAGCCACGGTGCCACCATAGGCATCATCCTCTCGATATGGCTCTGCGCCCGCAAGAATAAGGTCTCGACAATGTGGATGACCGACCGCCTTGGTGTCATTGCCCCGATAAGTGGTGCCTGCATCCGCTTTGGCAACCTCTTCAACTCGGAGATTATCGGCCACGCAACCGACCTGCCGTGGGGCTTCAAGTTCGTGCGTCTGTATCGCAACGTGCCTGCGGAGATGGTGCCGGCGTGTCACCCGACACAGCTCTACGAGGCGTGCTGCTACCTGCTCACCTTTGCCCTTCTGTGGTGGATGTATCACAAGACTACGGCACCTCGTCGCCGAGGTATGATGTTCGGCGTGGCGTTGATAGGTATCTTCCTGACCCGCTTCTTCATCGAGTTTGTGAAGGTCAATCAGGTGGCATTTGAGGAGGGTATGAAGCTCAATATGGGTCAGTGGCTCAGCATTCCGTTTGTGCTGATAGGCATCGGCTCCATCATCTACTCGCTGCGTCGCCCGATGGTGCCGCTCGAAGAGGGAGCAAAGAGAACAAAGAAGAGATAGCGATGACAAATAATGTTGTAATTACGACTACCAATTCGATAGAGGGGTATCGTATTGTGAATTATATAGATATTGTTTCGACTAACGTGGTGCACGGCACGGGCTTCTTCTCGGATTGGAAGGCCTCATATACCGACTTTTTCGGAGGTGCCTCGGGTACCTATCAACGCAAGTTGAACAAGATATACGAGAAGGCCTTGGACCAAATCTCCTTGGAGGCCAAGGCGAAGGGCGCAAATGCCATAGTCGGTTTGAAACTCGATTACGGCGAGGTGTCAGGTAAGGGTGTGCAGATGTTTATGGTTTCGGCAGTCGGCACAGAGGTACTTATTGAAAGATTAGAGGAGTAGAGATATGAAACAGCAGATAGATAACCTTATATATAACGCTCTGGGCGATGGTCGGGATGTGTACCTGCCGCAGGTGGGAACGCTCTTGGTGCATCGCCGTCCGGCAACCCTCGCCTCCTCGAAGAGGGCCACAGCGCCATATCGTGAGGTGACCTTCACGGGTGAGGAGCGTGGTGAGTCGCTCGTCGATGAGATTGCTACGGTCGGAGAGGTTACGACGGAGCGTGCCGAGGATATATATGCGCAGTGGTTGCAGCAGGTGCGTCGTGACGACGAGGTGCATATCGACGGCGTGGGCGTTATTCGCCAACGACGCTTTGAGGCGGAGGAGTCCTTCGTGGCCTACCTCAATCCGCAGCCACGTCGTAGTGTCGCCTTGCGCCCTCGGACAAATATCGTTTTCTATCTGTTGGCTACACTCTGCATCCTCTTTGCTCTTGGTGTGGCCGGATATGTGCTCTACTCGGAGCAGCTCTTTGCCGAGCGAATGGATAAGTCGTCGCTGGTGGCAGAGGTGGCAGAGGTGGCTGATGCACCCGCAGAGAGCCCGTCACAACAGGCCGAGGCGGCCTCCGCAGAGCCTGCCACGACGGAGGTGGCACCTGCACCTGCGGCAGTAGCCGAGCCGGTGACGGAGCCTGCCCCCGTAGCGGAGCCGCAGACGGCGGTATCGCACGCAGTTCCTATGAAGGCAGGGTATAGCTATGCTGTGTGGGGAGTCTATTCCGAACTTAAAAATGCGAAGTATTATGCAGCACTGGTCTCGGAGCGTTATATCGACCTGAAACCGTGCATCTACCTCTATAAGGGTCGCTATATGGTGGCGGTCTTTGAACGTCCGTCACGTAGCGAGTGCGCCGAGTTGGTGGGTCGCTTGAAGGAGTTGTCCACCTCGTTCCGTGATATGTGGGTATATACGAATCGTTAGAATGGCATTGGCAAGCATCATAACCGGAGTGATAGATGCGCTCTATCTGCCGCCGTTGCGCAAGGTTGTGTCGCAACAGATATTTCGCTATGGTGCTTGTGGAGTGCTGAATATGTGTCTGGATGCGGTGTGGTACTTTGTTATCTACCACTTTATCGTCTGTAAGCAGTTTGTCGATTTGGGCTTTGTGGTTATCTCGCCGCATATTATGTCGCTTATTATCGTCTTCCCGATAACATTCCTGACAGGCTTTTGGCTCAATCGCAATGTGGCATTCCGAGTGGCACACTCGCAGCGGGAGCGACAACTCGTGCGCTATCTGTTGAGTGTCGTGGGCTCAATTCTGCTCAACTATGTCTGTATGAAACTCTTGGTCGAGTGGTGCGGCGTGTGGCCTACGCCGGCAAAGGTGCTGACGACAACCTTCTGTGCTGTATATAGTTATCTTATGGGGAGATACTTTACCTTCACGCAGAGCCACTCCTGACGGCACACTCCTGACGGCACACTCCTGACGGCACACTCCTGAGGTTAGCTCCTAACGGCCTCTCTTAACGGCTCCTTTTAACGCCCCCTCTCCTCTTAACGGCTCTTAACAGCTCTTAACACGGCCTCTCTTAACGCCCCCTCTCTTTCAACTTCTGTAACTCGTACATCTGGTCACGGAATCGTGCGGCGGCAAGGAAGTCCAACGACTTGGCGGCACGCTCCATATTCCTCTTTGCCTGCTCAATCTCGGCATCCAGACTCTCCTTTGTGATATATACAGCGCCTACGTCGGCCGCTATGCCTATGCCCTTCTGCTGCTCCTCAGAGCCCTGCTCGTACAGATTTATTATCGGAGTCTTGCTCTCGTTTGAGGCGAGCAGTGTGCTTTGCCCCGCACCGCTGCGCTGTGCCTGCTGTGGTATGCGTTGATTCTCCAAGTTGAATTTCGTCTGCACATAGCGGCGGCGATTGCTCTCCTCCAAGGCCTGACGCATAGCATCACTGACGGTCGAGGCGTACATAATCACACGGCCGTTGCGGTGGCGTGCGGCACGACCTGAAATCTGTGTCAGGGAGGTGAGGTTGCGCAGGAAGCCGCTCTTGTCGGCATCCAGAATCACCACCAGAGCCACCTCCGGCAGGTCGATGCCCTCACGAAGCAGATTTACTCCGATAAGCACATCGAACAGACCCGCTCGCAGGTCCTCCAAAATCTGCACACGCTCCAACGTATCAACGTCGGAGTGGATGTAGCGGTTGCGGATGCCTATGTTGTCGAAATATTTGGATAGCTGCTCGGCAGACATCTTGCTTATGGTGGCGATGATTACCTTGTCATCGTTCTTCACGCACCGGTCTATGGCTTCGAGTATGCTGTCTATCTGCTTGTCCGAGTCGATGACCTCCAACGGAGGGTCCACAAGTCCCGTAGGGCGTATCAGCTGCTCGACGATATGCCCCTCGCTCTTCTCCACCTCGTAGTCGGCAGGCGTTGCGCTGATGTATATGCTCTGATTCTGCAACTCCTCGAACTCACTGAATGTGAGGGGTCTGTTATCACGTGCCGCAGGCAGACGGAACCCATACTCGACGAGATTGTTCTTGCGGGCCCGGTCGCCACCAAACATTGCACGCACTTGCGGCAGGGTCACGTGGCTCTCATCTACTACCATCAGGTAATCCTCGGGGAAGTAGTCCAGCAGACAGAATGGTCGGGTGCCGGGTCTGCGACCGTCGAAGTAGCGGGAGTAGTTCTCGATGCCGGGGCAGTACCCCAACTCCTTAATCATCTCCAAGTCGTACTCCACACGCTGCTTGATGCGTTGCGCCTCTACCTCACGCCCCTCGCTCTCGAAGAGGGATATCTGCTTGCCGAGGTCGAGGTATATCTCGCTGACGGCGGTGTTGATACGCTCCTGCGTAGTCACGAAGAGGTTTGCAGGGAAGATGGTCGCAGTGTCGAGTGCCTCGATGCGATGCCCCGATGTAGGCTCTATAATCCAGATGGACTCTATCTCGTCGTCGAAGAACTCAATGCGATAGCAGATGTTTCCTATCGAGGACATAACATCTATAACCTCGCCCTTGACCCTGAAACTCGATGGCGAGAGTTCGCTCTCGGTGCGGACATAGAGGGCCTGCACCAGCCCGTACATAAAGTTGCGGTAGCCAATCTTCTGCCCAACCTTCAAGTGGATGGATACGGCGTGGAAATCCTCCGGATTGCCGATACCGTACAGACACGAAACACTCGACACGACAATCACATCCCGTCGTCCCGAGAGTAGGGTAGAGGTCGCACTCAGGCGCAACTTCTCAATCTCCGCATTTATGGAGAGGTCTTTCTCGATATACGTATCTGTCGAGGGGAGGTACGCCTCCGGCTGGTAGTAGTCGTAGTACGACACGAAGTACTCAACGGCATTGTCGGGAAAGAAGTTCTTGAACTCGCCGTAGAGCTGTGCTGCGAGGGTCTTGTTGTGGCTCAATACGAGTGTCGGACGATTTACCGAGGCGATTACGTTGGCGACGGTAAAGGTCTTGCCCGACCCCGTCACGCCGAGCAGTGTGCTGTGCTTGGCACCTCGCTCAATCTGCTGTACGAGTTCGGCAATGGCGGCAGGCTGGTCGCCCGACGGCTTGTAATCCGATACGAGTTTGAACTCCATAAGCCACTGATATAGAGTGTTAGAAGAGTCTCTTCTTGGATGTTGTGACTACAAAGTTTTTCAGGTAGAACGGCTCGAAGTAGGCTACATCCACAAACTCCTTCGCATCGAAGGCCCGCTGTGCCAACCTTGCCATACCTCGTACCGAGGGGGTAATCTCAATCGCTATCGCATCCGAGAGTACCTCGCTGCATTTTGCTGCTCCGCTACCGAAGATTATGAGCGTACTCTCGTTGCGCACCTGCCGGAAACTCTCCTCGGTGACAATCTCTGCCGACACCTCGCTGCAAGCCTCGCCCTGCGCATTGAATATCTGGGCATATACCTCCATTCGGCGGGCATCAACCATAGGGCAGAGCATCGCCTCGTTCCAATTCTCGATATCTATAATGCCTGCCTGATAATCCTCGATGGCAACATTTGCCAACGCCTCCATCGAGTTGATGGCAATCAGAGGTATGGAGAGCCCGTAGCAGAGCCCCTTCGCAAAGGAGACACCTATGCGCAGACCGGTGTATGAGCCGGGACCTTTGCCGACGGCTATGGCATCAATATCTTGTGGCGATATGCCCGTCTCTCGGAGCAACTCGTCAACAAATACGCCCACCTTGCTTGCGTGGTCACGACCTGCGTCGCTCTCTCGCAACGATAGAAGTTCGCCATCCTTGACAATGCCTACCGAGCAGATGTCGGTGCCGGTCTCTATGCATAAAATCAGTGCCATAATACTCTCTTTGTCTGTTACTTATAGCGTTTCATCGCTTGGTCCATCTCTCGCTTTGCATCGTTCTGCTTCAAGTACTCTCGCTTGTCGTATGACTTTCGGCCTCGTGCCAGACCGATGGCAACCTTCGCCAGACCTCGCTCGGTGAGGAAGAGGCGCAGACCCACGACGGTCAGACCCTTGTCCTGTAATGAGCGTGACAACTTGGTCAGCTCTCGCTGCGTGAGCAGCAACTTGCGGTCACGTTTTGGAACGTGGTTGTTGCAGGAGCCCCAGGCATACTCGGCGATATTTACGCCTCGAATCCATAACTCTCCATCCTGAAAGTAGCAGTAACAATCCACCATCGACACCTTGCCCATACGTATAGACTTTATCTCGGTGCCGACCAATACGATACCGGCGATATACTCTTCGAGTATCTCGTAGTCGAATGTCGCACGCTTGTTGCGGATGTTTATGTTCTTGAAGTCTGCCATAGCTCTTTAATCGTTGCAAAGATAGTACAATATTCTTAGAAGTTGTTGAAATTTCAAACAACTTCTTAATTTTGTGTAGGGGAGATGTCACTCTCCGTGTGAGGTGTTATTGTATAGCGGACTTTGCCCTCGATTTTCTCCCTGCGCAGTATGCCGCTTATGGATAGTTGCCCCTGCGGAACTGCCGTGCCGACAAGATGCGACCACCTGCCGATGTGAAGCCATACCTCGCAATCGGCGTTCTCTGTGCCCTCTGCGTGTTCTGTGCCCTCTGCGTGTTCTGTGCCTTCTGTGCTCTTCGGACTACACGTGAAGCGTGTGTACTCCGAGAAGTTATGCTCCGCAGGGTCGATTGGCGAGTGTTGCAACGACTCTGTGCGGATGAGGTGGTTGAGCCACTGCTCCGACAGCTCGTCAAGCGAGAACCTTTGTGCCGTCACCTCCTCCCGAATCTCCGTGCGCTCCAAGTGGAGGTTGGCGACTGCCTGATGGGCGAAGGCCTCCGGGCGGGTGTCGTAGCCCGGCAGCGGAGGCAGCCCCACTTGCAGAGCACCGCTGTTTATGGCGGCGTAACAGCCCCGGAGGTTTATACGGAGGCGGGTGCCGATGGGGTAGATGTCGGCGCAGTACCTCATTCCTGCCATAATCTCAGCGCAGGTCTCCTCATCTTTGACGTATATCGACGTTGCATAGTTTAGCGACGTGCCGCCGCCGATGATGACCACCTCGCAGATGAGGTCGCTCTCCGACGTGAAGGGTGCCACCTCGCACAACTCCCGCAGTCGGGAGAGGGTTATGGTCGCACGTTGCACCTGCTCTCCACCCGTCGGGTCGTTGCCCTTCGTCGAACATCCGCAGCAGAGTGCCGATGCCGATAATATTATCAGCAAAATAGTGCTATATATCAAATTTGGTATGAGTTTTGCCATATTCGGACACAAAGGGTGGTCGGTCAAGATAACTGATTCTTTTATCTTTGATATGTTTTACACATCTTTCTGTTTATTTTCTGTTTGCACACCGTATGCGCAGTGATGCGTGTACTCCCCGACCACCCCCTTTTTTACCTCACGGCTCACGCTCTCTTGCCCCTCGGCTTCACGGGATATGCCTCGCCCCTCGGTGGTGTCGGTTAGATGATGTTGCGGTTTACCTCTTTGGAGAGTTTGTTCTTCACCTTGTTGCAATTCTGCAACTCCTTTACGATGTCGAAAGTCTGCTCCTCGTTGAGCCCCTCGCTCTCCAACTTTGCCTGCAATCCTGCAATCCTCTGCGACAACTGCTTCAAGCGGTAGAGCGATATGACCTTCGGCACGCCTATCGAGAGCATCTCCTGCGTCGATGATGTGTGCACCTCCTTCTGCTCCCACATCGTGCTCTCGATGTATCGGTCGTCGGAGGTTACGATGTCTATTGCGGCCGTGCACACCTCCTGAATGTGGTGGTTGATAAACTCGGTGCTCTCCGGAAAACGACCGTTCTCCAAGGCCTTGCGATACTCCTTGAATATGGTGTCGAAGGTGCTGTTTTTGAATGTGATAGAGTCGCTGTCCAATGCCCAGACTATGCTCTCTGCCACATTCTGCTTGGATATCGAGCCGTCGTCGTTACGGATGTTGTAGAACTCCGTGCCATACTTTATGAGGTAGTTCATTATCTCCATCTCCAACGACTCCACGCTGCTGCCGATAGGTATGTTGCCAAACTTCTGCGCCGCCTCATCGACCATCGGCGCAGGTATGCCGTAGCCGCCTCTGTATCCGCCCTCCTTGCGGGCGAGGGCACGCTGTCGTCGCACGAAATCCTCCGCCTCCTTGTCGCCAAATTGGGCGATGCGCTTCTGCGACACCTCGCCCAGAAGCAGGTTCTCGTCGATATCCATCAGGCGGGCGCACTCCTTGACAAACATCGTGCGTTGGATGTTGTCGGGTATGCAGGCGATGGATTGTACGATGTCGCTCACGACGCTCGACCGCTTTATCGGGTCGTTGGCAGCGTCGGAGAGCAGGAGCTTCGCCTTGAAGGTTATAAAGTTCTCCTCCCTCTCAGATATGTATGCCTGCACCTCCGAGGCGTTGTGGCTTCGGGCAAACGAGTCGGGGTCATCCCCCTCCGGCAGGAGCACCGTGCGCACATTCATTCCCTCTTTGAGAATCATATCTATACCTCGGAATGAGGCGTGAATGCCCGCGGCGTCGCTGTCATATATTACGGTGATGTTCTTCGTGAAACGCCCCAGCAGACGAATCTGCTCGGTGGTGAGCGATGTGCCCGACGATGCTACGACGTTCTCCACGCCCGACTGGTGCATCGAGATAACGTCGGTGTAGCCCTCGACCATGATGGCAAAATCCTGCTGCTGAATCGCCTTCTTGGCGAAGAAGAGGCCGTAGAGCTCGTTCTTCTTGCTGTAAATATCGCTCTCGGGCGAGTTCTGGTACTTGGCAACGCTCTTGTCTGTGCGGAGTGTGCGACCACCGAAGGCGACGATGCGTCCCGAGATATTATGCACGGGGAACATCACTCGCTCACGGAAGCGGTCGTATATGCGGCCGTCGCTCTCTCGCTTGATTGACAGACCTGTGGAGAGCAGGAACTCCTCCTTGTAGCCCGCCTCCAAGGCATCTTTCGACATCTTATCTCCCTTGGCGGGACACATACCGAGGCCGAACTTTTTGATTGTGGCATCCGAGAATCCTCGCTGACCACGGAAGTAGGTCATCCCGACACTCATTCCCTCCTCGCTCTGGTGCAGGTAGTTGGCAAAGTAGTCCGAGGCCCAGGCATTGAGCGTGAACATACTCTCACGGTTGTCGTTGCGACGGATATCCTCCTCGGTCAGCTCCTTCTCCTTGACCTCTATGCCGTACTTGCGTGCGACGATTTTCAGAGCCTCGGGGTAGGTTGTGTTCTCCTGCTCCATTACGAAGGTCACGGCATTGCCGCCCTTGCCACACCCGAAACACTTGTATAGGCCTTTGCTTGGGGATACGACAAACGAAGGCGTCTTCTCGTTATGGAACGGACAACACGCCTGATAATTGACGCCCTTGCGTTTGAGTGACACATACTCGCTGATAATCTCAACGATATCTGCCGCTGCATATATCCTATCAACTGTTTCTTGGTCAATCATACCGACAAAGGTACTTCTTTCAGTTCAAATAACAAAATTTCCACCACTTATTGTGACAAGGTAAACCACTTAATTATGGCCGATTTTTTTTGAGGATTATATGGTTTAGTTTAGTTACCCCTCCCACGTGGATATCGTTTTCGATACCCACGTGGGAGGAGAAACGGAGATTAAGGGAAATGACGGGCTGTTAATGTTGTGCAAAAGGGTGTGGACCCTCACGACTTTGCCCCAAACCGCCTGCGCTTACTTTAATTGCCTTTAATAGCCCTTAATAACCCTTGAAGTTGCGCAAAAGTCATCCGAGCGACCTGCGGGAGCGGCTGTCAAAAATGTTATTCGATGTTATTGTCTGCGTTGCTGTCGCTTCCGCTCCTTGCCCGATTTACTGCGCTAAATTCTTGTGATAGGCCTCTCGAAAGGCGCCCGACAGAAGTGTGATACGTCCGCAGTGCGTATATCCCATACCTTTGAGCAGGGAGTGCATCGCCTTGTTATCCTTGTGGGTGTCGATACGGATATTCTCCACGCCCCTCGCTGCGCACAGCTCCTCCGCTAGATGCAGAATCTCACGGGCGATGCCTCGGCGACGGTACTCCTCTGCCACGGCAATTCGATGCACGACGGCATACTCGCCCTCGTTGAGCCACTCCTTGCCCGCTATCGCTGCGTATGTCGGCTCGACGGCGAAGGAGATGACGGCGGTAGCGGCGACCACCCCGCAATGCTCGACGATGTAGTTCTCGCCACGTGCTACGTCGCCCGCAATAATCTCGGCGGTGGGGTAGCCATCCTGCCACTGGTCGATATGCGACCGACGAAACCACGCCTGAGCGTCGGCAACCAACTCCATAATGCGGCAGAGGTCCCCCTCCGAGCCTCGGCGAAAACGGAGCGAGCGGCGTATGCCACGCAGTTGGCGGTTGAGTTCCGCCTCACGACCCCCGGTGCATTGGTCGAGCAGGGCGTGGAAGCGGGGCGAGTGGTTGTGGTGTACGGTGTGGCACAGCTCGTGAAGGATGACAAAGTCCCGCAGATGGTCGGGCAGGGTCATCAGAAAGAGTGACAGCGAGATGTTGTTCTGCGCCGTGCAGCAGCCCCACTTGGTACGGGCGGCACGGATGGTCACACGGCCGTAGCGAAATCCGAATCGGGCCGCCAGCTCCGCCACACGTGCGGGCAGGGTCGCCTTCGCCTGACGGCGCAACGCCTCGACCTCCTCGGGGGTGTGGGTTGCAGAGTCCCCGAATCGCTTGTTCATACGCTCCCGAGCCTGCACGACCCACTCGGTGCGGCTGTCGAGGAACGAGAGCGCACGCTTGGTGGAGATGGCGGCAGGGTAGGATAGGCGTACCTCGCCCGAAGCCTTGATGCTGATGGATATACGTCGGCAGCGATGGCTCTGGGAGAGTGTGATAACCCCCAAGACGGGGTGTATGTATTTGGATGTCATAGTTAGTCGCCGATGCGCTGGCGTACCACCTCGAAGAGCATAATCGCCGCCGCCGCCGAGACGTTGAGCGACTCGATGGCTCCAATCATCGGGATAGCGAGCTGCTCGTCGCAGAGTTTGAGCACCTCCTTCGAGATACCCTTCTCCTCGGAGCCCATAACTATCACGGTAGGGCGGCGCAGGTCGGCATCGTACATAAGCTTGCGGCTATGCTCTGTGGCTGCCACAACCTGAAAACCCTCCGCCTGCAACGCTTTGAGGGTGTTACGCACCGAGCCTACACGGCATACGGGGATGCGGAGCAGAGCACCTGCCGAGGAGCGTACCGCCTCGGCATTTACCGGTGCGGAGCTTTTGAGCGACGTGATGATGCCGTGCGCTCCGGCACACTCCGCCGAGCGGGCGATGCCGCCGAAGTTGCGGATGTCGGTGATGCCGTCAAAGAGCACGATGAGCGGTGTCTCATCCTCCGGCACACGTTCCAGAATATCATTCACCTCGACATACTCGATGGCGGCAATCTGTGCCACCACGCCCTGATGGTTGCCACGGGTCAGGCGGTTGAGTTTCTCGACCGGCACCTCCTGAACACGCAGACGGTGGCGGAAGCACAAATCTCGCAGGTCGGTCATCAGCTGTCCCTCTGCGCCACGGCGGACGTATATCTTCTCAATCTGCTTGCCCGACTCAATCGCCTCGGCAACAGGGCGAATGCCGAATACAATGTTACTCTTCTCCATAGTTTGTAATTCTCTTCTTTGAGGACAAAAGTAGTACAAATTCGCCGATTTTTAGTCTTTGATAATGAAAAAAATGTATCTTTGTGCAGATTGTGTAAAAAACCTATTTATGAAACTCTGTCAATTTATTATTTGTGCCGCTCTCTGCTTCGCCTTTGCTTCGTGCGAGCCGGAGACTCTGCCGGATGGCGGAGATGGCAACAACACGGAGCAGACCCCGGGTGATGGCGATGAAAATGCGGGCGACAACAACGAGGGTGAGAGCGGCGGAAACGACAACGTGCAGCCGCCGTCGTACGAGGTTGCCGACTACGACTACGTCTTTGATATTACGGCGGTGCCGGAGATTCACGTGAGCGTGAGCGAGGAGCAGTGGAACACGCTGCTCGGCCTCTACGATGCCAACCCCGACACCGATGAGTATATCCATTGCGATGCCTCATTCACGAAGGGTAGTGACCACTACGCCTTTACGGATGCGGGTCTGCGCCTTCGAGGCAACACCTCACGTCGCCGTCCCGAGGCGGGCGATTCGGGCAGCCTCCACAACTCGGCCAACCCCGATTGGCAACACTGCCACTTTATGATTAACCTGCGCAAGTTCGTCAAAGATGATGCGCACGAGCTGCGAGGTGTTCGCAAACTACACCTCAAATGGCATAAGGACGATGCGGCCTATGCACGTGAGATATACTGCTACGACCTCTTTCGCCGTTTCGGCATCTGGACCGCCCTGCGTGCCTCCTACTGCCGTCTGTGGATAAAGGTGGGCAATACGAAGGAGGCGTACTACGGTGTCTATGAGATGTTGGAGGCGGTTGACGAGCGATACTTGAAGGCCCGCAAGGAGGGCTTCGGTAACGACGACTACTTCTTGTGGAAGTGTGGCTGGGGTGCCGACCTTAACTCCGACGACCCGAATCGCTTCTGGAATGACGATGAGGCTGGAACGGAGAATCGTGCCTACACGCTCAAAACGGCAACCGATAACTTCGCTGCTGCCGAGGCACAAATCATCGACTTTATACGCAAGCTGCGTGGCAAGGGCGACGAGAGCTTTGCAGCGTGGATTCCTACCGTTACGGATGTCGAGCTGCTGCTGCGCACCTATGCCGTAAATGTCGTTGTCGGTATGTGGGACGACTATTGGTGCAACCAGAACAACTACTATATCTACTTCAATAGCGACGACCAGTACGATTACCGCTTCTTCTTCATCCCTTATGACTACGACAACACGCTCGGCACGTCGAATATTATCGACTCCGGCCGTCAGAATCCGCTCTCGTGGGGCAACTCTAACCAGATGCTTATCAGCCGTCTGCTCAAAATAGATGCCTATCGCAAGATATATGTCGATGCGTTGAAGGAGCTGTGCGGCTCGAATGACTACTTCGCTGCGGAGGGCAGTATCGCCCGAATCCGTATGTGGCAGGATATGATTAAGGAGTATATCCCGAATGATACGGGCGAGGATATGGAGTTGAAGGATGTGCCGGCCTCGTGGGGCAACCACTCGGAGTATCGCCTCTTTGAGCGAGGCTCAAACAACTTCTTCGATGTGAAGACCTCGGTTGTAAATGCGCTTAAATAGCGGAGCGCAAATATACGATAAGAGGAGGGTTATGCGCCCTCCTCTATCATTTCCAACTCGTAGGATGCCTTCTCCCACTCGTGCATCATATGGTCGTATCGCTGTTTGAGCTCGTCGTAGGCCTTGTACTCGTCGGCGTTGTACTCCGTAGCCGATGCAAAGCGGGTGTCGTACTCGGCAATCTGTCGCTCTATGTCGGCGAGCTCTGCCTCTATCGTCTCCACCGCCTTGCGGTGCTTGCGCAACAGTTTCTCCTGCTCCTTCTTCTGCTCGTAGGAGAGTTTGCCGGAGGTAGGCTCCGAGATGGCATTGCTCTGCTTGGCCGTCGGCGTCGCCTTGCGCTCCACCTCACGTAAGTCCTCCAACTTGCGCTTTTCGAGGAAGTAGTAGATGCCTCCAAGGTACTCCCTCACGCCTCCATCCCTGAACTCATAGACCTTATCCACAATGCCGTCAAGGAACTCTCGGTCGTGCGACACGACGACAATCGTGCCGTCGAACTTGCGCAGGGCCTCTTTCAGAATATCCTTCGAGCGCATATCCATATGGTTGGTCGGCTCGTCAAGCACCAGAAGGTTGTGAGGTTCGAGCATCATACGGGCCATAGCCAGACGAGAACGCTCGCCACCCGACAGCACCTTGACCTTCTTATCCACATCCTCGCCTCGGAAGAGGAATGCGCCGAGAATATCTCGCAGGCGGGTGCGAATATCGCCCACGGCGACACGGTCGAGGGTGTCATATACGGTAAAGTCGCCGTTCATCAGGTCGTCTTGGTTCTGGGCGTAGTAGCCGACGCTGACATTTGCCCCTATCTTGATGGTTCCCTCCGTAGGCTCCAACTCGCCGATGAGCATTCGGGCAAAGGTCGTCTTACCCTCGCCGTTACGACCCACCAGAGCAATCTTGTCGCCCTTGTGAATCGTGAACTCCGCACCGCCAAAGACACGGTGTGCACCAAACGACTTGCCCACCTCCTTCACGTCGGCAACAATCTGGCCGGAGCGTGGTGCCGGCGGGAACTTGATGTTGAGCGTCGCCAAATCCTCCTCCTCGACCTCGATGCGCTCCAACTTGTCAAGCTGCTTGATGCGGGATTGTACCTGATTCGACTTGGTGGGCTTGTAGCGGAACTTCTCGATGAACTCCTCGCTCTTTTCGATGAGTCGCTGCTGATTCTGATATGCCGCCAACTGCTGTGCACGGCGCTCGGCACGCAACTGCACAAACTGCGAGTAGGGCACCTTGTAGTCGTAAATCTTGCCGAGGGACAGCTCTATGGTGCGGTTGGTCACGTTGTCCAGAAAGGCACGGTCGTGCGATATGAGCAACACTGCCCCGTTATAGTTCTTCAAGTACTCCTCCAACCACTGTATGGACTCGATGTCGAGGTGATTGGTCGGCTCGTCGAGCAGGAAAATCGAGGGGCGGCGCAGTAGCAACTTCGCCAGCTCGATACGCATACGCCAACCTCCGGAGAAGGTGCTTGTGGGCTTCTCGAACTCCTCGCGGCGGAATCCCAGACCGAGCAACGTCTTCTCGATGTCGGCATCACGGGTATCACCTCCGAGGATGTGGTAGCGGTCGTTGGCATCGTTGAGGTGGTGCAGCAGCTTCTCGTACTCCTCCGACTCGTAGTCGGTGCGCTCGGCAATCTCACGTGTGAGCGACTCAATCTCTCGCTCTATGGCGAGCACCTCCTCGAAGGCCTTGGCGGTCTCCTCGATAAGGGTTGTGGTGTCGGCAACCTGCATCTGCTGCGGCAGATAGCCTATGCTGCAATCGGCGTTACGAGTAACGGCTCCCGAGGTGGGCTGTTGCAGCCCTGCGATGAGTTTGAGGATGGTAGTTTTGCCTGCTCCGTTGCGCCCCACAAGGCCGATTCTGTCCTTCGGATTTATGAGGAACGAAATCTGGTCAAAGAGGGACCAACCGCCAAAACTGACCGAAAGGTTATCAATAGAAATCATTATGCCTCCAATATTTTTATTATAGCCTCCTTCGGATTCTCGGCACCAAAGACGGAGGAGCCGGCAACGACAACCTCCACGCCTGCATCGAACACCTCACGGGCGTTCTTGGCGGAGATGCCGCCGTCAATCTCTATCAGACAGTCGCCTTCGCACTCCTGAATCATACGGCGCAGGGTGCGTACCTTGTCCAGCGACTCCGGCATAAAAGATTGACCTCCGAAGCCCGGCTCGACGCTCATCACGAGCACCATATCCAGACGAGGCAACCACTCTCGCAGCACCTCCGGATTGGTCGCCGGCTTGATACTGATGCCCACCTTTGCTCCCGCCTCACGGATGGCATCTATGCAGGCACCCACATCCTCCGCAGCCTCGTAGTGGAAGGTTACGTAGTCGGAGCCGGCCTCGGCAAAGCGCTTGACGTAGCGTATCGGGTCGCATATCATAAGGTGCGTGTCGATGACCTTTGACGTGGCCTTGCGTACAGGTTTAAGCACGGGAAAACCGAAGGAGATGTTGGGAACGAACACGCCGTCCATAACATCGACGTGTATCCACTCGGCACGAGATTCGTTCAACATACGGATATCTCGCTCCAAGTTGCCGAAATCGGCAGAGAGTATCGAAGGGGCTACAATTCTTTTCATAGTGCAAAAATAGTAAAAATTGTCTGTTTCGACAAATCCGCAACGTCTAAACAGAGCACGGCTGGCGGCGTTGTCGTCGGCGACTACCGCTTTTAGTCGCTCCACCTGCAAATTGCGTGCGTGGCGTTGCAGGGTGTGCAGGGCATCGGTGGCGTAGCCTCGCCTTCGGTCCTCCTTCCCGTATATCAGTATGCCGACCTCTGCCGTAGTGCCGTCGTAGTCGAAGAGGTCTATGGCACCTATCGTCCGGCCCTCCGCCTCAATCATCAGACGCAACTGCCCGTTGGCGACGAAGCCCTGTTGCTGGTTGCTCACAAATTGCTCAATCTCGGCACGTGCGTAGGGTGGGTGGGGAGCACTGAACGGAGCAACGGCAGGGTCGTTCTCCCATAAAAGAATAGTGTCGATGTCCGAGGACTCGACACTACGTAGCCGGCATATATGCCCCTGCAAGGTCATACTACAAGCCGATTATCTGGTTGCGGATAAGCATCGCAACACCCCACGCAGGAGCGTTGTCGCTCATCTTCGACTGGCGGAACTTCGTATCCTTATATACAAGGTTGAGCGAGTATTTGTTGGTTGCCGATTTGAGTGGCAACATAATATAGTCGCCCGCCGCCGCAAGGTTACCTCCTACGATAACCGTCTCGGGATTGAAGATGTTGATAAGGATTGCTACCGCCTTGCCAATCTTCTCGCCCGCCTCCTCGATAAGCTCGATGGAGAGGTTGTCGTCGTTGCGTGCCGCCGAGATGATGTCGTTGATGTGGATTTGCTCCTTACGCTCGTACTTCGGACGCAGGATGGAGTTTGCTCCATTGCGAATCAGCTCGCACATCTTCTCCTCTATTGCCAGACCCGAAATCTCTGTCTCCAAGCACCCCCTCTTGCCGCAGAAGCATATCTTCTCGTTGTCGAAGAATGGGATATGGCCAAACTCTCCGGCAAAGCCGTTCTTTCCGTAGAAGAGCTTTCCGTTGATGACGATACCGATGGCGACACCCAGGCCAAGATGCAGGTAGATGACGTTGCTCTCATCCTTCGAGCGGCCGCAGGTGTACTCCGCATAGCAACGGGAGCGGGTGTCGTTCTCGACAAGCACACGAATACCGATGCGTCGTTCGATGATGTCACGCAGCGACTCCTCGTAGCCCGTGAAGTATTTGTAGGAGCGGCCGAGCTGTGTGTTTACACGACCTACGATGCACACACCCACGCCGAGGATATGGCTCTTGTCGATGCCGCAGTTGTTGATGAAATTCTCGATGTTGTCGCAAATCTTCTCCAAGCACTGCTCACGGTCGCTCAACTCGAAGCTGTCATCCACAACCTCGTGGATGATGTTGTTTTTGAGGTCGGTAATGACGAAGGTCATACGGTCACGACCTACGTTCACGCCTGCGAAGTAGATGGTGGTGTTGGTCAGTCCGAAGACGTTAGGGCGACGACCTCCCGGTGTCTCTACCTTGCCCAAGTCGGTCACGATATCCTCATCGACCAACTCCTGTACGAGTTTTGTGATGGTGGGCACACTGATTCGCAACTCCTTGGTCAGCTCCGCAAGGGTCGCCTCGCCATTCATCGCCATATAAGCGATGATGTTGCGCTTGATGATATTATTCTTGTGCAGCAGACCTTTGTTTTCGGTCTCCTGATTGTTGAAGAAATCGATTAAAGAACTCATTTGCTGTATCTTTTTATTTCAAACACGATGCAAATATAATAAAAGGAGCGGAAATTATCCACTCCTTACTTAATTTTTTTAGAAATTTAATCAATTTTCTTAAAGACTTGCCTTCGACTCGGCCGAAACCTCGGTACTTGTCTTTTTGATAAGTCCTTGAAGAACATTGCCCGGGCCGAGTTCCGTAAAGTCGGCAAAGCCGTCGGCAATCATATTGAGCACAATCTGTGTCCAGCGCACCGGAGAGGTGAGCTGTGCGATAAGGTTACTCTTAATCTGCTCAGGGTCGGTGTAAGGCTTGGCATCGACATTCTGATAAACGGGGCATACCGGAGCGTGGAACTCTGCCTCGGCGATAGCCTCTTCGAGCTCCTTGCGTGCAGGCTCCATCAGCGGGGAGTGGAATGCTCCGCCCACGGGGAGTACCAGAGCACGACGAGCACCCGCCTCTTTGAGCTTGGTGCAGGCCTCATTTACAGCCTCCACTGCGCCGGAGATGACGAGCTGTCCCGGACAGTTGTAGTTTGCGGCAACGACTACGCCCTCGACGCTCTCGCATACCTGCTCGATAGTCTGGTCGGGCAGTGCAAGTACGGCGGCCATAGTGCCCGGCTGTGCCTCGCAGGCCTTCTGCATCGCAGCGGCACGCTTGGCAACAAGGCGCAGACCATCCTCGAAGGAGAGTACGCCGGCAGCTACGAGTGCGGAGAACTCGCCGAGCGAGTGTCCGGCAACGGCATCGGGACGAATGCCCAGTGTTGAAGCAAGGATTACCGAGTGGAGAAAGACGGCCGGTTGAGTTACATTCGTCTGCTTCAACTCCTCTGCTGAGCCTTCGAACATAACATCGGTGATGCGGAATCCTAACACCTCATTCGCCTTCTCAAACATCTCTCTCGCCTCTACCGAATTGTCATACAGGTCCTTGCCCATTCCGGAGAATTGGGCACCCTGACCCGGAAATACAAATGCTTTTTTCATCTTTTTGTTCTCGTTTTTTGAGTGAAAATTTTTGCAAAAATAGTCAAAAAAGAATAATTTTGTCATTTGGCAGACATAAATGTCTGCTCGTGACGAAACAAAAAACCTAAAATATATACAAAACCTACCTCGTATGAATATTTATAAAACGCCGATGTTCAGAGTGTTAAGCCTGAATATCGAGAGGGGCTTCGGAAATACGGAGCAAGATGATGATTTGATGTACGAAAATGGCGGCACAGCCTGGGATAAGTAAAATGGTTGAGATTATGAGAGAGTTCAGACTACTTACGCTTATCCTGGCAATGTTTGCCACGACGGCTTGCTCGCAGATTGATGACGAGATGGATTACGGAGGCGGTGTCGTTGTGACCACCTTCGACGCTTCGATTGACGACCCTGCAACCCGTACCTATGCGCAGGTTGGTGCCGACGGCACCGTGCAGATGCTCTGGGCGACGGACGACAAGGTGCTCGTTACGGATGGCAGCACCGGCTCCACGTTTGAGTTGAAGTCGGGAGTCGGCACCAAGCAGGCGACCTTCTCAGGCTCGATATCCTCGACGACGAAGGCTCTCGATGCGATATATCCCGCATCGGCGGCAACGCTTGATGGTGGCGAGGTGATGGTTACGCTGCCCTCCGTGCAGAGTTATACCTCCCGCAGTGATGTAAATGTGTATGACCGCAACGTGATGTTCGGCTCGACGAGCGATGCGAAAAACTTCTCCTTCCGCACGGTTGCCTCTATCGCCCGCTTCGATGTCAAGGTGGGTAGCGATGAGACGATTAACTCCGTGACGATGCGTGTCGAGGATGGATACCTGACCGGCAAGGGTGTGGCCGACTTCCGTGGTGGTGCGCTCGGAGAGCTCTCTTGTCGAGAGGTTATGCTCAATTATGCCGAGCCGGCAACGGGCTCCTCGTCGGATGGCTGGGCACTGATTGCTCCGCTCGACTTCACTGCGCTCTCGGGCAATGTCTATTACGAGGTCACAACCTCGAAGGGTAAATACACCTTCTGCCGTAAGCCTACCAAGACATTCCTGCCGGGCTATGTATATACCTTCCCGCTCTCGGTCGATAGCTTTGAGACTGTGACAAGTGAGAGCGAGTTGGCAAACGGAAAGTACCTCTTCGAGAGCAACGCCTCGGCACTGACCGTGCAGATGGTGCGTGCCACCGATACGACAATCGCTGTGGGTTGGTCGGCATACGGATTCCCGGAGGATGATTCGGCAGACAAGGCCGACACCTACGAACTCTTCCTGTACGACGAGCAGGGCAATCTGCTGGTGGCTTGGCGACCAAACAAGGCACAATGTTCGGAGAGTGGCAAGGATATATATAGCTACAAGGATTATTTCAAGACCCGATTTATCTTCACGGGCCTTACGCCTAATACGGTCTATAAGGTGCAGGTACAGAACGTGACCGACAATACGACCTCCAACCTGCTCACCGTATCGACACCGCCAAGCAACTGCGACAAGGTGGTCGCCGAGGCAAAGAGCGAGGGCGACGTGCTCCTTTTCCAGAACTTCGGCAAGTTGGTTTGGAATGGAGACCTCACAACCTTCTCGGCGGGCTATGAGAGCGCTACGGCAACTACGCTGACAGATGTCGATGCAGGCGTGGCTTGGGGTGACTACCGCTCTACATCCCAAACGACCTACGACTACTCGGTATGCTCTCGTGAGCGTAACCTCTTTACGACATACTCGAATACGGAGTTCATACAGAGCCTCGGTCTGGGCGATTGGGGCTATTGGCGTAACTCTGCCGATGACGCAACCTCGTCATCCTCCTCGGCGATGCTGATGCGCCCGGGATATGTGAAACTCGGTGTTACGAAGGTGCGTGCGGGTGTCGCAACACCGGAGCTGACACCTCTGCTCGGTACTGCAACCGTGCGTGTGTCGTTCAAGGCGTGTATCTACGGCTCCTCCTCGGTGGATGACTCTCCGGAGGTTGTAGTCAAGGCGTTGGATAACTGTACGAAAAGCGGTTGGCGAGTAACCTCCTCGACAGTACTTGATGAGGAGACGCTCACCCTCTCCTCGGAGATAAAGTGGGCGGAGTACTCGGTTGAGTTGAGCGGTGTGACTGCCACCTCCCGCATAGTTATTGGCGGTGGTGCTGCGAGTGTGTCGTCGAAGAATAACCGCTTCCACCTCGACGATGTGAAGGTCGAGCTTGTCAAGTACGATGACGACTCGGTGAATACCGCCGTGCCGACCGTGGAGCAGGTTGCATCCTCGACATCCTCGGTTACCGTGGAGTGGAGCCTGACCTCCGGTACGGCATATACGGTGATGCTGTATAACGACGCTGCCTGCTCGACCCTCGTGCAGAGCCGTGCTATGAATGTGGGCCACGCAAGCTACTTCGGCACGTGGCCTGCCCGCTATACCTTCTCGGCACTGAACCCTAACCGCACATACTACGTGACGGTCAAGGATAGTAGCGGCACAATATCAAAACCTGTGGCTGTGCGCACAGGCGAGGAGCCTACGTGGGGCGATGATTGGGTTCTGCGTGGCGACTTCGACAAGAGCTGTATGGGCGGCGACTATATGAATATGGCCTATGCCGTAAAGATTTCGGCTACGAGCAGTGCTGCGGATTTGACTACGGCTATCGGAGCCGGTACGGTGGTGCTGCCGAGTGCTGATGGTAACGCTCTGTCGGAGTGCTCTGCAAATGTTGTCACCCTTTTCGGTATGGATGGTTGGTCGTCAGAGTACGCCTACCCTCGACAGGGCTATTTCAAGGTGGGTACCGCCTCTGCGGCCGGCAGCCTCACCTCGCCGTCGTTGCAGAATCTGATGGATGATGGCGTGGATGTGACCGTGTCGTTCAAGGCTTGCCCATTTGTGACCGGTGCAACCGCTCCGCAGACCGATTATATATATGTACGCCTGATTGACGGCGTGACGGGTGCGGAGAAATCTGCGCAGAAGGTCACTATCGGCGGCTATAAGAGCCAGCCTGCGTGGGATAGCTACTCGGTGACCCTCTCCGGAGCCGCTACTCTCGATAAGGTGCAGTTTGCAAGCGGTGGCGACTCGTCGTCGTGCTTCTGCCTCGACGATGTGCTTGTGACCTCCGAGTCGGCGATATTGCAGGGCAATGTCTGCGAATATGTCTGCGACAGCGACGGAAATCCTCTTGCCGGCGTTGTCGTGAGCGACGGCTTCTCGGCGGTCAAGACCCGTGCAAATGGTTACTACTCGCTCAACAGCCATCAGGATTGCTGGTACATATACATCTCTATTCCGGAGGATTGCGAGGTGCCAACCAATAGCTACGGACAGCCGGCATTCTTCCATAAGTACGACGAGAATACCAAGCGATACGACTTTACGCTGACCAAGATGGCGGGTGGCGCAGAGGAGAAGTTCTCGCTCTTCTGTCTTGCCGACCCGCAGTGTAAAAACTCTACGCAGCGTGGCCGCTTCAAGAATGAGAGTGTGCCCGATATCAAGGCTCACGCAGCGACCAAGGGCATACCTTGCTATGGCGTGACGCTCGGTGACGTATCTTACTCGGAGGGTAGCCGCAACTGCGTGGACCAGATGCCATACCTGCGAACCCATATGGCGAAGGATAATATAGGTATGCCTGTCTTCCAGACGATGGGTAACCACGACTATACCTATTTCTATTCGTCAAGCGAACTCACTGCCGACGAGACGAGCAGTACAGCCCAAATCAAGGCGCAGCGAGCCTTCGAGGAGGTCTTTGGCCCAATCAACTACTCGTGGAATCGTGGCAATACCCACATCGTATGTATGCGTAATATATTGTGGAATAGCTTTATCGATGCGTCGAACTATAAGTGCGCATTCTCCGACGAGCAGTTGGAGTGGCTCAAACAGGACTTGTCGTTTGTCTCGAAGGATAAGATGGTTATCCTCTGCGTGCATATTCCGCTTGTTGGTAATACCGGCAATACAAATGTGCAGAGTGTCGTGAATCTGCTCAAAGAGTTCAAGGAGGCACACGTGATGTCGGGCCATACCCACTATATGCGCAACGAGCCGACGACGCTGGGCTTTTACGAGCACGTTCACGCTGCCGTATGCGGTACGTGGTGGTACTCTAATGTCAATGGCGACGGCTGTCCAAACGGATACGGCGTTTACGACATCGAGGGCTCGACAATCGTAAACTCTTACTACAAGGGCGTTAATACCGGTATGAATGACCGTGATTATCAGATTCGTCTGTATCGTGGCAACTTGCGTTGCGGAGGTCAGTATGACTACATCCAGTTGCAGCACGGCAGCGGAGTTATTCTGGCAAATGTCTTTAATGCCGATACAAAGTGGACGGTCAAGGTGTACGAGAATGGTGAATATAGCGGTAAAATGACACTAATTCCTAATAAGAAGGAGTCGCCGGCTCTTGGCGAAAGCGAGGATAACCCTTGTAAGCCGTCAACCGCTTCGAGTCAGGACTGGTGGGCTATCGGCTACCATACGGGAATTGTCGGTCGAGGCCATTCCAGCGTGGGAGGCAAGCGTTCAAGCTATATGACCAACAGCTTCTACCACGTCTATAAATACACCCTGAAAGACCCTTCGGCGACGGTGCGTGTTGAGGCTACCGACCGCTGGGGCAGGGTCTATTCCACCTCGACGATTACGGGTGATTATGATTACTCGGTTATGGAGACGAGGTAGGGTAGCAACCGTATAAACAGCAAGGGCGTATCCAAAAATCTGTTGGACACGCCCTTACTGTTTGATATTTGTCAGAGGTTACTCCCTCGGAGCATCTTCGGGACGAGCACCCTGCGGGCCACCCTCGCCGTGATGACGAGGAGGACGCTGTGGTCGCTTCTTCTCTACAAGGAAGATTTTGGAGAGCTGCTCGGGTGTAAGGTACGCCTTGAATACTCGGGTGTACTCCTTCTTGCAGGCGATTACGTCGGCATCGGCATTGAGCTGAGCCATAACCATCCGGAATGCCGCCTTATCATCTACCTCCTGACCCTTGTAGGAGTCCATCAGCGTCTTCAAATCCTTCTGGATATTGCGCACCTCCTTCTGATAGTTCAGATATACGGGGGCAAACTTCTCTGCCTGCTCTGCCGAGAGGCCGAGTTCGGCAGTGATGTGAGCAATGCGCTCGACAGGTGTCTTCTTCTGGCGAGGCTCGCCTAGACCCGGCCCCATACCCGGAGGGGGACCCATCGGTGGTTGTGCTGTGGCGCTGCCCAATGCAAAGAGGGCAAATGCCGTCAAGAGTAGTCGTTTCATATCTTGTTCAATAAAAAGTTTAAGACAAAGATAACAAATTTCTGTTATACTTTGCCAAAATTCGGAGTCTCGGTAAGGATTTCTTTGTCGTTTTAGGGCATAATGACTAAAATTTTGTATCTTTGTGGAGGTGCAGATTGGGCGAAAGTATAAACCGACTAACTTTTTTTGCGATATGAAGATTCTAATTACAATTGTCATTACATCTTTGGTGTGGATAGGTGTATATTCTATCTACATTGATACTTTTTTGCAGACGGAGGAGGCATCGGAGCAATCCGAGAGTGGTGGTTTCGGAGGGTTTATTAGTAAGATGTCCTCCGAAAGCAGTATCTCCGTGGAGCCGGAGGCGCAGCAGCCTGTGACACAGCAACCGGAGGCTCAACAGCCAAAAGTTCAACAACCGAAAACTCCGGAGAAGAACTATGCAGAGTTGATTTGCGGATATTGGCTGCCCGTGGAGGGTACAAAGTCTAAACTGGATATCTCCAAGTATGGTACAGTGACTCGATATTATCAACTATATGGTGGCAACTTTTGGTATGATGACCGTAACGAATATACCATATCGGGCAATAAACTGACCGTGGATAGTTACTATAAGTGCACCGTAGATGTCTTCGAGAAGGACGGAATAACCTATCTCGAAGTCTATGGACACGAGGATTATGCCGGCAAGTACCGCAAAAGGTAGGTGAGCCTATGGGCTGCGATTACACTATTGCGGCTTTGTGAGGTGTTGCCGACCAACTCGGTATGCGCTCGAAGAGACGGGCGGTAAATCCTTTATAAATACTTCGTGGATTTTGAACTTTACCGAGATTGGTCTTGGTAAAGTTCTCTTTTATGATTGAGGTATGGAGGTCAGAAACTCCATAACATCCACTCCGTCGGCGTAGTCGTTCAGTGCGGGGTATTGTGCCCTGCCCGTAGCTATTGCGTTGGGGATGTCGGCGATATTGGATACAACGCACTGCAACCGCTCCTTGTTGTGCGAGAGCCACTCCTTCACCTGCGAGAGGTCGGTGTAGTGTGAGATGTTTATTCGGCTGATTTCGGCCGGCAGGAGAGCCTCGCCCTCGACCATCACCGCCGAGCCGAGGTCACGGAACGGCGTTTGGTGCATCGTAAGCAGTGTCCGTGTGCGGCGGTAGTTGTTGCGGTAGCCCTCACACATCGTCGGCGGAGTGATGGCAGGGTAGTACCCCTGCGGTGCGAAGATGAGCGACACGCTGCGGCAACCAAGTCCCGAATATGAGAATATATCTGCCGAGAGGGCCTTCAACTCCTCGTTGCTCTCCCTGCCCGAGAGTACGGCTACCGAGTGGCGGGAGCCACGCAGCAGGTGGGGGATGGAGCCGTAAAGGGTGCGGAAGAGGAGGTTTGCGCTATCGCCTCCCGTGGCTATCACGGCATCAATCTCCGCCTCGCCCTGCCACTCCTCGATGGCGATTTGCGGCTCTATGGAGCGCAGAAGCTCGATAAGGTGGCGCATAAGGACTCTGTCCTTCGAGGAGAGTTTTACGAGCGCACGGTTGCCACTCGCCACCACACACAGCATATCGAAGAAGCCCACGGCAGGGATGTTGCCCGCCATCACGATACCTACACGACGTGGAGCGTGTGGCGTGATGCGGTATGCCGAGAGCCACTCTTCTAACCTCTTGCGGTCGAGCATCTGCTCCCGTATGGCACTTACGGCACGTCGTACATCCTGCTCGGTAAACCACTCATTCTCCCGCTGCGCCTGCGCAATGACGAGGCGAGAGGCTTCGCTCTCGCCGAAGGAGGCGAGCAGTGAGCCGAGTCGGGAAAATATCTCTACGCTGTTTATCATAGCGCAAAGATACAAAAAAAGAGATTACCTGCTCTGCTCGTAGTACGATTTGTCAAGGCCGAGTACGAAATTTCCTCTGCCTATGACCGCCGCAACGAGTATGAGTATCGCCACAACAGCCGAGGAGATGAACGGGAAGGAGAGCGAATGGCTGTGGAATATGCGTTGCAAGAGTCGCAAGATAAAAGGGCAGAGGATGATGGCGAGGTAGTTCGCCGACATCACCACCGAGAGGGCCTTTGTTGCCAGCTGTGGTGGGGCGATGATTGCCGCCTTGTCGTATATGAGAGGCTGCATCACGCCGTAGCCAAGGCCTGCGAGGGTGATGCCGAGGGTGAGCATTCCGACGTTGCGGAACAGCCCCACGCAGAGCAATCCTATGGCGACGGCACATAGCGAGATGATATTGGTATAGGAGCGTGTGCGTCGGATTATGTGCGACAAAAAGAGCCCCGGAGCCATTATGGCGAGGAAGAAGAGCGAGATAATCACGCCGGAGATGTCGGGATGCACCTTGTATCGCTCGATAAGGAACGAGGTGTCGAAGGTCACGACAAGCACCGTGTAGGTTATCAGAAAGTAGAAGAGGGTAAGCATCACCAGATGGCGGATGTTAATCTGCGACTGCTTGTATTGGTCGCTCTCCTTCGGCTCCGGTGCCGAAGGGGTATTGCGTAGGCGCAGGGCGAGCAGGAGCGATATGCCCGGCAGCAGATAGACGAAGAAGGAGTAGTGCCAATTTATATCGGCGAAGTAGCCCGTGAGCGAGGTCGCTGCCACGAGCGTCAGGTTGTTGATGGCGGAGGAGTAGCCGAGTTGTCGCACACGGTAGTCGCCCGTGAAGTAATCCACGACCAGACCCGTCGAGAGGGGTACAATCATTCCTGCGCCGATGCCGAGTATGCAGCTGATGATGATGAGCCACGTCATACTCTTGGCAATGAGGCACGCCACGCCGCTCAGGAAGAATATCGTGAGGCCCGTGTATAGCAGGGCAAGTTTGTTGCGGTTGGCAGAGAGGTGTCCCGCCAGCAGCACAAACGGAATGATGAGGAGCGACGGAAGCGATGTGAGCATCTGTATTTCGAGGTCGGAGGCCTTGGGAAATATGTTGTTCAGCTCGCCGAGTATGGGCGATATTGCCAATCCGGGCAGTGATGTTACTGCCGATACCGACCAAATAGCGATAAGTGTCCATAGGGTTATGGAGCCTTTTCCGGTGTTGATTTTCATACGATAGCGATTTTTATGGGGCAGGACAGCAAAGACAATGCCGAGAATATTTTGATTTTTGGATTAAAAATAATACTTTTGTATTCATATGGAGGAGATTTTGAACAATACGACCGAGACGACCTACGATGTGGTTGTGGTCGGAGCCGGAGCCGCAGGTTTGATGGCTGCCGGAACAGCTGCTCGCAATGGTGCAAAAGTGTTGCTGTTGGAGAAGATGGAGAAGCCTGCCCGCAAGGTTCGTATTACGGGTAAGGGGCGTTGCAACCTAACCAATGCACGTGGCGAGGAGGAGTTTGCCGAGAATATTCGCACAAATATAGAGTTCCTGAAAATCGCTTTTGCCGAGTTCTCAAACCGTGCAACGATGCGCTTCTTCGAGCGTATGGGCGTGAAGTTGCGCACGGAGCGTGGCGAGCGTGTCTTTCCGGAGAGCGGCAAGGCGGCAGATGTGGCAAATGCGTTGGAGTTCTACTGCCGTGATTACGATGTTGAGATTCAGTGCAATACCCGTGTGTCGGAGGTGCTGACGCTCGGAGGTAAGGTCTATGGTGTGAAGTATTTCAATAAGCGAGGCTATGAGCGTAAGGTCGAGGCGCCGAATGTCATCATTGCTACGGGAGGTGTTTCGTATCCTCGCACCGGCTCTACGGGCGACGGATATATGTTCGCCGATGCTGTGGGCCATACGGTGGAGCCTCTGCGCCCATCGCTCACGCCGCTTGTCACCTCGCACCCGCAGGCTCAATATATTCGTGATGTGCTGCTGCGTAACGTCAATGTCAAGTTGTGTATCGACGGCGAGGTGGTGCGAGAGGAGTTCGGCGAGATATCCTTCTCGGATAGAGGTATCGAGGGTGCTACGACGCTGCGATTGAGCCGTGATGCGGTGGATGCTCTGTTGGAGGAGCGCAGTGTCAAGTTGGTGCTTGACCTGAAACCTGCGCTTACGGAGGAGATTCTGCGTGAGCGTATCAAGCGTGAGGTGGCAGATATGCAGCCGGAGGAGTTGTTCGCCGAGTTGGTGCGCCGTCTGGTGCCGAAGCCGCTTGTGGTGCCTCTCTGCAAGGAGTTGGATGTCCACTCACGCCTTTATATCTCGAAGGTTACGGAGGCGGAGTTCGAGCGACTTATCAAGGTGTTGAAGGGGTGGTCGTTCCCAATCTCGGACTACGCTTCGTTTGACTATGCCGTGGTTACCGCCGGTGGCGTGAATTGTGCGGAGGTGAATGAATATACGATGGAGTCGAAGCTCGTTAAGGGCCTCTATTTTGCGGGCGAGGTGCTCGATATAGATGCCAATACGGGCGGTTATAACCTCCAAATAGCATTCTCTACGGGACACTTGGCAGGATTGCTCAAAAAGTAGATATATGAAACAGACAGGACGAAATATAAAGCGAAGACTGTATGCCTTTATGCTCTTGCATAACAGGTTGTTGCGTGCAAAGTATTACCACGGCTACGGTGTACATTCGCCCTTCGTCTATATGTTGGTGCGCAATGCCTTTATGGGCAAAGGTTTAGAGTCGCAGGATGACCACTCGCTCTATGAGGCACTGCTGCGTCGGGATGTTGCCGAGCGACGTGCCGTGCAGTTGCAGCGTACATTCGCCTATTGCAAGGCGAGTTCGTTTGCCATTGATGAGGCGGCGGGTGACTTCCGTGTGCTGACCGAGGCCTTCCCGACAGAGTCGCTGGGCAAGGCTTATGAGGAGGCTCACAAAGAGGGGGTTATTCTGGTTATTATGAAGCCATACGCCGACCGATGCCGACAGAGGGTCTGTTGCGAGATTGTCGAGCGACACGACTCTACGAGCGTAGATAACAGAGCATACCTCATCATATTCAATACAAACAAGTTGCCGAAACAGAATTTTAGATTATAAAGGCTATGAAACTCTATACCAAGTGTGGCGATAATGGCAAGACGTCGCTCATCGGCGGCGAGCGAGTGCCGAAGTACGACCTGCGTGTCGAGGCCTACGGCACGGTGGATGAGCTGACGGCGCATATAGCCCTGCTGGGCGATACGCTGGCAGAGCAGTGTGCCGAGTGTAGTGGCGAGTGGCGTGAGGATTTGTGCCGCATAAACTCCCTGCTGATGAGCGTGGAGGCCCTGCTTGCCGTGGGTAAGGGCAGCGAGACGAAGGTGCAGCCGATAGGGCAGGAGTCTATCCTATGGATTGAGCAGAGGGTGGACTGCTTGCAGGCGCAGACACGGCCGATAACACGGTTTACAATCCCCGGAGGGTGTAGGGTGGTGTCGCTGTGCCACGTGTGCAGAACGGTCTGCCGTCGTGCCGAGCGTTGCGCTGTGCGGGCAGCGGATAATTATGACCTCGACTGCTCGGCAATCATCCTGCTGAACAGACTCTCCGACTACCTCTATGCTCTGGGAAGGGTGCTCACCGAGAGGTTGCAGGTGGAGGAGATAGAGTGGCGACCGTAGAGGGTATTGCAACTCAATCAAAATCAATAGAAAACAGATTTTTATTCATAAAAGTTTGTTTTCTATATTTTTTTTATATTTTTGCACCTCTGTATGTGGAGAACAAAAGGGCTTAATGCCTGAAATATAGACAATTAACAATAAAAAACGATAACACTATGTATTGGACATTGGAACTTGCATCGAAGTTGGAGGACGCTCCGTGGCCTGCAACCAAAGAGGAATTGATTGATTATGCCATCCGCTCGGGTGCGCCACTCGAAGTGCTTGAAAATCTTCAAGAGATTGAGGACGAGGGCGATGTGTACGAGAGCATGGAGGAGATTTGGCCCGACTACCCATCAAAGGAGGACTTCTTCTTTAACGAGGAGGAGTATTAAAAATCCCCATAGATTAAGTGACCCCGAAAGTTCATATCAGAAACTTTCGGGGTCACTTTTTTGTCGCACTCCTGCCCGCTGCCTTGGCTGCATCGGGCGGACGAACTAATACTGCTCCTTCTCGTTAGGGAAGTCGCACGACTTGACATCCTCGATGTAGTGCGATACGGCATCGGTCATCACCTCGTAGAGGTCTGCGTAGCGACGCAGGAATCGAGGCGAGAAGCCCTTATTGATGCCGAGCATATCGTGCAGCACGAGTACCTGTCCATCGACCTTGCCTCCTGCACCGATGCCTATTGTCGGGATGCTCAACTCCTCCGACACACGTGCTGCGAGCGTAGCAGGAATCTTCTCCAATACCACGGCGAAGCAACCTGCCTCTTCGAGCAGGTGGGCATCACGGATGAGCTTTTCGGCCTCGGCCTCCTCCTTCGCACGGACGGAGTATGTACCGAACTTGTGGATTGACTGAGGCGTAAGTCCGAGGTGTGCCATTACGGGGATACCTGCCGTGAGGATACGCTTCACGGAGTCGAGAATCTCCTCGCCACCCTCCATCTTCACAGCGTCTGCGCCCGTCTCCTTCATTATGCGGATGGCCGAGTCGAGAGCCGCCTGCGAGTCGCCCTGATATGTGCCGAAGGGCATATCGCACACAACCAGAGCACGTGACACGGCACGAACTACCGATGAGGCGTGGTATATCATCTGGTCGAGGGTTATCGGGAGCGTTGTCTCGTATCCAGCCATAACATTTGCCGCAGAATCGCCCACGAGGATTACGTCAATGCCTGCCGCATCGACAATCTTTGCCATTGAATAGTCGTAGGAGGTGAGCATCGAAATCTTCTCGCCACGCTCCTTCATCTCTTTGAGTCGTAGAGTCGTTACGGCTCTTACTGCACTTTGTACTGACATTGTTTTGTATGATATTTGTTTTAGTGTGGCAAATATAGGATAAAAAAACGGCATACCCTTACATTTCTGGGAAAAGTTGCTTATATTTGTAGAAGACAAAATAGAATTGGTTATGAAAAAGATTGTAGTAATTGGTAGTTCCAATACGGATATGGTTGTGCGCACGGAGAGCCTTCCTCGTCCGGGCGAGACGCTGCTTGGCGGAGGCTTCGTGATGGCGGGAGGCGGCAAGGGCGCAAATCAGGCTGTGGCCGTGGCCCGTATGGGGCATAAGGTGCGCTTTGTGGCGGCACTCGGTCGTGATATCTTCGGCGACGAGGCGTTGCGCTCCTACGAGGAGTACGGCATAGACACCTCCTACATCGTGCGTAAGGATGCGCCGTCGGGCGTGGCGTTGATTATGGTGGATGCCTCGGCCCAAAACTGTATCTCGGTGGCCCTCGGAGCCAACTCCGAGCTCACACTCTCGGATGTTATGCCTGTGTTGGATACGGTCGAGGAGGGGGATATTGTGCTGTTGCAGTTGGAGGTGCCGATACCTACCGTCGAGGGAGTTATCGCTGTGGCGGCGGCCAAGGGCGCAAGGGTGGTGCTCAACCCTGCCCCTGCTGCGAAGGTGTCGGAGCAGGCCCTCTCGAAACTATACCTCATAACCCCTAACCAGACCGAGGCGGAGACGCTTACGGGTGTGGCTGTCACCGACGAGGCTTCGGCACGTGTTGCCGCTGCGGCTCTGCGAGAGAAGGGTGTCGGCAGGGTGATTATCACGCTGGGCAGCGTGGGCGCACTGCTCGACGATGAGGGCCGCTGCGAGGTGGTGCCGGCAAGACGTGTCGCTGCGGTGGATACCACGGCGGCAGGCGATGTCTATAATGGTGCACTCTGCGCAGCACTCGCCGAGGGTCGCTCACTGCGTGAGGCTATGGAGTTCGCAACCAAGGCCTCGGCAATTTCCGTGACCCGCATCGGTGCGCAACCATCAATACCTACACGTGAGGAGGTCGATAAGTTCTAAAAACCAACACTAAAACACAAATAGCTATGTTTATCATTCAAAGTTACGGATTAGCCGTTGTCTTTTGCTTTATTACAATGCTCTGCTGGGGCTCGTGGGGTAACACACAAAAGCTCGCAGGTAAGACGTGGCGTTATGAACTCTTCTATTGGGACTATGTTATCGGTATGGTTCTCTTTGCCGGATTGCTCGGCCTTACTATGGGTAGCTTTGGCTCCGAGGGCCGACCTTTTGTCGAGGATTTGGGGCAGGCCAACCTCACCAGCGCCTTGTGGGTACTGCTCGGAGGCATAATCTTCAATGCCTCGAATATCCTGCTCTCCGCCTCGGTGTCGTTGGCAGGCCTCGCCGTAGCATTCCCTCTGGGTTGTGGCTTGGCTCTTGTGCTGGGCGTTATCAATAACTATATCGAGCAGCCGAAGGGCGATACCACGCTCCTCGCCTTGGGTGTTTTGTCGGTGGTTGCCGCTATCGTCTGCAACGGTCTTGCCGCCTCACGTGTGAGCAAGGGCGGTGCGCAGAAGGGTAGCAGCCGCAAGGGTATCCTGCTCGCTATTGTGGCGGGTCTGCTGATGTCCACCTTCTACCGCTTCGTTGTCAAGGGTATGGACCTGAACAACTTCGAGGCTCCGGCCGAGGGTATGCTGACCCCTTATTCGGCAATCTTCGTCTTCTCGCTCGGCGTGCTGCTCTCCAACTTTGTGTTCAATACCTACGTTATGCGCCGTCCGTTTGTCGGCGAGAGCGTGTCGTATGGCGACTACTTTCGAGGCTCGCTCTCTACGCACCTTGTGGGCGTGCTCGGAGGTGCTATCTGGTGCCTCGGTACTGCATTCAGCTATATCGCTGCCGGCGAGGCGGGTGCAGCGGTCTCTTATGCCTTGGGACAGGGTGCACCTATGGTGGCAGCCTTCTGGGGCGTATTTATCTGGAAGGAGTTCAAGGGTGCCGACAATAAGACCTCGGCACTGCTTACGCTGATGTTTGCGCTATTTATTATCGGCTTGGCGGTTATTGTCCTTGCCGGAAATTAGTGAAACAACATAAATAAAGATGGGTTGTCTGGCACGTTTTGCCGGGCAACCCATACTTTTTTAGACTATCGAAACCGCTATCTGACCTCGATGCTCAATGTGGCGGCGATGTCGGCAGAGGATGTGCCGAGAGAGAGGGTATATTCGCCGGCATTGGTCTGCCAAGCGTCTGTTTGGTCATTCCAGAAGGCGAGCATACTCTTATCCACCTCGAAGCTCACAACCTCCCTCTTGCCGGGGTCGAGCACGACCTTCTTGAACGCCTTCAACTCCTTCACGGGGCGCACGACGGTAGGGTTGTTCTCCGACACGTAGAGCTGCACAACCTCGGCACCTGCCACGTTGCCCGTATTTGCCACCTCGGCACTTATGCGCAGGGGCTTCTCGTCGGTCAGCACCTTGACCTTGCCCTTCGCCTCTACCTTCGCCTTGCCGAGCGAGAAGGTGGTGTACGACAGGCCATAGCCAAACGGATAGAGAGGCTTGATGCCCTTGCTCTCATACCAACGATAGCCGACCAATACCCCCTCGTCGTAGTGCACGTCGTAGGTCCACGGGTGGAATGCCTTCTCGTTGGGGTTGCCCTTGGCCTTGGCGAGGCTGAAACCCTCCGGCACGGAGCCGACGGCAGGGGAGTCCTTGAAATCACGCTCGATGGTCATCGGCAACTTGCCCGACGGATTGACCTTGCCGGTGAGGATGTCGCAGATAGCCTCCTCGCCATTCTGTCCGGGGTACCAACCGTAGAGCAGTGCGGCGCACTTGTCGGCCCACGCACTCATATTTATCGCCGAGCCCGAGTGTACGAGAACGACGGTGTTGGGGTTGCTCTTCACTGCCAGACGCACCAATGCCTCGTCCTCCTTCTCCATCTCGAAAGGTCGCTCGGTACTCTCCGAGTCGGAGGTTCCGGTCACGCAGAGCACAACGTCTGCCTCTTTGAGTTGCGCCTCGGTAGGCTTCTCCACGAAGGATACACGGCTACCCAGCTGCTCGCTCATCACATCTTTGAGCGGGCGGTGGTCGTAACCCGTCACACGGGCAGCACCGCCGCCGTGCGGCACCTTGTCTATCCACTTGCCGACAACCAGCACCTTGCGCTCTGCCGACAGCGGCAGGATGCCGTTGTTTTCGAGCAGCACTGCACCCTCGGCGGCCACGTTGTAGCTAACCTGCTTATGCGCAGGAAGTTGGGCTTCCAATGAGAGGTCGTACTGTCGGCCGCTGTTGTAGCGGTCGTAGAGCCCCCAGCGGATGCAGGTGGCGATTGTCGGGCGAATCATATCCTCAATCTCCTGCTCCGAGATAGTCCCCTCGGCAACAAGGTCACGAGGCCTCTTTTTGAGGTAGAAGGCGGGCTCGCCGGGCATATCGAGGTTCTGCCCCGAGCGGATGACCTTCTCCCAATCGTATATCGAGTTCCAGTCCGACATCACAAGCCCCTTGAAGCCGAGTCGTCCACGCAAAAGGTCTGTGATGACCTCCTTGCTCTGGCCCGTCCACTCGCCGTTGAGTTGGTTGTATGCCGTCATTATGGTAGCTACGCCGGCATCTATTGCCGCCTTGAAGGCCGGGGTGTATATCTCCATCACGGCACGCTCGTCGATGATTGAGTTGGAGCGACGACGGTAGAACTCCGTCTGGTTGCCGAGGAAGTGCTTTGCACACGCCAGCGTGCCGGTCAATTGCATCTCGGAGATGTAGCGGGCAACGAGTGCCGATGCCAGATGTGGGTCCTCACCCAGATACTCGAAGTTGCGACCACAGCGGGCGTTGCGGTAGATGTTGATGCCCGGGCCGAGTATCACGCCGGCACCCGCCATACGGGCCTCCTCGCCCACGGCGTGGCCGTATGCACCCGCAAGGTCGGGGTTGAAGGTTGCGGCGAGCATAATGAAGGCGGGGAACTGCGTGGTGCGCTCCGCCATCTTAATCATACTGTTGTCGTGCATCCGCTGCTTGTTCTTCACGCCCATCGAGGCATCGGTGGTGTAGATGTAGGGCAGCCCCTTCTCCGGTGCGCCGGGCAGGAAGAAGCGGTTGTAGCCCTGTGTCATTGCGAGCTTCTCGTCGAGCGTGAGGCTCTTGATTACCTCGTTGGCCTTCGCCTCGGCCTCCTCGTAACTCATCAGAGGCTGTGCCTCGACTGCGGAGAGGGTGGCGACGAGTGCAAAAATCGAAAGTAGAAAGCGTTTCATTGGTTCGGTATTTTGGTTTTTTATTAGTTGGATTTCGGTTATAGTCTTACAAATTTAGAAATTATTTTCCATTATTGCGGTATTGTGGGCGAATTTTGATATTGTAATCAAATTTTTTGTACCTTCGCAGGTTGAAAAATGTACAAACTTAAAACGTAAGAATGATGATAACACTTTTGCAAACGGATGAGGTTGCGGTCGAGCAGATGAAGCAGATGATTGTGCCGGATAGCGTTCAGAAGGCGCAGCTCGCACAAGCCATAAACGAGATTTCGCACCTTAAAGAGGTTGATTTTCAGTCGCTTATCTCGACATTTGCCGAGGAGGCGATATGGGTTTTGCTCAAAATAGCCCTTGCGCTGGCTATCTATATGGTCGGTAAGTGGGTGACCAACTGGGTGCTCCGCATTATGGATAGGGCCTTTGCCCGTCACAGCGTGGATGTGTCGCTCGCCAAGTTCCTGCGAGGCCTTGTGCGTATCGTGATGATTATCCTCGTGGTGCTCGCTGCGGTGCAGACACTCGGCGTAAATACCACCTCGTTCATCGCCATCTTCGCCTCGGCGGGCGTTGCCGTGGGTATGGCTTTGAGCGGCACGTTGCAGAACTTCGCCGGCGGCGTTATCCTGCTTCTGCTGCGCCCGTATCGTGTCGGCGACTTTATCTGCGCACAGGGTCAGTCGGGTACCGTGGAGGAGATAGGCATCTTCTCTACAAAACTCCGCACGGGCGATAACCGCATAATCTATGTCCCTAACAGCGGCATCTCGACCTCTATCGTGGATAACTATTCGCAGCCGGAGTTGCGCCGTGTGGATTGGACGGTGACCATCTCCTATGGCGACGATGTGGATGTGGCTCGTGAGGCTATCTTGGAGATGCTCGGTGCCGATGCCCGAGTGCTACGCACACCTGCCGAGCCGGTGGTTGTGGTGTCGAATCTGGGCGATAGCGCCGTGGAACTCAAAGTGCGTGCGTGGACGGCAAATGACAACTATTGGGGCCTCTTCTTCGATATGAACGAGCTGATGTATAAGGAGTTGCCAAAGAGGGGTATCAACTTCCCATTCCCACAGATGGATGTTCACGTGAAACAGAATTAAATCATAATAACTAAAAATAAACAAGATTATGGAGTTGAAAGATATTTTGGCCATTTCGGGACAGCCGGGCCTCTATCGTTATGTTGCACAGTCGCATAACGGCGTTATCGTTGAGTCGTTGCTTGATGGCAAGCGCTCGAATGCCTCGGCAACCTCCCGAGTAAGTGCATTGACCGAGATTTCGATGTTCACCGAGGGCGAGGATATTGCCCTTGCGGATGTTTTTACCAAGATGTACGCCTATACGGGTGGCAAGCAGGCTATCTCGCACAAGGAGTCGAATGACCGCCTCAAAGAGTTTTTCGGAGCGGTGCTGCCTGACTACGACAAGGAGCGAGTGCACGTTTCGGATATCAAGAAGGCTATCTCGTGGTTCAATCTGCTGGTAGAGGCAGGATTTACGGAGTTTAAGCTGCCGGAGATGGAGGAGTAGGGGACTTGTTTACATACGCTTAATAAGGAGGAGCCAGTCTGATATTATTTATCAGACTGGCTTTGTCTTTGTGGAAATATGGAGGATGCACTTTTGTAACTTGCAAAAATGCTTTTTATTTCATAAATTTGCACTTGTGAGCATACTAATCTCACTCCCTCGGCAGGGTAATGTTTTACGTTGATTTTAATTGTTATGAAACGACAGATTACAAATGCCGTATCACGAATCGCCATACTTGCGTTTGCGGCAATTAGCTTGTGTGGGTGCGAAACGGCCTTGTTGGAATATAAAAGTTATCCGATGACCGTCTATTTAACAAGCGAATCTTTGGGGTTAAATAAAAAAGAGTTCTCGGATGATAGTTTTCATCTTCGAGGAGGTGGGGTTTTCCCTATTTTGGAAGAAAAGAATTATTTACATTGTGGAAATAATACACTAAACCTACAAGTGTACAGAACGGTTGATGAATATGATGGAGCTGATCACATAAATGTAATATTGGAAGTTCATGGTGAAGAGACAGGAAAGTTAGAGGTAAATAAAAAATATGCGCTAATGGGAAAAATTGAGTGCGTGTTTCATGTAACCAAAGATGACGTGTCATATACTCAATATTATACATTTGAGAAATCCGAAAATATGGGATGGGTAGAGTTTACTAACATTGCTAATGATAAAGAACGGAATGTTGTTTATGTAACAGGTAAATTTGAATGTGCAGATGTGCCTTGTTCTAATCTGGCAAGTACGACATATCAGTTGGATATTATTGAAGGAGAGTTTAGTAATTCTCCGTTGTATAGCAGGTAATGACTATAATACGACATATAATATTGCTATGAAGAAACTCATTCAGGTAGTATTGTTTGTACTATCTCTCGGGATTAATGTGGTATATAATCCTTAATTTGGTCAAGAATAAAAGCATATAAATCATATCGAGGTCGGGTAGTGTTAAATTGCCCGGCCTTTTTTATGACGACATTATGCCGACGATATAGTGCAGGAAATTTGGAAGTCTTATTTATTTTCATATCTTTGTACTTTTAATAACCCATATAACACGAAGAAACCAATTTTTTTATGAAGAGAGTATTGTCTTTCTCCGCAATGTTGTTCCTCGGTTTGGTGTTGTCGCAAATCCTGCCTCTGGTGTTGGGTGCGACCTATGGCCATATTCAGGGGATAGTTACTATTCTTTTGGGCGTATCTCTTGCCTACATTATGATTAACGTGGGCCGAGAGTTCGAGCTCGACCGCTCGAATGTCGGAATCTACGTCAAGGATTACGTTGTGGCGATGCTTGCCGCCGCCGCTCCGTGGATTCTTATAGCGATGTATTATATCTTTGTGCTGATGCCTACCGACTGGTGGGGCAGTGGTGACGTGTGGAAGGAGACGCTGCTGCTCAGCCGTTTTGCCGCTCCGACCTCGGCAGGTATCCTCTTTGCGATGCTTGCCGCCATCGGCTTGCAGTCGAGTTGGATATATCGTAAGATTCAGGTGCTTGCCATCTTCGACGACTTGGACACCATCCTGCTGATGATTCCGTTGCAGATTGCAATGATTGGTATGCAGTGGCAGATGGGCGTAATCCTGACCGTCGTGGTGCTGTTGCTCCTCTTCGGCTGGAAGAAGATGTCGAAGTACGAGGTGCGCAGCGACTGGAAGTCGTTGCTCGTATATGCTGCGCTGACCTATGGCACTACATACGTGATATACGTGGTGACGAAGCACCTCTTCGGTGAGGAGGGTGCCGTGCATATCGAGGTGCTGCTGCCGGCCTTCGTGCTCGGTATGGTTATGAAGCACGGACACAAGGCCTCGAAGGAGGATGAGCGTGCCGGAGTCTTTATCTCGATGTCTTTTATGCTTTTGGTGGGTATGAGTATGCCTCAAATCACGGCGGGCGAGGCTGCCGACTCGTTGTCGAGCATCATCGCCACGGTGCCTATGCCTTCGTGGGGTGTTATTGCCCTGCACGTGGTGGCGGTATCGCTGCTCTCGAATGTCGGAAAGTTGGTGCCGATGCTCTTCTATCGCAACCACTCGCTGCGTGAGCGACTTGCGCTCTCTATCGGTATGTTTACCCGTGGAGAGGTAGGTGCCGGCGTTATCTTTATCGCATTGGGCTATCATATTGGCGGGCCAATCCTGCTGATTTCGGTGCTGACTCTGGTGCTCAACCTGCTGCTCACGGGAGGCTTCGTCGTGCTGGTCAAGCGACTCGCCCTCAAAGAGTATGGCACGGATGGTGCCACTGCGACGAAATAGTCGGCCTTGCGAGGTAGTGCGCCTGAAAAGTGATATTTGTGCAATCAGATGTCACTTTTTTCGTCTATTTTGTTGTATAAACCATAAAATTTTATATCTTTGTTAATTGATTAACAATATAAACGAGTAGAAACAAATACAACTAACATTATAAAACTATGGCTAAACAACTTAAAATCAGAGATTTGACGTTGCGTGACGGCCAGCAGTCGTCTTTCGCAACTCGTATGACACAAGCTCAAATCGAGCGCTGTCTGCCATTTTACAAGGATGCGCACTTCTTTGCTATGGAGGTATGGGGTGGCGCAGTACCTGACTCTGTGATGCGTTATCTGGGCGAGAACCCTTGGTATCGTTTGGAGAGCATCAAGAAGGCAGTGGGTGATGTATCGAAGCTCACAGCCCTCTCTCGTGGCCGTAACCTCTTCGGTTATGCACCTTACACTGACGAGATTATCGAGGGTTTCTGCCGTAACTCTATCGAAAGCGGTCTGGGCATTATGCGTATCTTCGACTGCTTGAACGACGTTGAGAATGTAAAATCGACCATCAAGTATGTGAAGAAGTATGGCGGTATTGCCGACTGCGCAGTATGCTATACCGTTGACCCTAAGTATCCGAAGTTGAGCCTTTGGGATAAGATTAAGGGCAAGAAGAACCCTGCACAGGTATTTACCGACGACTACTTCGTTGATAAGGCGAAGCAGGTGGCGGCTCTGGGTGCCGATATGATTACTATCAAGGATATGTCGGGTCTGATTCCTCCACAGCGTGTGAGCGTTCTGATTAAGAAGCTCAAAGCGGCTGTAAATATCCCTGTCGATTTCCATACACACTGTACCCCTGGCTACGGCCTTGCATCGGTTTACGCTGCTATTGCCGCAGGCGTGGATGTTGTTGATACAAACTGCTGGTGGTTTGGTGGTGGTACCGGTGCCCCTGCATTGGAGCTCGTTTACCTCTTCACCCAAAAGCTCGGCATCGACCTCGGCGTTAATATGGAGGCTGTTGCCAAGATTAACGAGCAGTTGAAGGATATTCGCTCCGAACTCAATATCTCGGTATTCGGTCAGGATAAGCCTGCACCAAAGCCATTCAACCCTCTTACGGATGCAACTCCTGCGGAGGTAGAGGAGCAGCTCAACCGTGCCGTTAAGGCGGCGCAGGCTGAGGACTTCGCAACACTGCTCGATGCAGCGCAGAAGATTGAGGCTTACTTCGGCTTCCCTGCACCTAATAAACTCGTTCAGGAGGCGGAGATTCCTGGCGGTATGTACTCCAATATGGTTGCACAGTTGCAGGCTCTCAAAGCAGAGGATATCCTGCCACGCTCGATGGAGTTGATTCCTACCGTGCGTCTGTCGGCAGGTCTTCCACCGCTCGTGACCCCTACATCGCAGATTGTCGGCGCACAGGCTGTAAACTGCGCTCTCGACGAGAAGGCGGGCCGTCCTATGTACCACACGAAGAACAACCAGTTCGTAAATCTGGTTAAGGGCGAGTATGGTAAGACTCCGGTAGAGGTGGACCCAGAGTTCCGCTTCAAGATTTGCGGTGTTCGTGAGGAGACCAACTACGACATCTCGAAGTACCAGCGTCAGCCAAACCCTGAACTCCCGGAGGCAGGTGGTGTGAAGCTCGCCGAGACCGAGAAGGAGGAGCTGCTGCTTGAACTCTTCCCACTCGTGGCGAAGCCATACCTTACTAAGGTTAAGACCGAGGCTTACAAGGCGAAGGTTGCTGCCGAGGCTCCTGCCGAGGAGGCTGCTGCCGAGGAGGCTGCTGCGGAGGTTAAGGCCGAAGTTAAGGCTCCAATCACCGGCAAGACCGTTGTTGCTCCGCTGCCGGGTAAGGTTATCGACATCAAGGTTAAGGTGGGCGATACTGTTGTGGCAGGTCAGGAGGTTGTGGTTCTCGAAGCGATGAAGATGGAGAACTCGATTACTACCGACTTCGCAGGCGTTGTTAAGCAGATTTTGGTTGCTCCGGGCGATAACCTCGCTACCGATGCCGTTATCTTGGAGATTGACGACGCTGCTCCTGCGGCTGCTCCAAAGGCCGAGGCTCCGGTGGCTCCGAAGGCTGCTGTGGCTGCCAATAAGGTGGTTGCTCCACTGCCGGGTCGTGTCGTTGCCTTGAAGGTTAAGGCGGGCGATACTGTTGCGGCAGGTCAGGAGGTTGTGGTTCTCGAAGCGATGAAGATGGAGAACTCGATTACCTCCGATTACGCAGGTACCGTGCTCGAAGTGCTTGTTGCCGAGGGCGACAATGTGGCTACCGATGCAGTGCTTGTAACTATCGGATAAGAAACGGAATATAAATACTAAACAAACTTTGATTATGGGATTCTTGAAAGAATTTAAGGCTTTTGCCTTGAAGGGTAACGTGATGGATATGGCTGTCGGTGTTATCATCGGTGGCGCATTCGGCAAGATTGTTACCTCGTTGGTTAATGATGTGATTATGCCTCCTATCGGTCTTCTCGTGGGCGGTGTTGACTTCTCTAACCTCAAACTCACCCTCAAAGGCGAGGTTCTGGATGCAGCAGGCAAGGTTCTCGAACCGGCTGTAACGTGGAACTATGGCGCATTTATTCAGCAGGTAGTTGACTTTACCATCCTCGCACTCTGCGTATTCGTGATGGTTAAGGTTATGAACAAACTTCTCAAAAAGGAGGAGGCAAAACCTGCTCCTGCACCTGCTCCACCGGCACCATCGAAGGAGGAGCTGCTCCTCACGGAGATTCGTGACCTGTTGAAAGAGAAGAAGTAGTTTGCATCTACGATAGAGAGAAGTCCGACGACCAAAAGCGGTTGTCGGACTTCTTGTTTGATATGAAGTAGTCGTTGATGCGGCTACTCTGTCAGGGTTGTGAAGGCCTATAACTTGGCCCTCAGAATCTCAAATGGATGTCGCAGGTAGTTCTTTATCGAGTAGCCGATGTTGCCCCAGAAGCTGTCGACAACGACCTCGTCGTAGCACCACTTGCGGGAGAGGCGGTTGCGAATCTTCCACACGAAGGCCTTTACGAAGTTGATGTTGTTGTGCTTTTCGGGGTTGTCGAAGGTCAGTATGTCGTGAATGACTCGCTCGACAAGTGCCGGATAGTGTGCCGAGAACGGCAGCGTATATTCGGCAGGCAGGCCGAGGTAGTTGTGGCATATATCCGTGAGGATTGAGGCGTAGCGCTCCATATCGCACTCGGCAAGCATCCTTACGGCAGCCTCCTTCTCCATCGTCGCCGAGTTGCGGTAGAGGAACATTGCCCAGTCGCATAGGTCACGCAGGCGGATGCACTCACGGGAGTAGTGCCACGAGGAGTGGCGGGTCAGGAAGAGTGCATCGAACTCCGCCGAGGGGGCTACGGCTCCCGCAACGGTAGGGTGAGAGCGGCTGTCGGGAGCGAGCTCCGAGAGGCGTTGCTGCACGTAGCGGCCCGTCCGATTGACCGTATGATTCACAAATACGTGGTGGTTCTCCACGTTGATACCGCCGAGCGAGAACTCCGTATGCACGAAGTAGTCGTGCTTAATCTTTATGCCACGCTCCTCGATAATCTTATTGCCCCGCTCATAGTCGCCCATAAGGTAGATGTCTATATCGCCAAATTGGCGGTGTGCGGGGGTGGGGTAGTTGGCCGCATTGGTCAGCCCTTTGAGAATCATCGTGCGGATTCCGTGCTTAGCATATAGCGCCGTGAGGCGTGTCGCCGTGTCGAGTTGCCGGTTATACACCTTCTCGATGTACTGCACGTTGAAGCCCCATTGTACCTTCACGTCGAGTGTCGGCTGTAATCGGGCAGGCAGTGTCTTTACGCCATCGAAGGCGACGGCCAGAACACCCTGCTCGACAGACTTGTTATATACCGCCTCCCACTCGCTATCGTTCATCCCGTCGAAGAGTGTGACGGGCACGTCGCTCTGCCATAGAGCGATGCGCACGAGTGCCAAGAGGCGTTCTTCTATGATGTTTGTAATCGGCATTTCGTCTATCTTTTATCTGTTCGTAATCCAAGACAAAGGTTTATATATCTGTTGTTTATACGCTCGGCAACCATCGAAATCGCTACCGGAGCATATATCGCTACGGCGATGCACAGCACGTAGCCCAAGGTGTAGTTCGGTATTAGGTCAAGCTTGTACAGATACTTGATGGCTATCTGAAAGAAGATGCCCATTAGGAAAACCTGATACGTATAGTTGCGGAAGGAGGCAAATATGCGTGGCGTATATCGGTCGGCAACCTCTGCCAGCAGAATCGAGGCGAGTATGCCGAGCAGCGAGATGGTCATCCGGAGAGGCTCGATATTCCACGGCATAAGCAGGTCAGAGGCTACGCCTACAAGGAGTATGATGGCCGCTGCCGAGATGTTCCTGCCCGATAGCAGCCTCTCCGAGCGGTAGCGTGCAGCGAGTACGCCGAGCAGGAAGTATATGGCGTGTTGGCAGATGCTCGATGCCGATAGGATGTTGGGCCTAAATGGCGGAACGAGGTGGTAGATAAGCACAAAGAGTACGATTAGAGCTACGGACCATCGTCCGCTCTGCCTCCATAGAGGGTATGCGGCGAAGAATCCGAGCAGCATCAGCACGAACCACATCTCGCTCAAAGGGCCATCCGAGGGGCATATCATTGCGTAGGCAAACTCGCCGATGGAGAGCTCGCTATGACGTCTTACAGCCGCAGGTATTGCGCTCTTGAACACCATCGCCACGAAGGTAAAGAAGATGTATGGTATGCCAAGGCGAGTGAGCTTCTCGCATATCATATCCTTATACGGGGTGTTGCGAGCGATACGTGTGAGTTGGAACAGGTAGCCGGAGATAAAGACAAACAGAGGCATATGGAACGCATAGGCGATGTCATATAGCCACTGCACTACCGTTGGATTGCCCGAAGCCGCATCCAATGGCGAGTGACCTATGACGACCCACAGCATAGCCCACGCCTGCAAAATAAGGATGGAGTTTATTCTCTTGCTTGACATTGACTTATAATCTGTTTATAGAATTGCATTAGTTGATTGTAATTGCGTTCTTCGTTAAAGTTCTCGGCTGCAAATCGGCGAGCCTCGGCGCTCATCTGTCGATACTCCTCGTCGGGGATGCTCTCGGCCTGCAATACGGCACCCTTCAAAGCCTCAACGTCGCCGGATTGAAACAGGTAGCCCGTGCCACCCTCGACGATAATCTCCGGGATGCCGCCAATTCTGGCTCCTATCACGGGTACACCGGCCGTGTATGCCTCGATAATCGTCATCGGGTTATTCTCATACCACTCGGAGGGGACTATCACAAACGAGGCATCACGAATCAACTCTTTGAGCTCGTCACCCTTGCGGTAGCCGACAAACTCTATGCTCTGCTCGGCACGATGCTCCGCAACGTATGCTTTGAGGTTCTCCTCCTCCGGTCCTGTGCCTACGATTTTTAGTTTCGGACCATTTAGTTTGGTAAATGCTTCGATGAGGGTTTTGATGCCCTTTTCGTAGGATAAACGCCCGAAGAAGAGGTAGTACCCGCCTCGCTTTGTGCTTATAAATCGCTCGGGAAGAGGTGATACCGTGTTGTAGGATACGACGCTCTTTGTTTGGGCGAGCTGCGGCATAAATTCGAGGTGCTTGTCGTGGGCAAAACGGCTTACGAATACTATGCCGTCAATCTTGCGCAGGGCCTTGTGGTAGCAGTTGCGCAGATACATCTCTGCGGTCATCAGCAGGCTGTGCGCAATACTGTTGCGGGAACATCTGTGTTTGAGGCAGTTGTAATGCCTGCCACCCTTGCACTCCTCGCAGATGGTGCCGTCGGCACGGCGAAAAGTGTATGCAGGGCATACCATACGATAGTCGTGCGCAGTATGCACTACGGGGATGTGGTGACGGCGCAGCGTGTCGAGTATTGATGTGGAGAGCCCGCCCCAAAAGAGGTGTATGTGGGCAATGTCGGGTTGCTCCTCGGCAATCAACTCTTCAAGCGAGCGTTGCGCCTCCTTATTATATATATAGCGCACGGCACCCTTGACCATAGGCAGGGTGTTGTTGGGTGCTATGAAGTGACGATTTGCCCCTTCGCTCTCATTCTGCGGAGCGGTGCAGCTGAAAAATACCACTTCGTGACCGTGCTGTGCAAGAATCCGGGCCATATTGAAATATACGGTTTCCGAACCACCTTTGCGATAGTGGAAGTTATTTATGAGGAGTATTTTCATTTTATGGCTCTGTTATATAAATCAATAAATTTAGTTGCAGTGGCACTCCACGTTAGAGATTCTCTTATATGATTCGATGCATTGGTGCCCATCTCTAATCTTAGAGAGTCTGAGCAATTTTTGATTAATGATGCCCATTCTTGATGGTTGAAACCATTCACAATATATCCATTAATTCCGGATGAGATGATAGACTTTGCACCGGCAGAGGCAGTCGAAATAACAGGTATGCCGAAATACATCGCCTCAATGGTTGCCATGCCATATATCTCATATACCGATGGCATCAGTGCAAATTCGCAACTACGATACAATGAAGGTAATTGCTTCTGCGTAATCTTTCCCACTAAGTGAGTGCGGTTCTGTAATTGGAGAGATTTTGCATAATCCTCTATTGATTGGGATAGAGTGCCACTTCCTGCATATATTAAATGGTACTGCTCGGGTAGGAATTTTAGAATATCAAGCAGGAAGAGAGGATTGCGCCCGTCATTGTTCAACCTACCAACATATAATAATAATCTTGCATCCTCGCATAATGATAGTTTTTTACGCCAATCAATACTCTCTTCTGGCACAAATCTATCTTCGTCTAAACCAATAGGGGTAATTAACGTCGGTGTACGATGTATCTTGTTTGCGTAAATAGCAGCCTCCTGTGTCTTTGCTCCAATATACTTAATCCTCTTTAATGTTGGTATATCTATCAAATTATTGAATACTCGTTTTGCGAAATGAGTAATAGGATTCCTGGCAGCCTGATGTACCCCGCAAATCATAACACAAGGAATGTTGTTATTGGCATACCTCGCTACGCAATTAGACATAAGATTCTCTACATCGTGAATCTGTATAATGTCCGGGGATAACTCTGTTATCAATCGTTTCCATCCCAAGAAGAGTGATAGACCCTTTGTTCCAATATATGGGAGGGTGTATATATCAACGTTACCCGAAGGTGTCGGTATTTGGAACTGTTGATGGTTATCGCCCGCCATAACGACAGAAACTTTATGTCCATACGATGCCAAAGCCTTCGCCAAACCAATCTCCTGGCAGTTGTAAGAGCCGATGTCCAACTTTGTGCCAAATGTTCTAAATATTACTATCTTCATCGCATTCAGATTTAATTTGGCTATTCGATTTGTTCTTGTGGCTAAATTTAATGAATTTAAGACCAAAGCTATCCAACTCAAAGAACTTGCGCTTTGGAGTTGTATATTTGTACAACGATAGGGCAAGAATAATCATTGCCAGTACACAGCGTTCGTTGCTGATAGAGTTTGATGTGGCTTCTATTAGGAGATATGCGATGATAATCAATGCTACACGATAGCGTTTCAGGTCGTGCATATTGTAGTACATATTGTTCATTTGTTGGAAGATGTAGGCGAGCAACCATATAAACAGACCGACTCCCACATATCCGAACTGCGCCAAAGTTGGGTAATATACATCGGCGACAAACCAAGCTTCTCCCTCCATCAGACCCCAGATTAACTCCAAATCATACTTGATGTATAGTGGCGAGTACCACGTGGCCGATGCAGGAGAGGCGAATGTCGCAAGACCACTACCGAATGGGAAGTAGTCGTTTAGAATCTTCGGCATTGTTACGTATAGCATTGGGCGGGCATTGTACTCGTAATCATCCAAAAAGTAGAAGAAGAACTCATCCCAAACGACCCACATAATGACAGCTATTGCGGTAATGCCAATAATGATATATTTTATATTGAACTTAATAGGCTTGTTTATAATGAATAGTGCAGCAATGGCGCAAATCAGGATTCCGATATATTTGGATGTTGGAACAAGCATACCGGTAAACATTATAAGCAATGTCGAGACTTTGACTATAAGGCTGTCGCTATCGCAGGATAGATAAAATAGAGCACCGATAAGTATAGACGTAGCGGACAAACCTTCACCAGATAAAAGAACACCTTGTACTGTTAAGCCTAAATCGATTCGGTTATAGTAATACGCATATATAGTACAAATTATGAAGGCGAATACCATACTGGAAATTTGTAGAAAAACCCAGTGCATTCGCTCAAATTTAGGTTTCAAGCATATTAAGCCAAAGAACACCATATATGGTTTGGTTTGCATAATAAAGTCACTGGCTATGGCCATCACCTCATTGGATTTTATAAATAGAGAGTACCATAGGTAGAATGCTGCAACGCATAGCCAAATTATAAATGGTATATTTTTGGGAACTTTACCTATGACCATTCGGAATATGCCGTATCCCGCAATGGCCATTGCAAATATCTCATCAATAAAGGGCCACAAACGCAATTCGTATAAAAAGATACCGAATATCGTGTATAAAACTATTAATATGGCGAAAAATACAGCTCCCATTATACTCTTTTGAACTCTTTGTTATATTTGTAGTGTAATACGGAGCAGTATACAATATGCATTATTAGTACTGCGCTATACATTAAGGCAGCGCCAAACTGCTGACCATACTGCATAATAAAAGGAGTTACAATAATCAAAGAACCATACTCTCGAAGTACGTATCCCCAAAATATTGTCCATGTTCTTCCACGAGAAATAAACTCTTGTGTATAGATATTGGCAATGCAACCGAATACGCTAGTCACAACCATTATAAGTAGTACGGGAACAAGTCCGTGGAACGAATCTCCGTAGAAGAGGTCAATAAGCGGCGACAATAGTGCAATACCGATGGCAGGAATCAGTGTCGCAATTGCATTTATTTTCAGCATAGTGCTGAATGTGTTTTTATGCTTGGCGGTGTCATCTATTGAACTCGACAGATGGGACAGAATGACGTTGCGCAATACGCCCGGAATAAACAGAATCATCACAAACCATTGGTTTGAGGCTGTGTACAGACCCAATTCGTCATATCCGGCAAGGTGAATCAGGATAAGCATTTTAATCCAGTTTGCACTTGCATACACGCACTCTTGCAGAGCGATTGGAAGAGAGAACCTTAGAAGTTCTCTTATTGAGTTCGTTTTCTGTGGCTTCTCCTCGCTTGTTTCTGCAAGTTTCTTTATTCTCATTGCATGACCTCTTACCGCAATGTGGTTCAGCAGGCATTGTAGAGCCGTAGCGATAAAGAGTGCCATCACAGCACCATCCAACCCTATATAGTAGGTTAGAGATGTGCCGAGCAGGAGGGTAGCAATGCCCGTTACGGTATTGTTGATGGCGATAGTCCTAAAATCCTTGAAGCCGGACAGTAGTCCCAATTGGGTGGTGTTGATAGCATTGAATATAACAATCAGAGCCGTGTAACGCAGTGTTGGTACCAAATGTGGCTCGCTTGTAATATATTGAGCAAACAATAATAGCAGTACAGCCATCAATCCGCTGGTTATCAGCGTTATGGTCAGGGAGTCACGGATTATGCTCCTGATTTGTTGGAAATCATTCTTGCGGCATTGAGCGATGTGTTTTGTTGTCGTATATCCAAGTCCAAAGGTAGAGAATACGGCAACATAAGCGAGCGTGCTCTTGACCATACCATACTCCCCATAAATCTCTGCGCCGAGCAGACGGGCAATAATCACACCGGTAAGCATCGACGCTCCTTTGCCGATGGCACTGCCGATGATGGCCCAAGAGGAGTCTTTGGCTATGGCACTCTGCCGAATCTTCGCTATAAGTTTGGATATGAATGACATTCGGGATACTCTCGTTTAGCGGTTCTTGTACATATCCTCGTAGTAACGCTCGTACTCGCCGGAGGTGATGTTGTCCATCCACGCCTGATTGTCGAGGTACCAGCGCACCGTCTTCTCGATGCCCTCCTCAAACTGCAACGATGGCTCCCAGCCAAGCTCGTTTTTGAGCTTCGAGGAGTCAATGGCGTAGCGCAGGTCGTGGCCGGCACGGTCGGTAACGTAGGTAATCAACTCCTCGCTCGAACCCTCAGGATTGCCCAAGGCTCTATCTACGGTCTTGATAAGCACCTTGATAAGGTCGATGTTCTTCCACTCGTTGAAGCCGCCGATGTTGTAGGTCTCGGCAACCTTGCCGTCGTGGAAGATGGTGTCGATTGCTCGGGCGTGGTCGATGACGTAGAGCCAGTCACGAACATTCTCGCCCTTGCCATATACGGGCAGTGGCTTGCGGTGGCGTATGTTGTTGATAAAGAGAGGAATCAGCTTCTCCGGGAACTGGTACGGGCCATAGTTGTTGGAGCAGTTGGTCACGATGGTCGGCATACCGTATGTGTCGTGGAATGCACGCACGAAGTGGTCTGACGACGCCTTGGATGCCGAATATGGCGAGTGAGGATTATACTTCGTTGTCTCGTAGAAGAACTCCTCGCCGTAGGCCAAGTGGTGCTCGCCCGAAGATGCCGTTGTGGTAAACGGAGGCTCGATACCCTCCGGATGCGTCATCTCCAACGCACCATATACCTCGTCGGTAGAGATGTGGTAGAAACGCTTGCCCTCATACCTCTCCGGCAGGCTTTCCCAGTAGCAGCGTGCCGCCTGCAACATCGAGAGCGTACCCATCACGTTGGTACGTGCAAAGGTGAATGGGTCCTTGATGCTTCTATCCACGTGACTCTCCGCTGCAAGGTGGATGATGCCATCGACGTTGTACTGCTTCATCAGCTCCAAGATGGTATCGAAATCGCAGATATCCGCCTTGACGAAGGTGTAGTTCGGCTTATCCTCGATGTCGGTGAGGTTTGCCAGATTGCCAGCATAGGTCAACTTATCGAGGTTTATGATTCTGTACTCAGGGTACTTGTTTACAAACAGACGAACAACGTGGCTGCCGATAAAGCCGGCACCGCCCGTAATGATGATGTTGCGCTTGAAATTCATATAATTAACAATCTTTAAGTTCTTCAATACACTTTGCCAACGACACCTTCCAGTGAGGAACGCTCACCCCGAAGGTACTCTTTGTCTTTGTCTTGTCGAGTACCGAGTATGCCGGACGGGCAACCTTCGACGGGAACTCGTCGGAGTGGCAAGGCTGCACGTCGCACTCATTGCCCGACATCTCGCAAATCTCTCGTGCGAAGTCGTACCACGAGCATACGCCCTCATTCGAGTAGTGATATATGCCCGCATTGTCGAGCATACGCTCCTCGATAATCTTGTATATCAGGGCAGCGAGGTCGCCTGCGTATGTTGGCGAGCCTACTTGGTCGAACACCACTTTGAGTGACGGCCTCTCTGCCGTAAGCGTGCGCATCGTCTTGACGAAGTTGCGACCAAACGGAGAGTAGAGCCACGCCGTGCGGAAGATGAGGTAGTTGCAGCCGCTCTCTATTGCCGCCATCTCGCCGTTGCGCTTCGTGCGGCCATATACGCTTGTCGGGCAGGTTGCCTGCTCCTCGGTGTAGGGGCGGCAGCCGTTGCCGTCGAAGACGTAGTCGGTAGATACGTGGATGAGCGTTGCGCCCTGCTGCTTGGCTGCCGTGGCGAGGTTGGCAACGGCAGTGCAGTTGAGAAGCTCTGCCATAGCCTCGTCATCCTCCGCCTTATCGACAGCGGTATATGCGGCGCAATTCACAATCACATCCACCGAGTTCTCCTTCACCATACGGCATACGCTCTCCAAGTCGGTGATGTCCAACTCGGCAACATCGGTAAAGATATATCGGTCGCTACTGCCGGCACTTACTCGGCGCATCTCGTTGCCGAGCTGTCCGTTTGCTCCCGTGATAAGAATATTCATAGTCTAATATAGTTTTTCGTTGTAATCAAAGAGCCACGGCGCATCGCAGAGCATAGGGTGGCACTTGTCCTTGTCGGAGAGCAGAACATCCGCCTCGTCAATCTTCCAGTCGATGCCTATCTGTGGGTCGTTCCACGCAATGGCACCCTCCGCCTGAGGGGCGTAGAGGTTGTCGCACTTGTATTGGAACACCGCCTCCTCGCTCAGCACAGCAAAGCCGTGAGCAAAGCCACGAGGCACAAAGAGCTGGCGATGGTTCTCCTCGGACAACTCCACGGCGACATACTTGCCGAAGGTAGGGGAGCCCTTGCGGATATCTACCGCCACGTCTAACACTCGGCCACGCACCACACGCACGAGTTTCGACTGTGCGTGCTCGCCCTTCTGGAAGTGCAGGCCACGCAGCACTCCGTACTTGGACTTGCTCTCATTATCCTGTACAAAGGTGGTCTGAACGCCACTCTTCGCCTCAAACTCCGCCGCATTGAAACTCTCGAAGAAGTAGCCTCTGGCATCTCCAAAGACACGAGGCTCGACGATAAACACCTCGGGAATCTCCGTTCTGATAATCTCCATTATCGCTTCTTGTTTATTACAAGGTTAATCATATACTGTCCGTAGGCGTTCTTCTTCATAGGCTCTGCCAATCGGAGCAGGTCCTCGTCAGAAATCCAACCCTTGCGCCAAGCAATCTCCTCCAAGCAGGCAATCTTTACGCCCTGACGGCTCTCGACAACATTTACGAAGGTCGATGCCTCGTAGAGGGAGTCCTGCGTGCCCGTATCCAACCACGCAAAGCCACGGCCGAGCACCTGCAACTTCAACTCTCGGTCCTGTCGGAACCAATCGTTCACGGTGGTAATCTCCAACTCGCCACGTGAGGATGGCTTGATGCTCTTGGCAACCTCTACGACCTTGTTAGGGTAGAAGTAGAGGCCCACGACAGCGTAGTTCGACTTTGGCTCCTTCGGCTTCTCCTCGATGCTGATTACATTGCCCTCGCCGTCAATCTCGGCAACGCCGAAACGCTCAGGGTCGGGTACCTGATAGCCGAATACGGTAGCCTTTTTGTCCTTCTCGGCAGTCTCGACGGCACGCTGCAACATACCCGAGAATCCCTGTCCGTAGAAGATGTTGTCGCCCAGAACCAGACATACGGAATCGTCGCCGATGAACTCCTCGCCAATGATAAATGCCTGCGCAAGGCCGTCCGGTGAAGGCTGCTCGGCATACTCGAAGTGTACACCATAGTCGCTGCCGTCGCCCAGCAGTCTGCGGAAGCCCGGCAAATCTACCGGCGTAGAGATGATGAGAATGTCACGTATTCCCGCAAGCATCAAGACCGAGATGGGGTAGTACACCATCGGCTTGTCGTAGATAGGTAGCAACTGCTTGCTGACACCTTTTGTGATTGGGTAGAGACGTGTTCCGCTGCCTCCTGCTAAAACAATTCCTTTCATAGTGGTATGTTGGTTTTAATGTTTCGTAATGTGTGTTTTGTACCATCGCACAAACTCCGTAACGCCCTCTTGGAGCGATATGCGGGGCTTGTAGCCCATCCTCTGTTCGAGCTTGCTCGTGTCGGCGTATGTCGTATATACGTCGCCCTTCTGCATCGGCATCATCTGCTTCTTGGCCTTCACGCCGAGAGCCTCTTCCAGTAGCGAGATAAACTCCATCAGCGGCATCGGGTGGCCACAGCCGATGTTGTATATCTCGGATGGAGTGTCGCCCTGCGGGGCAGAGTCGATGACACGCACAACACCCTCGACGATGTCGTCGATGTAGGTGAAGTCACGTGACAACTCTCCATTGTTGAAGACCTTTATCGCCTCGCCCTCCATTATGGCCTTCGAGAAGAGCATAGGTGCCATATCGGGTCTTCCCCACGGGCCATAGACCGTGAAGAAACGCAATCCCGTTGCGGGGATGCCGTACAACTTGGCGTATGTTGCCGCCATCAACTCGTTGGACTTCTTTGTCGCTGCATATAGCGATACGGGGCTGTCCACACGGTCCTCCTCCGAGAACGGGGTCTTGGTGTTGCCTCCATATACGGAGCTTGACGAGGCGTACACCAGATGCTTGATAGCGTTGTGGCGTGCGCACTCCAAGATGTTGATGAAGCCGACGATGTTGCTCTCTATGTAGGCATACGGGTTCTCGATGGAGTACCTTACGCCTGCCTGTGCTGCGAGATTGACCACTACGTCGAATTGCTCCGTGCGGAACAACTCCTGCAATGCCTCTCGCTCCTCCAACGCCATTCGCACGAAGCGGTAGCGTGGGTACTTGTCGCTCTGCACCTGCTTGCCGAACAGGGAGGCCTCGGCCTCGGTAATGCCACACTCCGCCAGACGTGCATATTTGAGATTCACGTCGTAGTAGTCGTTTATGGAGTCAATACCAACCACCTCGTCGCCACGACTCAGCAGTCGTTGCGTGAGGTGAAATCCTATAAATCCGGCGGCTCCGGTAACAAGTATCTTCATCCTTTTTTACAGAGTAAAAATAGACTTTTTGCGCCTATTGCTATATAAAACTTTCAAAGATATAAAAAAAAGCCCAATCTTCCAAAAGGGATTGGGCTTTCATACGTATTTTTATGATTTATCGTGTGAAACGAGCCTTCACGTTCTCTGTTGCACGGCGCAGGAGCTCGGCAGGACAGCAGAGTGTGATGCGCACATAACGCTCACCCTCGCTACCGAAAATACCTCCCGGGGTGAGGAACACGTCGCACTTCTCCATAACCTCGTCGGAGAAGGCGAAGCAGTCGCCCTCGTAATCCTCAGGAATCTCTGCCCAGATGAACAGACCCGCCTGATTAGGGCGATAGACGCAACCCAGAGCATCCAGCAGGGCATAGCCCTCCTTCTCACGCTCGTAGTAGATGGCGTTCAGCTCCTTGAACCACTCGTCGCCTAACGAGAGAGCGGTCTCGGCAGCCGCCTGAACAGGGTAGAACATACCTGAGTCCATATTGGACTTGAAGGTCAGAATCGAGTCAATCCACTCCTTCTTACCCATAATCACACCGACACGCCAGCCGGCCATAGAGTGGCCCTTCGACAGCGAGTTCATCTCCATAGCCACATCCTTTGCCCCCTCGATGGAGAGGATGCTCATAGGCTTCTCGGCATTGCGGATGAAGCTGTATGGGTTGTCGTGGATGACCAGTATGTTGTGCTTGGCACCGAAGGCGATAATCTTCTCGAACAACTCACGTGTAGGGGTCTGTCCGGTAGGCATACCCGGGAAGTTGGCGAACATAATCTTCACGCCCTCAACTCCCTCATGCTCAATGGCTTCAAAGTCAGGCATAAAGTCGTTGGCTTTGTTCAGTGCATACGGTTGCATAATGCCTCCCGTCATACTCACTGCCGCCTTGTATGCAGCATATCCGGGGTTTGGTACCAGCACCTTGTCGCCCGGGTTGATGAAGGTCTGGCAGATGTGCATAATACCCTCCTTCGAGCCGATAAGAGGCAGCACCTCCGAGTTGTAATCCAACTCTACGCCGTACCACTTTGCATACCAATCGGCAAAGGCTTTGCGCAATACCGGCTCGCCCTTGAACGACATATACTTATGTACGTCGGGGCGAAGAGCCTCCTGCGACAGACGCTCGATAACGGCAGGTGCAGGCGGAAGGTCGGGACTTCCCATTGCAAGTTTTATAATCTGACGACCCGTAGATGCCTCAATCTCAGCAATCTCACGGAGGCGGCGAGAGAAATAATACTCGCCTGTGCCGTCCATACGACTGGCACGCTTAATCTCTACCTTATTCATAATTTTTGGTTGTGTTTTCCTATTCTGCAAACAAAGGTAGTGAAAAAAATGGTTTTTATCCCTCTTAATTTATATATTTGCCGAAAATTTATTGACAATCTGACCTCGATGTCGATAAATGGCTTATAATACAGTGCATTATGAATTTCATAAGTGAGATGTTTTTTGGCGAGGGCGTAGCCCACTCAATCTTCGTTCTGGCGTTGGTCATCACCCTCGGTACGGCGTTGAGCAAGATAAAGATAGGCGGAATCTCGCTCGGCTCCACGTGGGTCTTGTTTGCGGGTATCCTTGCCAGCCACTTCGGTATGCGGGTCGGCAACGATATGTTGGAGTTCGCCCGTGACCTCGGACTCACCCTCTTCGTCTTCTCCATAGGCTTGCAGATTGGCCCCGGATTCTTCGCCTCGTTGCGCTCCGGAGGCCTCAAACTTATGTGGCTCTCGCTGCTTGTGATGCTCTTGGGTGCACTCGTTACCTACGTGATAACACTGATTACGGATGTGCCTCTGCAAACTATGGTCGGAGTGATGGATGGAGCCACGGCCAACACGCCGGCAATGGGTGCTACGCAGCAGGCCTATATGGATATGACGGGCGTGGATGATGTCTCGATTCCTATGGCATTTGCCGTCGCCTATCCATTCGGCATCGTGGCTACAATCGTCGCATTCGTTATCCTGAAATATGCCCTGCGCATCGACAACAAGGTCGAGGATGAGGCGTTCAAGGTGCTGAACAACGAGCATAAGTTTGCTGCCAAGTTCTCTATCGAAGTGACCAACGGGCAGATTAACGGATATCTGGTGAGCGCATTGCGGGAACTCATTGCACGTCAGTTTGTTATCTCTCGTATCTCGCACGACGGCAACAAGGCGTTTATAGCCGATTCGGAGAGCCGTGTCTATTGCGGTGACAAGATATTTGTGGTCTGCAATCCCGAGGATAAGGAGGCGATTCTGGCATTCCTCGGCACGGAGATAGATATGTTGGAGGATGAGTGGGGGGCCTTCGAGGGCAAGCTGGTATCACGCCGCATCGTGGTCACTCGCTCGACAATCAACGGAAAGCGATTCTCGGACCTGCGCCTGCGCACCAAGTACGGTATCAATATCACCCGTGTAAATCGTGCCGGCGTGGACATCATCCCATATCAGGGTATGGAGTTGCAGCTGGGCGACAAGGTTATGGTGGTGGGCTCGGAGTCGGCCATCAACGAGGTTGCCGATTTGCTGGGCAACTCGCTCAAAAAGCTGCATCAGCCGCATATCCTGACCATCTTCCTCGGCATCGCCCTCGGCGTATTTGTCGGCTCGATACCTATCGTGGAGTCGCCATCCGTCAAGTTGGGATTAGCTGCCGGCCCGATGCTTATGGCAATCATTATCGGCCGCTTCGGAACGCATTGGCACCTTATCACCTATACCACGCTGAGTGCCAACCTGATGTTGCGGGAGATAGGTCTGTCGATGTTCCTCGCAGCGGTGGGTCTGGCATCCGGGCAAGGCTTTGTAGATGCCGTAGTATCAGGAGGTTACGTTTGGGTGGGCTATGCTCTGCTGATAGCGATTATTCCGCTGCTACTTGTCGGAATATTTGCCCGTCTGGTCTATAAACTCGACTTCTATACCATTATGGGTACCCTTGCCGGCAGTATGACCAACCCCATCGCCCTCAACTACGCCAACAGCACCGCAGGCAGCGATATGCCTGCCATCAGCTATGCCACCGTCTATCCGTTGGTGATGTTCTTGCGAGTGGTGATTGCGCAGTTGATGATTACCTTCTTCTTGTAGTCTGCGGAGTCGGGAAGATTTCAGAAATTTCATTAATTTCATAATTTCACACCCCTGAAATCGTGAAATTATTGAAATTAGTGAAATCTTGATTTCAAGATTTCACTAATTCAGTATTGACATTCCCTCCAAACCTCCCTTTGGCAAAGGGAGGCTTTGTCGCTTCGCTCCGACTCTTGAAATCGGGAGCGCACAAGGTTAAGGGTTATTAGGGCAATTAAGGGTTATTAATGGTGCGCAAAAACGCTACGGACTCTTACAACCTTGCCCCAGCCGCCTGCGCTCCCCTTAATTACCTTTAATAACCTTTAACAACCTTTACCGTTGCGCAACGATAAGGTCTATTAAGGTCGGGTAAGGTCACGCACCCTGTGGGTGCTTTAAGGTCGGGTAA
>JAFULF010000028.1 GCA_017483225.1 Alistipes sp.
AAAATGCTCATTTACGCCGAGTAAACTGCGCTTTTTCGGGCTTCGCAAGGTTGCGATTAAGGCGAATGAAAACAAATGTGTATTTTTTTTCTGAGCCGAAGCAACCAAAAGCCATCGTAGATGGATTAAGCCTAAAATTAGTCCTTGTTATACAACTTCTGAAAAGAAAGAGCGTGTCCGAAAACTTGTTGGACACGCTCTTGACTATTACTCCTGTCTGTTACTTCTTCTGTGCCTGCGCCTCAGCCTCGCTCATATACTTGATGACCTTGATGTTGAGGTCGGCGAATGACGACTTCAAACCCTCGGGGGTATTCTTCGACTCGTCGTAGGTTACGGCGACGGTCTTGGTCGGAACATCGACCTTAACCTCCTTCACGCCCTTGCCGTAAAAGTTGTTATAGACTCTCTTGGCACATCCCTCGCAGTGGAGGTCGGTGACGAATACCGTGGTTACAAACTTCTTCTCTACCTTTGGTGCGGCGGTTGCCACGCCTGCAATCATCAGTGCAGTGGCCAACAAAATGATAATCTGCTTCATAGTTTTATCTGTGTTTTGGTTCTATTTTCGATGTTAATATAGGTTGAATCTCACGCCCAAGTATATCTTGCGACCCATAAGCGGGCCCCATATGCAGGCGGAGTTGAAGGCGGTGGAGTAGGGCGCATCGACGGCCAATATAGGCTCCTTCTGGCGGAATCCTGCGATGTTCTCACAGCCGAGGTATATATCCCAACTCTTGATGCGGCGGCTCACCTGTGCGTAGAACATAGGGTAGATTGGCGACCTGCGGCGAGATGCGAGGTTGCCATCCTGCGTAGGTATCCAGCTGCCACCGTTGAGTTGTGCCGTCACGTCGAAGACCCAGCGTCGCATACGTGTCGCATATTGGAGGTTGAGCAGCGTCTTGAACTCGCCCACCAGCGGACGTGCCACCAGCTGCTCGCTGCCGTCGGCACGACGAATCGTGTAGCGGCTGTTGGTGTAACGGAAGGTGGCGAAGATGTCGAAGCGCTCCACAGGGTTCCAAGTGAGGTCTATCTGGTAGGAGTCGGTGAACGAGCGACCCTTCGTGTCGTAGATATATATATTCTGCGCATCACGCTCCTGGTCCACGACGACGCTGTGGAAGAGTTGCGTGCGGAAATAATCGACGCTGATGGTCATATCACGGTAGTTGATGGTCGATATGGTCTGCGACAGCGAGCCACCTGCCGTGAGGGCAGACTCCATTCTGTTGAACTTCTCGAAGCCTCCATCGCCCCACTCGAAGACCAGACGGCGACCCGTGGCGAGGATGCCGATGTTGTCGGTGATGATGTCTGTCGGACGGTAGCCGAGGCCTGCCGAGGCACGCACGACGGTCGTCGGGGTGATGTTCCACTTGATGTGGCCACGAGGTGTCACCAGATGCTTGCGCAGGAAGAAGTTGTAGTCGTAGCGCACACCTGCCACCACCGAGAGTTTCTCCTTAATGGCGTAGGTGTATTCGGCGAAGAGGCCCGCCTCGCTCTCGTTGCGATTCATCGCCAGCAGGCTGCGACCTTCGTCCATCGTGCTCCACTCGCCCGTGCGGCTCCACGTGCGGTCGGTCAGAGCCTCATCCACGAAGCGTGTTGAGGCGGAGATGCCCGTATTGAGCGAGGAGCGAGGGGTGAAGTAGTGGGCGTAGAGGATGTTGGCATTGACCATATGCTGACGGCCGTTGTAGCCCTTGTCGGCACCGAAGTAGGCATCCTCGTCGAAGTAGTCGTAATCGACCACGAAGGCGACGTTGGAGCGCAACTCGCTGCTCTCCTCCTTGTCGAAGACCGCCTTGCCCACGGGGCGACCCAGCTTGAAGTAGGCGTTCACCTCCTGATTGGCAACCTCCGAGCCGTAGATGCCCTCCTTGCGCCACTGCTCGTACCACGGCGTGCCATCCTCGCCGTCACGCTTCATACTACGCTTGTAGCCGAGCTGTCCGCCAAGACGGTGGTCGTTGATGTACTTGGCTCCCCAGCGTACCTGCGTGCCATCCTTGCTCTGGTAGAGCCAACGGTTGGCGATGTCCACCTGACGTGCCGAGGCCATATCACGGAAGCCGTCCTTGTTGTGGTCGTAGCTCTTGGTGTCCATCGAGCCGTGGGCCAGAATTACGGTCGAGAGTCGCTTATCCTTGGTCACGGGGAGTGCCGTTGAGAGGTTTATCTCCGGTTTGAGCTCATTGTCGAAGTAGATGTTGAGGAAGAGCCGCTCGTCGTCGGTAGGCTTGCGGTGTTCGAGGTTAATCTGTCCCGTGATAGCTTCGTGACCCGCCGTCACGGATGCCACACCCTTGGATACCTGTATGGAGTTGAGCCACATACCCGGCGTGTAGCTCAACCCGTAGGGAGCGCTCAGACCACGCATTATGGCACGATTCTCATCCAAAATCTGGGTGTAGGTGCCCGCCAGACCGAGCATCTTGATTTGGCGTGCGCCCGAGATGGCATCGCTGTAACCCACGGTCACCGAGGCCGAGTTCTCGAAACTCTCGGCGAGGTTGCAGCACGCCATCTTGCACAGACCCGCAAAGGAGATGTTCTCGCTTTTGAGCAGGCCCTCGTGCTTGATGTAGTTGCCCGTTGCACCTTCGATGACAACGCTCTCCAACTCAACGCCTTGCGAGAGTCGCAGGGTGACGTTTGCCATACTCTTCTCGATGCGCAGGGTGTCGTTGCCGTAGCCGAGGAACGAGCCTACGAGGTTGTCATACCCCTTGACACGGCAGATGCGGAAGTTGCCCTCGGCATCCGCAGCGGTGCCGATGTTGGTCTCCGCCCAATAGACGGAGGCTCCCGGCAGGGCATTGCCCTCGGCGTCGAGAATACGACCCGAGAGGTCTTGTGCCTGCGCCGTAGTGAGTGCGCAAGCAACTGATAATAAAGTTGTTATAAGTGATTTTTTCATAATATATTCCCTCTATGTAAGCAATGTTTGACTGCTCGTGCCGCCGCTACGGGTGGTACGAGTGTAACTATGCCGACACAGGGGGTGCCCGCAGTGCGGCGACGTGGCCGACTATGGATTGGGGCAGTGGTATCTTCCGTTGCAGGAACTGCTCTCCGAAGCACTCCGCACGGGACTCCTCGGCACTTTCGAGGTCGGGGAGCAGGATGTCGCACGAGAGAGGTGCGAGTGTAGGGTTCGCCTCCTTCGCCACGTCGTAGAGTTCTATCTCCGTGGTGTGCTTGTGGAGGCAGTTGCAGGTGTTGTCTGCGTGGATGCCCTCGCACGCCTCGTGGTGGGCGTGGTGGTGGCAGGCGCAACACTCTTTGTGGTGCGTCGTGTAGTGTCCGCTGCGCTCGCAGTGACACAATATTACGGTCAAAGCGTAGCCGCATACCGACACTAAATAGACGGTAAGCAACACGGAGGCTATGTATGACCTTAACTTCATCGTTCTCTTGCGTTTAGTGGGTGGGTGTCAGATGAGGTTGCACTCTGCGAGTTTGGCAATCCACGCCTCGGCATCACGTGTGGCAACCGCCTCCTCGACCTCGTAGTTGTCGAGCAGCACCTGCTTCACATCCTCGACCGAGAACTCCTTGCCCTGCAACTCGTTCCACAGCAGCAGCGAACTCTCGTTCAGCGCAATCACACGGGTCATATCCACACCGAAGCGACCCTGCATAATCACCACGTGCTCGCCGGCAATCTCACGAACTTTATATCCTTCCTTGAACTTCATAATAACTCCAATTTGGCGCAAAGGTACAAATTTTCTTCGAAAATCGCTCCTCGGCAAGGAAATAATTGGCAAAAAAGAAAATTGTTGAAAACTATTTCCGTGAAAAATTCGTCAAAATCTTAAAAAATGCTATTTTTGCCAAACTGTTTATATTGGTGTAATAGCCTATTGGCTAAACGAAGTTTAAGAGACAAAAAATTAAAAAGAGAGATATTATGTTATCAGCAATCTTCTACATCTACATTTTGGTCGAGCTGACCCTCTTCTTCCTGCTCTCGTGCGTGGCGTTGGTGGTCTGCTTCCCGTTTGATAAGCCTCGCCGTGTGGTACACGAGCTCTCACGTGCGATATGCCTCTGCTTTTGGCTCGTTCCGCCTACGTGGCGAAGAAGCTTCAAGGGCTTCGAGAATGCCGACAAGAAGACCCCTTACGTCATCGCCATCAACCACAACTCGATGGCCGACATCCTCGCCCTCTACTTCCTGCGTATGAACTTCCGCTGGGTGAGCAAGCGAGAGGTCTTCCGTATGCCTTACATCGGGCCGCTGCTCTCCATCCACGGCGATATCGCTATCGACCGAGGTCGTGGCGCAGAGTCTATGAAGAAGGTTATCGACGACGGCAAGCTGTGGGTGTCACGAGGTGTATCCATCGCCATCTTCCCGGAGGGTACACGCTCCAAGAATGGCGAGATTCACCGCTTCAAGCAGGGAGCCTTCGTGCTGGCGAAGGAGGCGGGAGTGGCTATCCTTCCGGTGGTAATGGACGGCACACGTGATGTGTTGAAGAAGAATTGGATGTTCAACTGGCGCAACCACCTCAAAATCTCGGTGTTGAAGCCTCTCTCGGCAGAGGAGGTGGCGGCGACCGATGCCGGCGAACTGGCCGTGAAGGTGCAGCAGATGATGACCGAGGAGTTGGCCCGTATCCGAGCCGAGCGATAGGTCAGCGTTGTGCTGCGGGTGCATACGTCGATTGGCAGGCGGCGCACACTCGGTGCATACGAACACTTGATGAGGAAACAAAGAATTTAAGATATAAATGGCAGATTTACTTGAAAATAAACGATACGACGACGACTCTATCATCACCCTCTCGCCACGAGAGCACGTGCGTCTGCGCCCCGGTATGTATATCGGCAAGCTGGGCGATGGTACGATGTCGGACGACGGTATCTATGTGCTGATAAAGGAGGTTACGGACAACTCCATAGACGAGTATATGAACGGATATGGAAGCCGTATCGAGATAAATATCGAGGATAATGTGGTCTCGGTGCGTGACTATGGCCGAGGTATTCCGCTCAAATCCCTCTCGGCGGCCGTCAGTGTGATGAACACGGGTAGCAACTACGAGGAGGATGGCAAGAAGACCGTGGGTCTGAATGGCGTGGGTGTGAAGGCGGTGAACTACCTTTCGAGCGAGTTTACGGCCCGCTCGGTACGTGACGGCGAGGCCCGCACGGTGACCTTCTCACAGGGCTTGGAGCAGACCGACAAGTGGGAGAGTGGCGTGCAGGAGAAGAATGGCACCTACATCTCGTTCCGTGTGGATGAGGAGGTCTTTGGCAAGTACTCCTACAACTTGGAGTTTGTCGAGCAGCTGGTGCGTAACTACACCTACCTGAACCGAGGTCTGACCGTGACGCTCAATGGCGAGGTCTATGCCTCGAAGAATGGTCTGCTCGATTTGGTGAACGACAACCTGAGCGAGCAGCCGCTCTACGAGCCTATATACCTCACGGGCAAGGATATCGAGGTGGTGATTACCCACGGCAACCGCTATGGCGAGAGCTACTACTCGTTTGTAAACAGCCAATACACCCCGCAGGGAGGTACGCATCAGGCGGCATTCCGTGAGGCGGTGGCGAAGGTGCTCAAAGAGTTCTACCACAAGGATTACGACCCGGCAGATGTGCGCTCCTCTATCGTGGCCGCCATCTCGATAAAGGTGTCGAAGCCTATCTTCGAGTCGCAGACCAAGATTAAGCTCGGCTCGAAGGATATGTGGAAGGATGGCCCTTCTATACGTCAGTATGTGGGAGAGTTCCTCGCCACGGAGTTGGATAACTACCTGCACAAGCACCTTGACGTGGCGCAGGCTATCCAGCGCAAGATTGCCGAGAATGAGAAGGAGCGTAAGGCTATCGCCGGCGTGCAGAAGAAGGCACGTGAGACGGCTAAAAAGCTGATGCTCAACAATAAGAACCTGCGTGACTGCAAGATACACTATACGGACAAGCACGAATTGGCCGAGCAGACGATGATATTTATCACGGAGGGTAACTCCGCATCGGGCTCCATCACCAAGAGCCGTGACCCGCAGACGCAGGCGGTATTCTCGTTGCGAGGTAAGCCGCTCAACACCTTCGGTATGAAGAAGGCTATCGTCTATAAGAACGACGAGTTCAACTTCTTGCAGAATGCGCTCAACATCGACGACTATATGGATAACCTGCGCTACGCCAAGGTCATCATCGCAACCGATGCCGATGTCGATGGTATGCACATCCGTCTGCTGCTGCTCACCTTCTTTCTGCAATTCTTCCCGGAGCTTATCCGTCGAGGCAACCTCTTCATCTTGCAGACACCGCTGTTCCGTGTCCGCAATAAGAAGGTTACCCACTACTGCTACACGGAGGAGGAGCGATTGAAGGCTATTGCGGAGTTGGGAGCGAGTGCCGAGATTACCCGATTCAAGGGTCTTGGAGAGATTTCGCCCGACGAGTTTGCGGAGTTCATCGGCGAGAAGATGCGTCTGGACAGAGTGCGCCTTACCAAGGATGACCCTATCGTGGATATGCTCACCTTCTATATGGGTAAGAATACCTACGACCGCCAGCAGTTTATCGTCAATAACCTGCGCATTGAGGAGGACCTGATTGAGGAGCACCTGCAAATCGGAGGGTCTGATTCGGAGTTTGAAAATGAAGAGTAAAGTAAGGAGATAAGATATGTCGGAAGAGAGAGATGATATAATCCGAGAGGTCGATTTGGCGTCGGACGAGGAGATGGTCGCATCGGAGCCGGGCAAGTATGACCGTTTGATGGCGGAGCAGAGTGTTCGCCGTCTGACGGGTATGTATAAGAACTGGTTTCTGGATTACGCCTCATACGTAATCTTGGAGCGTGCCGTGCCGCACGTGGATGATGGTCTGAAACCTGTGCAGCGACGTATCCTGCACGCTATGAAGGTGGTGGATGACGGCCGCTACAACAAGGTGGCAAACGTGGTGGGACAGACGATGCAGTACCACCCGCACGGTGATGCCTCGATTAAGGATGCGCTGGTGCAACTCGGACAGAAGGAGCTGCTTATCGACTGTCAGGGTAACTGGGGTAACATCCTCACGGGTGACGATGCCGCTGCGGCACGTTATATTGAGGCACGCCTCTCGAAGTTCGCCTTGGAGGTGGTCTATAACAAGAAGACTACGGAGTGGATGCTCTCCTACGATGGTCGTAAGGAGGAGCCTGTGACCCTGCCGGTGAAGTTCCCGCTGCTGCTTGCACAGGGCACCGAGGGTATCGCCGTGGGTCTGGCATCGAAGATTCTGCCTCACAACTTCTTGGAGCTGATACACGCCTCGATAGCCTACCTGCGTGGTGAGGAGTTTCAACTCTATCCCGACTTTCCGACGGGCGGTATGATTGACGTGTCGAAGTATAACGACGGTCTGCGTGGCGGCGTGGTCAAGGTGAGAGCCAAGATATCTAAGATTGACAAGCGCACGCTCGCCATCACCGAGATTCCGTTCTCGACGACCACCGAGTCGGTCAAGGACTCCATCTTGAAGGCCAACGAGAAGGGCAAGATTAAGATACGCCGTGTGGACGACAATACGGCGAAGAAGGCGGAGATTATCGTGCAGGTGGCAGCCGACGAGTCGAGCGACCGCACCATTGATGCGCTCTATGCCTTCACCTCGTGCGAGGTGTCGATATCGCCTAACTCGTGCGTCATCCGTGACGACAAGCCGGCGTTTATGGGTGTGAGCGACATCCTGCGCCACTCGGTCGAGCGTACCAAGTCGCTGCTTAAAAAGGAGTTGGAGATTCGTCTGGCGGAGCTCAACGAGGCTTGGCACTCGGCATCGTTGGAGCGTATCTTTATCGAGAACAAGCTCTACCAACTTATCGAGGGGTGCAAGAGCCGAGAGGAGGCATACGCAGCCGTGGATAAGGGGTTGGAGCCGTTCAAGAAGCTGCTGCGCCGAGAGGTCACTACGGAGGATGTGCAGCGCCTTACGGAGTTGAAGTTTATCCGTATCTCCCGCTACGATAGCGATAAGGCGGATAACGAAATCAAGCAGATTGAGGCCGATATCAAGGCTACGAAGCACGACTTGGCGCATCTGGTCGATTATACCATAGCCTACTACGAGCATATACGTGATAAGTACGGCAAGGGACACGAGCGTCGCACCGAGATTCGCTCGTTCGACTCTATCGAGGCTACGAAGGTGGCGGTGTCGAATGCCAAACTCTACGTCGATAGGGCGGAGGGCTTCTTCGGCATCGGCAAGAGTATGAAGGACTCGGAGTTTGTCTGCGACTGCTCCGACATCGACGACGTTATCGTGATACTCAAAGATGGCCGCTACTACATCAAGAAGGTTGCCGACAAGTGCTTTGTGGATAAGAATATATATTATATAGGTGTCTTCAAGCGTAACGACGAGCGCACGATATATAATATCCTCTATCGTGACGGCAAGAATGGCCCGATAATGATGAAGCGTTGCGCCATCACCTCCATCACACGAGATAAGGAGTATAACCTTACGAAAGGTACGCCAAAGAGCGATATTATCTATATGACGGTCAATCCTAACGGCGAGGCAGAGGTGTTGAAGGTCTATTTCAAGCCACGCCCACGCCTGAAAAAGGTTATCGTCGATTTGGACTTCTCGACCCTTGCCATTAAGGGTCGCCAGAGCCAAGGTAACCTCTTCTCCCGCTACGGCATCCATAAGATTGTCTTGAAGGAGAAGGGTACCTCGACGCTTGCCGGACAGAATATCTGGTGGGATGACGATATCCGCCGCCTCAATAGCGACGGCCGAGGCCGCCTGCTGGGCGAGTTCAAGGGCGATGACCGATTGGTTGTGTGGACCTCGAAGCACCAGTATTACGTCACGGGCTTCGACCTCGGACAGCACTTCCCTGACGAGACAATTATGGTCGAGAGGTACGTTGCGGAGCGTACATACAGCCTCTGCTACTTCGACCGTGAGCAGGGCTACTACTATATGAAACGCTTCACGTTGGAGGCGAGCGACCGTCTGCAACCATTCCTCGACGAGGATGGCCACGACGACTTCGTATGCATCACCTCGAAGGGCAACGCTACGCTGCGCATAACCTATAAGGGTGCGCAGGCGACACGCCCTGCCGACGAGATTTCGGTGGATGACTTCGTGGGCGTTAAGAGCCGTAAGGCGAAGGGTAAGCGACTCACCACCTACGATGTCGATACGCTCACCTTCATCGAGCCGGAGGAGCCGGAGGCAGAGGAGCCGCAGATGCCGGAACCGAGTGAGCCGATAGGAGGGGAGAGTGCCGAGGAGACGGCAAACCTCGATATGTCGGATATGATTGATGATGAGGAGTTTGCGCCTATTGACAATAGCGGTACGCCGATAGAGATTATCCGCAACCGCATCGACGAGATGGTGGACCCCGAGCAGTTGAATCTGTTTTAACGAGAGGGAGGAGCAAGATGCGAATCTATCTGATAGGATATATGGGCTGCGGCAAGAGCTCGATAGGGCGAAAGCTCTCCCGCTACCACTCGCTGCAATTTATTGATACCGACTCGGTTATCGAGCAGAGGGAGGGTGCCTCCTGCGCCGATATCATCAACTATGAGGGGGAGGAGTATTTCCGCAAGTGCGAGCGAGAGGTGCTCTTGCAGACCGCCGAGACGGAGGATGCCGTCGTGAGTACGGGTGGCGGACTGCCCGTGTGGAGGGACAATATGGAGTGTATTGCCGAGTTGGGCGTGTCGGTATATATCCGCCGCTCGCCCGAGCAGATTCTCTCACGTCTGTCGCCCCACGGCCGACATAAGCGGCCCAAGTTCCGAGGGTTGAACGACGAGGAGCTGCTCGAATTTATGCACCGCAACCTCGCCGAGCGAGAGCCGACCTACCTCCGTGCCGACATCGTTGTCGATTGCGAGCAGATGGACGATGCGACGCTCATAGAGACGATTATGCAGCGTGTGAAGCAACTGAAACATAACTAAAAACTTACGAATATGAGGATTAAGTCTTTGATTTTGATGGCTGTGGCCGTGATGCTCTCTGTGGGGGCCTCGGCGCAGATGAAGATTTCGGGAGTGGTGCGTGATACGGCAGGCAAGGCGGTGGCGAACCTTACCGTCACGGATGGCTTCTCGTGCGTGCAGACCGATGCGAAGGGTCGCTATAAACTCACTACGCACCGTGATGCTTACCACGTATATTACTCTATCCCGTCGGCATACAAGGTCAATGTCAAGGATGGACACCCCGACTTCTACACCAAGTTGGAGAAGGGTGTCAAGAAGTATAACTTCACGTTGGAGCCTCTGGCGGCTCCGGAGCATAGCTTCCGCCTGCTGATGGTTGCCGACCCGCAGGCGCAGTGCCCGTTCCACGTCAAGCGTTTCGAGCGAGAGACGGTGCCTGATATGCGTGCCTACGTCGATTCGCAGTCGCAGCCGTGCTATGGCGTGACGCTGGGCGATATTATCTACAACGACGGCAAGCACAACTGCACGGAGCTGATGCCGAAGATGCGTGCGGCGATGGCCTACGACAATACTCATACGCTCTTCTTCCAGACGATGGGTAACCACGACTACACCTACCCTCCGGTGGTGGCAGACGAGAACGCCTCGACCTTCAATATCGCCTACCAGCGACTCTTTGAGAGTGTTATGGGCCCTGTGAACTACTCGTGGAACCGAGGCGACGTACATATCGTCTCGTTGCGAGATATGCAGTATCGCTCGGCATCGTCGGGCAGCAAGTACGACCACGGACTCACTGCCGAGCAGTACGAGTGGTTGAAGCAGGATTTGGCCGTTGTGCCGAAGCATAAGATGGTCATCCTCTGCATCCATGTAGCGATGTATAACCGCACCGGTCCGTACTTCGAGCAGGTGCGCTCGATGCTCGCCGAGTTCAAGGAGGCGCATATTATGGTGGGGCACACCCACTTTATGAACCACGCCGTGAACAATAAGGGTATCTTCGAGCACGTACACGCAGCGGCGAGTGGTGCCTATTGGTGGTCCTGCACCAATGGCGATGGCGTGCCTAACGGATATACGATATACGATGTCGAGGGTGCGCACCTGAAAAATTGGCAGTATAAGAGCGTGGGTCACGACCTCTCATACCAGATTCGTATGTATCGTGGCGATGCGAAGTTCGGAGGCGAGTTTGAGACCTTCCGGTATCCATACTCGCACGACACGGTGCTTGCCAATGTCTTTATGTCGGACAAGTCGTGGAAGGTGCAGCTCTACGAGGATGGTGTCCTGACGGGCGATATGCAGCTTATCAAGCCGTCGAAGGATTCGGTTCCGGAGGTTGGTTCGAGCCGTGACTGGTGGGCTGTGGGCTACCATATCGGCGTCATCGGCCGCAGCTATGGCAAGGTCACCGACTGCAAGAGTAAGATGAACGGCGGAGGCCGCAAGGGCTACCTGACCCGCTGTCAGCATATGTATCGTGCTACGTTGAAGAATCCGAATGCGAAGCAGATTAAGGTTGTGGCTACGGACTCGAATGGCAACGTATATGAGCAGACACGCTTTACCGAGGACTTCGACTACTCGGAGAATGCAGTGATGAATGCGCTCTACACCACACCACGAGAGGTGCTGGATAGAGAGTACTAAACGACGGATGGGGATGGCGAACAACAATCCGATAGGCCTCTTTGATTCGGGAATGGGTGGTCTGAGCGTGTGGCGAGCACTGCAACAGACCCTCACGAGCGAGTCGTTGCTCTTTCTGGGCGATGGCGCACGCTGCCCATACGGGGAGCGACCACCGCAGCAGGTGTTGCAATTCACGGTCGAGGGTGTCGAGCGGTTGTTGGAGCGTGGGTGTAAACTTATCGTCGTGGCGTGCAATACGGCTACGGCGGTGGCTATCAACCACCTGCGGGAGCGATACCCCGATGTCCCCTTTGTGGGGCTTGAACCGGCCGTCAAGCCTGCGGCGCTATCTACCCGCACGGGTGTTGTGGGGGTGCTGGCTACCCGCCGCTCGTTGGAGGGGGAGCTCTTCGTGAGAACCTCGTCACGCTATGCCGACCGGGCACGCATCATTAAGGCCGTGGGCGAGGGCTTTGTCGAGATTGTCGAGCAGAACCGTGAGAATACGCCGGAGGCGGAGCAGGCGGTGCGACGTGTTGTCGAGCCACTGCTTGCCGAGGGGGCAGACCGAATAGTCCTCGGGTGTACGCACTACCCATTCCTGCGCCACGTCATCGAGCGTGTCGTGGGGGAGCGTGACGTGCAGATTGTGGACTCCTCGGAGGCCGTAGAGCGACGTGTCGAGGAGCTGCTTGACAGCCACGGATTGAGGGCCGCAGCAGAGAATGTGCCACGCTACGAGTTTCTGACCGAGGCGGGCGAGGCGTATGCCGAGCGACTTCGGGAAAAGGCCTGGGAGGGGGTTCGGCAGCAGAGTAAAGAAGAAAAGTGATTATTATGAGCAAGAATAGACGAAAGAGTGACGAAAACCTCTCGCAGACGGAGGTCAGAAGGGTAAAGGATGGGGGAGGCAAGAGCCCTCGCAGTGGTAAGAAGCAGATTCCGGAGGAGCGCTCCAACGGAGATACTGCGCTGTGGATTCTCGGACTGCTTGTTGCGGCCTGCGGAGTTGTGCTGCTCGTTGCCGTCATCTCCTACTTCTTCAACTGGCGTGCCGACTACGATGTGCTGTTTGGACAGGATATCGTAGAGCCGCAGAAGAGCATTCAGGTGGGGAATGTGTGCGGTAAGTTCGGCGTATATGTCGGAACATACTTCGTCACACACGCCTTCGGTCTGTTTGGAGTCCTGCTGCCCGTGGTGCTTGTGCTGCTGGGCCTGCATATGATTATCAGGCAGTTCCGCTATTTAGCTCATACGCTGCTCTCGCTGCTGCTTGTTACCATCTTCGGCTCGCTGACGCTGGGACTGCTCTTCGAGGGCCGTTGGGATATGTTTTGCAGTGGCTGGGGTGGTGCCATAGGTATCGAGGTCGCCACTCTGCTCTCCAAAAATATAGGCCCGTTTGGTGCGTGGATTGTGACCATCGTGGGGTGGATTCTCACGGGTATATTTATCAACCGCAACTTCATCGCCCTGCTCAACCGCACGGGTAGGGGTGTGGTGGATAAGAGCCGTGACCTGACCGATAAGATGGTGCACACGTTGCAGAATAAGATGGCTCGCCCGCAGAGCGATGACGAGCCGTCGGAGGCTGAGGGGGTAGTTGCCCAGAGCCCTGACGCCGAGCCTGAGGCGGTGCCGACAGATGTTGCGCCGGAGGAGCCGGAGGAGGGCGAAGAGCCTGCCGAGGGTGAGGTGCCGTGGTTTGACGAGGAGCCTGCACACGAGGAGCCTGTACATGGCGTGTCGGCCTACGAGGTGCCGACCGAGGAGATACCTCCGTTTGCAGTGGGTGCCGAGGAGGTGGCGGATAAGGAGCTGCCAAAGTCGCAGATAGATGTCATAGACGTTATCGAGCATACGGAGAAGGAGGTCAGCGACCGCAAGGCGGATAACCGCCCGTTTGACCCCGACCATACACGAGGATATAAGCACCCGTCGGTGGAGATGCTCGTGGACTATACCTCCAACTCGGTGGTTACCGACGACGAGATACGCGAGAATAAGGATTTGATAGAGGAGACGCTGGGCAACTTCGGCATCCCTATCCGTGATATGAAGGCGACCATAGGCCCTACGGTCACCCTCTACGAGATTGTGCAGGAGGCGGGAGTGAAAATTTCACGCATCCAGAGCCTTGCGCCCGATATCGCACAGGCCCTCAAAGCACGAGGCATACGTATCATCGCCCCTATGCCGGAGCGAGGCACTATCGGTATCGAGGTGCCAAACCGCAACAAGGATGTGGTGTCGATGCGCTCGGCGGTGCTCTCCGAGCGATTCCAATCCTTCAAAGGAGAGTTGCCGGTGGTCATTGGCCGAAATATCCAGAACGAGAACGTGGTCTTCGACCTTGCCAAGATGCCTCACCTGCTGGTTGCAGGTGCTACGGGTATGGGTAAGTCTGTGGGCCTTAATGCAATACTCACATCGTTGCTATATCGCAAGGACCCTTCGCAACTCAAACTCGTGCTCATTGACCCGAAGATGGTGGAGTTCTCGCCTTATGGTAAGTTGGAGCGACACTTCCTGGCGAAGATGGCATCGGAGGATAAGGCTATCGTCACCGACCCGAAGAAGGCGGTATATACGCTCAACTCGCTCTGCGTGGAGATGGAGCAGCGTCTTGTCAAGTGTAGCGATGCCAACGTGCGCAACATCAAGGAGTACAACGAGTTGGTGCGCAAGCGTGAGGTCGATGATACGGAGATTATGCCGTATATCGTGGTGGTTATCGACGAGTTCGCCGACCTGATTATGATTGCCAAGGATGTCGAGATGCCGGTGATGCGTTTGGCGCAGAAGGCCCGTGCCGTGGGAATCCACCTCATCGTGGCGACACAACGCCCTTCGGTGGATGTCATCACGGGACGTATCAAGGCCAACTTCCCTGCCCGAATCGCATTCCGTGTGATGCAGATGATTGACTCCCGTACCATCATCGACCAGCCGGGTGCCGATAAACTCATCGGTCGAGGCGATATGCTGCTGTCGAAGGATGGCGAGCTGACCCGTATCCAGTGTGCTCTGGTTGAGGGCGACGAGGTCACGGATATCGTGAACTTTATCGCTACGCAGCCATCGCCGACGGGTATGGCCTACGCCCTGCCTGACTACGATGAGTCGGGAGGCTCGGAGTCGGGTGGCGATATAGGCAGCGAGGAGAGCAGTGCGCCGGTCAAGTACGACAAACTCTTCGGCGAGATTGCCCGAGATGCCGTGTCGAGCGGACAGATATCCACCTCGTCGATACAGCGTAACTATACCGTAGGCTTCAACCGTGCGGGCCGTATTATGATGCAGCTCGAAAGGGCGGGCATCGTGGGCCCTCAAATCGGAGCAAAGCCTCGTGAGATAAAGTTCTACGACCTGCCGTCGTTGGAGGCGAAGTTGCAGGAACTCGGCGTGTCGTAACCGTTATAAGTAGGGTAGTGCTATGCGTAAGATTCTCTTGTTTATGGCCCTTGTCACAGCACCTCTTGCCGCCATGGCAGAGGGGGCGGGTGGCTCGTTGCTCTCGACTTTTGATGCCCACTTGAAGTCGTTGGGTTGCTATCGTGTTCTGTTCGGGGTGCGTGCCGATGGCTATGAGTCCACGGGCGAGTATGTCGTCGATGGTAGCGACTTCTACGTCGCCTCCGATGGTGTGGAGGTCTATGTCGAGAAGGGGGTGAAGTATCAGGTGAATGGTGCCGGCCGTGAGGTGGTTGTCGATACCGCCGCTTCGCTCGGCAACGATATCATCAGCAACCCCGCTATGGGCTTTGCCTCGTTGGCAGAGAGCCTCGTGGCAACTGACCTTGTGGTGGGTGGTCGTCAGGCTGTGCGCCTCACACCCAAGCAGGGTAGCACCGCCGCCGAGACAATAACCATCGAGGCAGATAAGAGCGGCAGGGTGCCCTCACGCATCACATACGCTGCCGACGGTGGCTCCATAATAATAGATATAAAAAGCGTGGATTTGTGCCACGACGGGCTGCCTCGATTTGATGCCTCAAAGTACGTCGATTTCGAGACCGTTGATATGCGATAATAGCCCGTTCAGCCATCTTTTATCTCAAAAAGTGCATAAAAATTTTGCAGATAAGAAAAAAAGCACTAAATTAGTAGTGTAAAAAAAGCGAAAATTATCAGTTAATTAAATAATAACACAAAAAACATTACGGCTATGATTATCACATTCAACGAATTGCGCCGCATCAAGGATAGACTTCCAAGTGGCAGCTCACAGCGTATTGCAGACGAACTCGGTATCGACGTGGAGAGTGTTCGTAACTATTTTGGCGGAAAGCACTTTGACGCAAAGACCGGTGTGGGTGTTCACTTTGAGCAGGGCCCTGACGGCGGTGTTGTGACTCTCGACGATACAACCATTTTGGATGCAGCAATGCGTATCTTGAACGAGGAGCAGAAGTAAGAGTCGCTTTGGTATGGAGCCTGACCTGACAACATTGCAGGCAGGCTCTTTTTTTTATATTTTATATTCGATAACAACCTTAAAACAGAGTAGGATGAAACGACTGATGTTATTTGTCGCAATGCTGGGATTTGCGCTCAATATTGCGGCTGCCGAGAAGGCGGAGATTAAGTATGTCGATGCACTCTCGCTTACCCATCTCGGTAAGATGTGCAAGACCACAAACCCTTACCACCGTGTTGAGGTGGATAAATATCCCGAGCTCCTTAAAAAGGAGGCCGACCTGCTGAAAATGTCTGCCGGTCAGGCGATACTCTTCGAGACCGATGCCACGGAGATTTGGGTGCAGGCGGAGTATGGCCGCATCGCTTTCAGCCGTGCTATGCCGGAGACCGCAGGTGCCGGTTTTAACCTCTATATCGAGCATAACGGCGAATATGTATGGGCAGCGTCGAAGGTCAATAAAGGTGGCCACGATAAGGAGGGAAACTACAACCGCAGCAAGCCTCTGCGCCTCATTGCAAATATGGATGGCTCGAAGCATAAGTGCATCCTCTATCTGCCTCTCTTCTCGGAGCTTACATCGTTGAAGGTGGGTGTTCCGCAGGGCGCAAAACTCAAAGCCTTGAAGAACCCATTCCGTCACAATATTGCAATCTTCGGTTCGAGTTTTACGCACGGCTCGTGCGCAACCTGCGCCGGTCAGACATACCCTGCATTCCTCTCTCGCCAGACGGGCCTCTATCTGTGCAGTTTCGGTATGAGCGGCAATAGCAAGTTGCAGCGTGTTATGGGTGAGATTTTGGCCGGCACGGGTGCCGATGCCTACATCTGCGACGCCTTCTCCAATCCGACCATCGAGCAGATTGGCGAGCGCATTCGCCCATTCCTGAATGAGATTCGTGCCAAGAATAAGAAGGCTCCTGTAATCTTCCTGCGCACCATCTACCGTGACGGTCGTCTTTTCGACACCAAGGCAGAGAAGAAGGAGGCCGACCGTATGGCATACGTGGACGAGTTGATGAAGCAGATTTGCGCCGAGTATGAGGATGTCTATTTCGTTGATGTTAAGGACCAAACGGGCACCGACCTTATGACCTCGGCCGACGGCATACACCCTTGCTCTTGGGGCTACAAGCGTTGGGCCGATGCTATTCAGGCCGATGTGGTCAGCATCTTGGCAAAGTATGGTATAAAGTAGAGATACATAAAACGGTTTTACTCCCGAATGTCGTTGAGATGTTCGGGATTTTTTTTGTCGCTTTTCTGTCATTTTGTCATATTTTTTGTCGCAGTGCCTCCCTTTTTGGCATACGGGGTGGCGGTTTTGTTGGTTTTTGGCAGAAAAACAGATTTGGCAAGGCGTTTGCTCGATAATGTGGCAAACGTGAAAACGAAAACGACGGATAAAAACGGCGAAAACAAATTAAAAACAGATAAAACTTAAAGACTATGGGAAAAATTATTGGTATTGACTTGGGAACCACCAACTCTTGTGTGGCAGTAATGGAGGGCTCGGAGCCTGTCGTTATCCCTAACTCGGAGGGTCATCGCACCACTCCTTCTGTTGTAGCATTCACCGATGGCGGCGAGCGCAAGGTCGGCGACCCTGCAAAGCGTCAGGCTATCACCAACCCAAAGCGCACGGTATTCTCTATCAAGCGTTTTATGGGTGAGCAGTACGACAAGGTGCAGAGCGACATCGCACGTGCTCCATACAGCATCGTTCAGGGTAGCAACAACACCCCTCGTGTAGATATCGACGGCCGTCAATATACGCCGCAGGAGATTTCGGCAATCATCCTCCAAAAGATGAAGAAGACTGCCGAGGACTATCTGGGTCAGGAGGTTACCGAGGCGGTAATCACCGTGCCTGCATACTTCTCCGACTCGCAGCGTCAGGCTACCAAGGAGGCGGGCGAGATTGCCGGCTTGAAGGTGCGCCGTATCATCAATGAGCCTACCGCAGCGGCACTCGCTTACGGTATGGACAAGAAGAATAAGGATATGAAGATTGCCGTTTATGACCTTGGTGGCGGTACCTTCGATATCTCTATCTTGGAGTTGGGCGACGGCGTGTTCGAGGTGAAATCGACCAATGGCGATACCCACCTCGGAGGTGATGACTTCGACCACGTTCTGATTGACTATATGGCCGAGGCGTTCAAGGCGGAGCACGGCGTGGATTTGCGCCACGACGCTATGGCTTTGCAGCGCTTGAAGGAGGCTGCCGAGAAGGCGAAGATTGAGCTCTCGTCGTCGCAATCGACCGAGATTAACCTTCCGTACATTATGCCTATCAACGGCATCCCGCAGCACTTGGTGATGACGCTCACACGTGCCAAGTTCGAGCAGCTCTGCGACCACCTCATCCAGAAGACTATCGAGCCGTGCAAGATTGCCTTGCGTGATGCAGGACTCTCGGCTTCGCAGATTGACGAGGTTATCCTCGTGGGTGGTTCGACCCGTATTCCGGCTATCCAGAAGATTGTCGAGGATTTCTTCGGCAAGGCCCCTAACAAGAGCGTAAACCCTGACGAGGTGGTGGCTATCGGTGCCTCTATTCAGGGTGGTGTGCTCACCGGAGAGGTTAAGGATGTGCTGTTGCTCGACGTTACTCCGCTCTCGCTCGGTATCGAGACCCTGGGTGGCGTGTTCACCAAGCTCATCGAGGCGAACACCACAATCCCTACCCGCAAGAGCGAGGTATTCTCCACAGCGGCAGACAACCAGCCGTCGGTAGAGATTAACGTATGCCAGGGCGAGCGTCCGTTGGCGAAGGATAACAAGAGCATCGGTCGCTTCCACCTCGACGGCATCCCTGCCGCTCCACGTGGTGTGCCACAGATTGAGGTTACTTTCGATATCGACGCTAACGGTATCTTGAACGTGTCGGCAAAGGATAAGGGTACGGGCAAGGAGCAGAAGATTCGTATCGAGGCTTCGAGCGGCCTTACCGAGCAGGAGATTCAGCGTATGCGTGACGAGGCAAAGGCCAACGAGGAGAAGGATAAGGTGGAGAAGGAGCGTATCGAGAAGATTAACGCTGCCGACTCCAACATCTTCGCTACCGAGAAGCAGCTCAAAGAGTATGGCGACAAGATTCCGGTAGAGAAGAAGTCGGCAATTGAGGGTGCGCTCGCAAAGTTGAAGGAGGCTCACAAGAATGCCGACATCGCCGCTATCGACACCGCTATTGCCGAGCTCAACACCGCATGGCAGGCAGCATCGCAGGATATCTATGCGCAGCAGCAGGCCGAGCAGGCTCAGCAGGGTGCACAGCAGAACGCAGGTGCGCAGGGTGGTGCCGAGCAGAAGGCACAGCCTGAGGATGTAGAGTTTGAGGAGGTTAAGTAATGCCCCGAATGGCGCAAAGGCGTAAGGAGTATTAAGGGAGTTAAGGGGCGTTGAAGGCTGTTGATGTTGCGCAGAGAGGTTGTGAACTCTTACAACCTTGGCAAACTGCCTGCCTTTCCTTTAATCGCCTTTAATCACCTCTCTTATTGCGCAATGACACTTCTAACAAACAGAGAAGCTGTCTAACAAGGCTACTTTGTCGTTATACTCGCCCTCAAAATGCTCATTTATGCCGAGTAAACTGCGCTTTTTCGGGCTTCGCAAGCCTAAAATTAGCACTTGTTATACAACTTCTGAAAAGAAAGAGCGTGTCCGAAAACTTGTTGGACACGCTCTTTTTTTTTGTGCAATTTTTGCGGGTGGCGATATGCTCCTTTATGAACATCTCTGCCCGAAATCCGCACTACGAATAGCCCGTTACATCCCCTCCGAGCGTGTGTTTGTATCTTAACAGTTCCCCCCCCCCCGATTTTTTGAACATTGAGGGCGGTAGGGGAGTGTGTGTGCCGCAAAAAAAATATCGCTGTAAAGAGTTGGAATTCCAAATAAAAATCGTATCTTTACAACCTAATGTATGCATAAACATTTAATTAACACTAATATTAACCAAAAAATCTACCCAAATGAGTGATTCTACTTTTAAGAACAACGCTGTGATTTCTCGATTGCAGCAATCTCTACGGGGGGGGGTACGCAAGTTTATCCTTGTGATGGCGTGCGTACTGTGTGGAAGTGTTAGTGCCTATGCACAGGGCCATCTTGTGCAGGGTACAATATCGGGTCAAACCGGTAGTGAAGCACCTCTACCCCTGATTGGTGCCACCGTGTCGATTAAAAACTCGACCGTTGGTACGACGACCGACATTAACGGTCACTACTCTATCAGCGTTAAGTCGCCGGAGGATGTGCTCGTTTTTGAGTTTATCGGTTACAAGACAGAGGAGGCCGTTGTCGGCTCTCGCACAACGATTGACTTCGTGCTCAAAGATGAGTCGCAGAAGATTAGCGAGGTTATCGTTACCGCACTGGGTATCACCCGTGAGGAGAAGAGCCTCGGTTATGCCGTGTCGAAGCTCAGCAACGAGGAGTTTACCGCAGCGGAGACAAGCAACTGGCTCAGCGGTCTGAACGGTAAGGTTGCCGGTCTGAATATGGACACCTCGTCTGCGGGCCCTGCCGGCTCTATGCGTGTGACTCTGCGTGGTGAGGGCTCCCTCTCGCACGACAAGAACACCGCCCTCTTCGTTGTCGATGGTGTGCCTATCAACTCGGATATGGATGCCAACTCGTCCGGTACCTCCTATGGTGACAACGATGCCCCTATCGACTACGGTAATGGTGCCGGCGATATCAACCCTGACGATATCGAGTCGGTGTCGGTGCTGAAAGGCCCATCGGCTACGGCGCTCTATGGTTCCCGTGCTGCCAATGGTGCTATTATCATCACCACCAAGTCGGGACGTAAGGGCAAGGGCCTCGGTATCCAGTACAGCACAAACATCGTTCTGGATGACCCAAGCTACTGGCCTGACTTCCAGTACGAGTATGGTGCAGGTAACTGGACATACTCAGGTATCGAGCGAGACGAGACGGGTCTTTATCCTGCCGAGTACTCCTTCTGGACCGTGACCGCCAATAAGAGCGATACGGGTAAGAAGGTAGCCCGCTACCACTCTCGTCTTGCCTATGGTGAGAAGATTGAGGGCCAGATGCGCTATATGTACGAGTCGAGAGATTGGGATACCGATACATATACTCGTCGTCCATACGTTGTGGAGGATAACTACAAGGACTTCTACCAGACCGGTGTGACTTGGACAAATGCCCTCTCGGTAGATGCCGGCGATGGCAAGGGCCAGTCGTTGCGTGTGTCGGTGAAGGATGTTCGCAACCGCTGGACTGTCCCTAATACGGGCTACAATACGCAGAGCATCGGTATCTCGATGTCGAGCAAGAAGAACAAGTGGATTCACGCTCAGGCGAAAATCAACTACTACCGCAAGAACTCGGACAATCTGCCTATCTCGGGTTACAACGATTCGTCGCCTTTGAAGTCGTTGATGTGGCTGCCTGTATCGGTAACCGATGCGGGTGTGTATAGCGAGTATGAGAGAGACCTCACGAACAGGTACTACGAATTGAACGACGGTACCACAACCCTGATTAACTACCAGAGCGATAACCCGTATTGGATGTGCTACGAGCACCTGAACACCCAGCAGCGTGACCGTATCTACGGAAATGTGAGCATCACGGCTAACATTATCCCTAACGAGCTGACGCTCACACTGCGTACCGGTTTGGACTTCAACAACGACTTCCGTACACAGCAGAAGCCATACTACTCCCGTTCTTATGTTCAGGGTATGTATCGTGAGCAGACCGCTCGTAAGTTGGAGATTAACAACGACTTCCTCTTGGCATATAAGAAGGACTTCTCGAATGGTATCTCGCTCAACGCATCCTTCGGTGGTAACAATATGATTTACAGATATTCGAACATCAACCTCAAAGCGAATATGCTCGATGCCAAGAATGTCTATATGATTGCTAACACGAAGGGTCAGCTGGCTACCTCGACGGTTCGTCGCAACAAGAGTATCAACTCCTTCTACGGCTTCGTATCCTTCGGCTACCGAGATATGTTCTATATCGACGTTACCGGCCGTAACGACTGGTCATCTACGCTGGCCAAGGGCAACAACTCATACTTCTACCCATCGGTAAGTGCGAGTGTGCTGCTCAGCGAGATTTTCCACTTGCAGCAGAACACCTCGTGGATTAGCCTGCTCAAATTGCGTGGTTCGTGGGCAAACGTGGGTAACGATACCGACCCTTATCAGATTATCGATACCTATACCGCCAACGCAAGCTTTTCGAGTGCTTATGCGCTCACCGGCTCGCTCAAAAATCCGAACCTCCGTCCGGAGAACGTAGAGAGCTGGGAGGTTGGTTTGGAGGCCAAACTCTTCAAGGGCATCTGGGGCTTCGACGTAGCCTTCTACGATTCGAGCACCACCGACCAGATTATCTCGGTGCCAACCGACTGGATTACAGGTGCTTCGAGCACGATGATTAATGCCGGTGAGGTTCGTAACTATGGTGTCGAGTTCTCGACCAACATTCGCCCTGTAAATACAAAGGATTGGAAGTTTAACATCTCGCTCAACTGGTCGAAGAACTGGAACTATCTGGTTTCGTTGGCCGAGGGTGTTGATGTATGGCAGCTCAACAGCAATACCATCGGTAGCCGTGTGCTTGTATATGCTTATCCGGGCCAGCGTCTGGGTCAGATTTACGGTACCGGTTTCCAGCGTGCTCCGGAGGGTGCCTTCTACTACAACGAGGCCGGCGAGCGTGTCGATTGTTCGAGAGCCGTTATCGTTGATAAGACTACGGGTAACCCACTCCTGAGCGAAGAGCTCACATACGTAGGTAATATGTATCCGAAGTGGAGAGCGGGTGCCAACTTCAACCTCCGCTGGAAGGACCTCTCACTCTCGATGGCCTTCACCGCATCGTATGGCGGTCGTGCATACTCCCTGACCAACGCAATCCTCTCTTACAACGGTAAGAACAAGAACTCGTTGGAGGGTCGTTACGATGGTCTGATTCACGACGGTGTAAATGCCAATCCGGATGGTACCTTCTCGAAGAATACTACCGTTACACAGAGTATCTCCGACTACTGGAACTCTGCTATCTGGCACCGTAACAACGTGGAGTCCAACACCTTCGACACTTCGTTCTTGAAGTTGAAGGAGTTGCGTTTGGAGTACTCGTTGCCAAAGAAAGTTATCAACAGAACCAAGGGCTTGCAGGGCTTCTCGGTGGCGTTCTTTATGACTAACGTATTCTGCGTTACCAAGTGGCCACAGTTTGACCCGGAGGTTGCCTCTATCGCAGGTGGCTCGCTCCAAGGTGGTGTCGAGACGGGTAGCTTCCCTATGAACCGCTCGTATGGTCTTAACATTAAACTCAAATTCTAACAGGCATAAATTATGAAAACGATTAAAAATTATCTATTGCTCATAGGTTTGTGCTTGATTGTAGGTTCATCTTGCACATCCAACTTTGAAGAGATTAACAAGAACCCTAACCAGCCGGAGTATGGCGAAATCAACCCTGCTAACTTGTTGCAGGTCTTGACGATGAATGCCAGCGACCGTTGGTTGATACATACCTATACACTCAACGGTGAGTTGATTCAGTACACCGTGTCGGGTACAAGCAACAACGCCTACCACCGTTTTGTTATTCCTAACACTACGACTGCCGGCTCGTGGAACTGGTACGCCCGTATGGCGGCTACTGCCGACGAGATGGAGCGCTTGGCTATCAAGCGTGGAGATGTGAACTGTGAGGCTATCGCCATCACGTTGAAGGTTATGTTTATGTCGAACCTCACCGACTGCTTCGGAGATGTTCCATACTCGGAGGCCTTCGGAAACATCAATGGCACGAAGATTAACAAGCCAAAGTTCGACAAGCAGCGTGATATCTACGAGAAGTTGTACGAGCAGTTGGAGTATGCCAACACGCTCTACAATACGGATGCCGCATTCGACTCCTCTCGTGACCTGCTCTACAATGGAGATATCTCGAAGTGGAGAAAGTTCAACAACTCGCTCTACCTGCGTCTGCTTATGCGTCTGAGCAACCGTGACAAGGAGTTCGCCGTAAGCAAGAAGATTCAGGAGATTTACCTCAATCGTACCAAGTACCCTGTATTTGAGAGCAACGACGATAACGCTACGCTTCACTTTGATGAGGTTGAGCCATTCGTAAACTACTACGGCTCATATACGCAGGCGGCTTTCGGCTCCTCTTCACGTAAGGCTTGTGCTACGATGATTAAGATGATGCTTGGTCCGGGTGACCCGCGTCTTCCAATCTACTATACACAGAGTGGAGGTGCTTGGGAGGGCCGTGTGAGCGGTCTGCCTAATGCCGAGCTTGAAACAGAGGGTAAAATCGCATACCTTAATTATGAAACGCTGGGACGCTATCAGTCGCCTGTATCGTTTATGAAGTACGACGAGGTGATGTTTATCTTCTGCGAGGCTATCTGGCGTGGCTGGATTCCGGGAGGTGAGACTCTTGGCGAGCAGTATTATCTCGATGGAATTAAGTCTTCGATTGCATATTGGAGCAGCATCGACCCTGCGGGTACGGATATTACCGAGCTGACTATCAATCGTTTCCTGAACAAGTCGCCTTATAGTCACGAGTTGGAGACTATTATGAACCAGAAGTACATTGCACTCTTCTGGACAGGCTACGAGGCATGGCACGAGTATCGTCGTACAGGTTTCCCATCACTCCCTATCGGAGCGGCAACCAGCAACGACCATATTCTTCCACGCCGTTTCTGCTATCCTGACAACACCTCCATTACCAACCCAGACAACTATGCAGAGGCTTGTGCCCGCTTGCAGAAGGATTATTATGGCGGTGACGATATGAAGACTCCTGTATGGTGGGGAAAGAACGCCATTGAAAGAGGTATTGAGTAGTAATTCTAATACTGTATTGAGAATATGAGACATATATTATATTATATAGAAAAAAGCCTCTCTCTCTTGACAATCTCTGCGGTACTTCTGTTTGCTGCCTGCCAGCAGCCGGAGGAGGGTGCCACAGGTACAGACATCAAGGTTTATCAGGTTGTTGATGGTCAGGAGGTCGCTTTGGAGGAGATTGACTCCTCGCTGAGCGGACAGCTTTACGACTTCGTTATCTACTCCAATATCGGAGAGTGGGAGTTGAAGCCTACCTTCGAGGAGGATAACGAGTGGTGTCGAGCTTGGCCGGCATCGGGCAAGAATGACGCACGTGTCGCTATCAAGGTCTTCGAGAATAAGACGGCATACCCTCGTACCTGCGAGATGAATGTTGTCTCTCGTGGTCAGGTTGTTGCGACAATCACCTTTAATCAGACGGCTAACCTTCCGTATATGGACTTCTCGTATGACTATCCGGATGATACCAAGATTGTGAACGAGTTTGGCGAGAAGGTTAGGATTCGTATCGACTCTAACGTAGAGTGGAAGGCGGAGCTTACCTACGATACCGGCTGGTTGCACCTTGGCGAGAAGACCTCCGAGTATCAGGAGTTGATTATTGATGGCAACGATATGGACGAGAGCCGAGTAGCATCGGTTAAGTTCCGTGCCATCGGTACCGAAATCGACCACCTGCTCTATATCAGTCAGGGCACCTCGGCCGAGTTTGAGTCTGCCACCAAGTGGACCATCCAGAATGTCCTGAGCACCTTGGAGGATGGCGAAGGCGGTATCTCTGACAACATCTACGTTGAGGGTTATGTCATCAGCGATTACACATCGGGCAACTTCAACGCACGACAGATGGTTATTATGGATGAGAGCAATGCCGGTATGTGCGTTGAGTTTGAGGATGAGTACTCGAACATCTATCCTCTGAACACGAAGGTAACCATCCACCTGAAAGACCTCGCATTTGTCTCCGATAGCGATGTTGTCGGCCCTACCGACGGCACCTTCGGCAGCAAGATTGCCGGTCTGCCAAGCTCACGTATCAAGTTCTCGGAGCCATCGGCAGGTATCGACCCTATCGAGGTGGAGTCGGGTGTCGATTTGTATCGCTACGAGCACTGCCTCGTTACGTTGAAGGGCGTTGAGTACGCTGCTCCTTATGGAACATACTGCAATGTAAATGAGGATTTTAGCTGCGATTATAGCAATATCGATGGTCTGGGTACCGCATACGACTACTCGAAGTCGCATATGTACACCACGTTTGGTCACGAGTACGTGCATCTGTTGCGTGATTCACGAGATAACATCGTAGAGCTCTACACGCTCCGCAATGCTACCTTCCGTGCTGCCCGTATGATTCCGGAGGGCTCGGGTGATATCACGGGTGTTGTGATGCACCGAGTTAAGGATGGCGAGAGCATCTACCATATCCGTATGCGTAATTTGGAGGATGACCAGACCTCGGATGACCCTGAGACTCGTCGTGCCAAGCCTATATTGAAGATTGGCCCTTGGGTGGCGAAGAAGGGCTTGGATAAGCTTAGCGCATCGGTAGGTACCGGTACTCTCAACACCTCGTTTACGAAGGGTAATGCCGTGCTCGGTTCGTCGAGTGTTGCAATCTACTTGGCAGACTCCTTCACTCGTTGTGTGCCGGCAACTTATAATAGTGATAATGGCAAGTGGTATCCGCTCTATGCTACTGCGGAGGGTGTTACATACTGGTCTATGCGAGCACTCAACTGGTGGGATAACAACTACAACCGTATCACCGATTATCAGGGTGTTGCGTGGGTTGTCAATACCACTACTGCCGGTGTTGAGGGCAAGCTCTCGCTCGAATTTGCAATGTGCAGTTCGGGTGGTGGCCCTCGTCCGTTTATGGTTGAGTTCGCCGATAGTGAGGATGCTCCAAGCAGCGAGTGGACTCAGGTTGAGGAGATTATCTCTCCAAACTCTTCGGTGTCGTATAGTTTCAAACTCTACACAATCGACCTCCCTGCCGGATGTAACGATAAGCAAAACCTTGCTATTCGTCTGCGAGTACCAAGGGATGAGCGTGCTAGTACAGCAAGTGCTACGACAGACACCGGTAACAACTCGATTGGTTTTGTTCGTTTAAGTTGCAGATAAAATAGAATACTATGAAAAATATAAGCAGATTTTTACTTTTGCTTGCGACCATTGCTGCTGTATGCGTTGGTTGTAATGCAGGCGATGATGCTCCTGAGTATCAGTATCAATCTCGCCTTGTAAAGCAGGCTTTTCTCAATAGCGAGATAACCATTTACGATGGCAAGGAGATTGAGATTCAGGGTATCGGCTTCGTCGTTGGCGATAAGGTCATCTTCCGTACTGCGGAGGGTGACTACACCGCCACTATCACATACGTAGAGGATACTTCGGCTATCTTCCTTGCTCCTGATATGCCGCAGGGAGTCTATACTCTCTACATCGGTCGAGGCGAGAAGACCCAGAAGGTCGCAAACATCACCGTATGGACTACACTCTCTGTCGAGATTCCTGAGAAGGATGGTTGCTCGTTGAGAGGTATCGTCTATACTCAGGTCAAGGATGCAACTTCCGGCGAAGAGGTTCAGATGACCAATGTAGGCGTCGAAGGTGTTTGGGTGTCGGATGGTGTCAATTTTACACAGACCGACGAGAACGGTTACTATTGGTTGGAGTCCGACAAACGCTTCGGATATGTATTTGTTTGTCTTCCAAGCGGTTATCTGCCGGCTACGGGAAGCAATGCCGTTCCGGGCTTCTGGAAGGCGGTATCTATCGACCCGCACCTCTCGGAGCAGTGTAACTTCGAGTTGAAGGCTTCCGATACTACCGATCATCAGGTATTCTTTGCTACCGACCTCCACTTGGCGAACAGAAGTGTTGGCGACAATGCAATCAATGACCTGACGATGTTTAGAGAGGGCTTCATTAAGGATTCCAAGGCTCTGGCAGAGATCTATGGCTCTAATACGTTCCTCGTTACTATGGGTGACCTTACGTGGGATGCTCACTGGTACAAGACGTCATTTATGCCGGAGCAGTATGTCAAGGAGATGAAGGATTACCCGCTGGTGACCTTCAACGGTATGGGTAACCACGACAACAACCCTTACGTTCAGGGCGATAACCTCGGCTCGAAGATATATCGTACCACGATTGCGCCTACCTACTACTCGTTTGATTTGGGTAATGTTCACTACATCATCCTCGACGATATCGAGTGGATTAACACGAACGGTACCAACGGCTTTGTTGGCGAGCGTAACTACTACGAGCGTGTTGATGATACTCAGTTGGCGTGGTTGCAGGAGGATTTGTCGCACGTTGCCGACAAGAACAACCCTGTCGTTGTTTGCTCTCACTCGCAGCTCTATGCTAACTGGAATGCCAATCGTAACCCGACCAAGTATTTGCAGAATGCAGATAAGGTGCTGGATTGCTTCAATGGCTTCTCGAATGTTCACTTTATGACGGGCCACGCACACTACAATATGACTATGGAGTTGCGTGATAACGTCATCGAGCACAACGTGGGCGCTATCTGCGAGACTTGGTGGCAGAGTTCGGCCGCTTCGATGCTCGATGGTCGTGGTATCAACCGTGACGGTACCCCTGCGGGTTACTCTGTCTTCGAGTTCAAGGGTGGCGACTTGAAGTGGTACTATAAGTCTATCGGCTTCGATAAGTCGTTGCAGTTCCGTGCATACGATATGAACAACGTTCTACAAACAGCCAAGCGTTGGGATACCTACCTCAGCAAGCAGACCGAGCAGGAGCGAGAGAACGACGGAGTAGACTACAAGGATTTGGATGATAACGTCATCTATATCAACGTTTGGGACTACGACTCGAAGTGGAAGATTGAGGTTTGGGAGGATGGTACTCCTCTGACTGTGACACGCACCTTCGACCGTGACCCACTCCACACCCTCACTACCGATTTGCCACTTGCTAAGTCGGGCAACCTGGTTGCCAGCAACGCATCTACCAAGACTCCGCATATGTGGATGGTTACAACCAAGGAGGATGATACCGATATTTCTATCAAGGTTACCAACCGCTTTGGCGAGGAGTTTACCCACGAGATGACGGGCCGTAAGAAGCGTAATAGTTTCGAAATCTCCACATATATTAAGTAATCCTTAAACGAAGATTGCTATGAAAAAGATATTTAATATATTTATTGCGATGCTTGCACTCGTTGCTGTTGGTTGCGAAACCGGAGCCGACGATATGGTTTACGAGGTGAGCAGTGACCGTGTCACTATCGAGGCTAACCGCCGAGGTATTGACAGCAATGGCGGTCAGATTATTCTCAACGTGACATCCTCTACCTATTGGATTCTCAACGTTGATGAGGCTACTGCTTCGTGGGTAGAGTTCACTCCGAAGGCTGCCGGTGCGGGTACTACCGAGGTCTTTGTGACCGTTAAGGAGAACGAGGGCGAGGCACGTGTTGCGCAGCTGATGTTCGACACGCAGGTCGGAGTCAAGGAGACCGTTACCATCAACCAGCGAGGCTCGGATGAGATGTTGTCCTACTACTGCGAGACCTTCGGTGAGGAGGCTGTTGCGGAGGATACCAATATCAACCGTTTCGATGGCTGGTGTACGACAGGTTTCGGCTCTAATGTCCTTGTTTACGATGGCGACCTCTCCATCTCGGCTACTAACCCTTCGACTATCGAGGGCTCCTCGGCCGGTAACTCGCTCTACTTTGGCGAGGAGGGCTTGGAGCTTGTTGTCGGCCCAATCAGCATCTATGGCGACGAGTTCTTCCGTTTCAGCTTCAACGCTTGTAACCGTAATGGCGCCGTTTCCGATGCGGAGTTCAAGATGTATGCCGGCGACAATGGCGACGATTGGTTCCCATTCTCATACACCGTTGTTGAGCCTGCCGAGAGTGGCTGGGTGAAGGTCAATGCCGACTTCTCGTTGAAGAAGGATATTGCCACCAATATCTATCTTAAACTTACCGCTCCTGCGGGCTATGAGATTGACGATATCGTGCTCGTTCAGGGCTTGAAGGAGGATAATGCTCCTATGGCACGTGTGTCGATGGACTCAAACCCTATCGGTACCGTCTTCTTCGAGGATGACCTGAATTGGATTACACCATCGTTCTCTAATACTATTGATGCCGAGATTCCATTTGCTAACGGATGGTCTGTATGTAATATGAATATGCAGAGCAACGCTTTGGTTCCACAGGCGAGCAAAGACCTCTGGTTGTCGAAGCGTTATACCACCCCTGTTGATAAGGGCGAGAGAACGTGGAATTATGCATACGTAGAGGTGGATTCAAATGGCGATGGCCACTTCAAGATTGGCCGTGCATCGCAGAGCAACGCTCGTAACCATACGGGTGAGTTCTACCTGCCTGAGGGTATCCTCTCGAAGATTGACCAGGATGCGAGAATTAGCGTATTGTTCTCGCTCGATGTTGCTCGTTTCAATACCGGCGACTGCAACCTTCTCTACGTTACGGCTCATACTCCGGGTCAGGATATCGACGAGAAGGAGATTGCTGCCGATATCAGCGCAGTGAAGGTCTTCGGTACATTCGAGGTTAGCTTCGATAACGTAACTCGTGACACCACCTTCTCCATCAAGACGAAGGTGCAGACCGATGCACGCTCTATCCGTCTGGCATTCGATAACTTTAAGATTACAAAACTTTAATCTATAACGACGTTTACTCGTTTGTCAAAGGGCGGTTTTACGCCTTTACACCGACAAACACGACATATAATATGAACACGAGTTCAATATATGGGTAAGAAAATACCCCTCCCGAGATTCGGGGGGGGGTATTTTGTTGATTTATAGTTAGTTACAAGAAAGTAAAATAATCCTAAGTATAACCTTTTATTAAAAAACCTATGAGAAAAATTGATTTCTTTGGAGCCTACACGGCTCCGCAGGTTAGAGTCTGCAACATCCGCATCGAGAGCGGCTTTGTACTCTCTGGCCCAACCGATTTTGAGGATCCGGATTTGGAAGTACGTCCGGAGGAGTAATTAACCAACATTAAACAACAGTTAAGATTATGAAGAAAATTATGATGCTCGCAGCTGCTGTCGCAATGTTGGCAGGCTGCTCAAATGATTTGACCTCGGACCTTGACCCAACAGTCAGCGGTTCGGGCAACACCGGCTCTTGGAGCGGTGAGGGTATTATCGTAGAGGCTGTTGCCGAGGATGTTACCCGTGTAGATACGAATGTTTCGAGCTCGGAGAGCTACCTCACTTGGGAGGTTGGCGATGAGCTTACCCTCGTACACGGCGGTGCCGCTTACGTGTACTTGGCACAGCAGGCAGGCCGTACCTCGACCTTCTTGCCAAAGGACGATGCCAACGCACTTACCGCAGTTGATGCTACGGCACCTGTTGCAGCGTTCTATAACGTTGCCAGCGTCGATGCTGCTACCTGCAAGGCAACCTTCAACGTTGCAGCCGAGCAGACCGAGGGCACACTGAACAACAAGTTGCCACTCTACGCTTATGCCGCTACTACCGTTGTTGAGGATGGCAAGGTTGTGGTTACAATGAAGCCACTCGCTTCGGTTGTTGAGTTCGAGTTGTCGGCATCGAGCACGTGGAATGCCGATGCACTCTCGCTCGGCAAGTCTTCCCGCCAGCTCTACACCTACGCTTCGGCCGAGGGCCTTGTTGTTGATGCCGCTACGGGCGCTATCGACCTTTCGGCCGCTACGGTAGGCACTACTGTTAAGGTAAACCTTTCGGCGATGCACGACTTTGCAACCAAGCGCAACGTGTCTGTTGTCGTACCGGGCGTATGCAACGACGTTACAGTTGAGACTACCGAGGGTGAGGGCGATGCAGCGGTTACTACTACCACAACAACCCACCACGCCCCTGTATATCAGGGCAAGGCTTGCGTAAAGCTCTATAAGAATGGTGTTGAGAACTTCCGCCGCACTATCTGGGTATCCCAGACAGCTGATGGCACGAAGGAGGTTGACGAGCGCAAGCACGTATATCAGCCGTTGAAGGATATCCTCGATGGCCACAAGAACGGTATCTCTACCGCCGCCGACTTGAAGGCTTTGGCCGACGAGGTAAACTACTCTGTTGAGACTTACCCTTGCGGTACCGG
>JAFULF010000029.1 GCA_017483225.1 Alistipes sp.
ACGAGAGTTACGAAAGTATATTAACTACTATAATAACGACCGTATCAAACTAAAATTAAACGGAAAGAGTCCGGTACAATACCGAACTCTTTCACATCAAATCTAATGTTTAATCCGTCCAATCTTTTGGGGTCAGTACAGAATCTTCTTTCTTATCCGTGAGGTTTTGGCGAACCCGAGTGTACAGAAAGTATGAAACCTACGCACAGCGCAGGCATCAACTTTATTCTCGTGCACTCTACTAAAATCGCCAAATTTCACGGAGTTAAGAATAAACGCTAATGCTTTTAATTATATGTATTTAACTTATTTTTCTTTTTTGTCTTTGTGTTTTATTGGTTTTATGTAGTCAAAGGTAGTGAAAATTTCTATTTGGACAATCTTTTATAATGTTTATTTGCAATTATCCCTCCTCCTTAACAATCGGAATATTCCCAATTTGTTCTTGTTTGTATTGTGTGATACCGTGCCGGCTTATCGAACGTATATTTTTTTTGAACTCGAACGGTTGTCGCAGGTTTGAGCGGTACAATCGAGAGGAATGGGCAGTTATACCGCAGGTTTGGGATATTGATTGAGAATAGATGGCAAACTTGTTTGAGCAACTATTTCTCAACCTATATTCCAAGGTTGCGCAGCAACTCTGCCCATTCCACAAGAGCAGATAATACCGCCACACCGCCACCAACTGACGAGTCCCTATATCAAACGAAAACCGAGCAGAAAAATCTGCTCGGTTGAAGTGCGGATAAAGGGACTCGAACCCCCACGCCTCTCGGCATCAGATCCTAAGTCTGACGTGGCTACCAATTACACCATATCCGCAAAGGAGTCACAAAGGTATGAAAAAATATTTATAAAAGCAAAATGCCCCTGTAACTTTTGCACAACGGTAAAGGCTGTTAAAGGTGATTAAAGGTTGTTAAGGGAAGTGTGGGTGGTTTTGGATGAGGTCGGAAGGGACCACAACCTTCTAATGCAACATTACCCTCCCCTTAATAGCCATTAACTCCCTTAATAACCCTTAAACTCCTGCCCCCCCCCCAATGTGGGTATCGAAAACGATACCCACGTTGGGCGCAACGACGTGGAGGTATGTGTGCTTATAGTTTGCGCTTTACGAGTTCGGCAAATGCCTCTTTGTAACTCTCTCCGATAGGCACATAGTCGTCGGAGTCGAGGAATACACGCCCCTTGGTATATCCGGAGATATGTGTCGTGTTGATTATGTAGGAGCGGTGCACACGCATAAACATCTCCACGGGCAGTGAGCTCTCCATATTTTTCAGGCGGAAGAGGGTGACAAGTTTGGTGCCGTCGTTCAGGTGCAGACGCACATACTCGCCCTCGCTCTCTAAGAATACGATGTTTGCCACCTTTATAAGCGACGTCTTGTGGTCGGCCCGTATCGAGATATACTCCTTGTCTGCCGACGGCTCCTCCGTGACCTCGCTGCTTTGGGATGTGGCGCTGTCACGCAGTTGTCGCAACTCGTGGAGGGATAGGGCCTTGGTTGCCGAGCGTTGCAGTTCGTCAAACCCGAAAGGTTTGAGCAGGTAGTCTATCGCATCGAGTTTGAATCCCTCGACGGCATACTCGGAGTATGCCGTCGTGAAGATTATCATCGGCGGGTTGGCCAGCGAGCGCACGAAGTCCACGCCGCTGAGTCCGGGCATATTTATATCCACGAAAATCAGGTCGGCGCTGTTGTCGAGCAGCCACTCTCTCGCCTCGATGGCGTTGCTGAATGTCGCTGCAAGGTCGAGCTGCGGTATGCGCTCAATATAGCTGCGTATTTGTCGCAGAGCCAATGGCTCGTCATCTATTGCCAGACATCTAATCATACTCTTTTGACCGGTATTTTAAGTGTTATACAGTAACTCTCCTCCTTCGAGTTGTCGATTTCAAGTTCGTACAGATTGCCGTATATCAGTTCCAGACGTTTGCGCACATTATCAAGACCTATGCCCGTCGTGTGCTTGCCACCCTGCACCTCGAATGCCGAGTTGCAGAATCGTGCCTCCATATACTGCTCGCTACACTCGATGTCGATGTGAATGAAGGAGGGGTGGTTGTGGCTTATGCCGTGCTTGAAGGCATTCTCGACAAACACCACCAGAATCAGCGGCGGGATGGTTACGTTGGAGGATAGCCCCTGCGGATAGTTAAACTGAATATCAATATCTTGCGCATAGCGTATGCGCATCAGCTCGATATAGTTCTCGATGAACTTTATATCCTGCTTCAACGGAATATGGTCTGCGCTCGACTCATATACCACGTAGCGCATCATCCCCGACAGCTCGATGATACCTCGCTTTGCGCTGTCGGCGTCGAAGTCTATCAGTGCGTGGATGTTGTTGAGCGTGTTCATCAGGAAGTGGGGGTTTATCTGGTATTTCAGATAGTACATCTCTGCCTGAATATGCTCTCTTTCCAGACGCTCCTTGTCCTCGTCGGCCTGCATCGAGCGGTACATATTCTTGATGACGAGGTTGGCGAAGAACATCAGCACGCCGGCAATCATATTTCCAAACCACGGGAACACCACCAGCGAGATGTGGCGGAAGGAGGCTATCTGGCCTATCCTGCCGAATGAGAGTGCTATTGCCATATCCGACCTCTCGTATATCTCTATCAGGGAGAAGAGCCCGCAGATGAGTATCAGCGATACGATGATGTATATGATTCGTCTGCGCTTGTAGTACAGGAACGGCAACAGCAGGTTGTTGTGCAGGATAAAGAGTAGGAAAAACGGCAGGATTTTGAGCCACGTGAGCAGCATCTCTCCAATGTCGAATCCCGTTATCGCCATCAATCCCACGTTCATAAATGGCGTGAGCAGAACGATAACCCAGATGAAGAGGTAGAGCAGGTTTTCACCTATTATCTGTTTACGAATCTTTATGTTAAGCATATTCGGTCGTCTATATTTATGGCAAAAATAAGATTTTTTTTCGACTACTGAAAATGCGACAGATGAAAATCAATGAATATGAGATTATCGTAAATGAAATATGGTTGCTCGCCTGTGCAGGGAGCAACCATATTTCGTCGTTCTCGTATTCTGTTACTCGATGCCGAGCTTCGATACGTTGTAGAGGTAACGCTTGATAGAACGTTTCGGAGTCTTCTCGAACTCGGAAGGGTAGATTGTGAGCGATACAAGACGCTCGTATGCAGCCACCTGCGAGTTGAGCAGCTTCAAGTTCTCATTCATCGTGTTCTCCAAGGTTGTGCGGTCGATACCCTCCTTCTCGCAAGTCTCGAAGTCAGGCACCACCAGACCGTAGAGTTTACCGCCCTGCTCCAATACGAGCGACTCCAATACGAGCGGCATATTGTTGAGCTTATCCTCAATCTCCTCAGGGTAGATGTTCTGACCTGTTGAGGTGAGAATCATCGTCTTGCAACGGCCACGGATGTAGAGTGTTCCATCCTCATCCAGAGTACCCATATCGCCGGTGTGCAACCATCCGTCGGCATCAATAGCCTCACGGGTAGCCTTCTCGTTCTTGAAGTAGCCCTGCATCACGTGCTCACCACGCACGAGAATCTCACCCGGGATGTTGCGCTCGTCGGTGGAGTCGATGCGTACTTCGAGGTTCTCCTTCAAGTAGCGACCGCAGGAGCCCGCCTTGAACTCGTTGTAGTTCTCGGTTACGCTGATGAGCGGACCGCACTCGGTCATACCATATCCGACGGTGAGCGGGAAGTGAATCTTCTGTAAGAAAGCCTCTGTCTCCTTGTTGATAGGGGCACCACCGACAACGAACAGACGCAGGTTGCCACCAAACGAGGTGAGCAACTTCTTCTTGATTTGGGCAAATACCACCTCGTTAATCAGCGGCAGCTTCATTGCGATGCTCAACGGGCCCTTCTCCAAGAGAGGGAGAATCTGCTTACGATATACCTTTTCAAGAATCATCGGCACGGCGCAGATAACCTCCGGCTGTACCTTCTGGATAGCCTCCAAGAGAATCTTCGGGGTAGGGATGCGGCCGAGCAGTGTGATGTGACCACCCGAAGCCAGCGGTGTCAGGAAGTCCACCGTGCAACCGAAGGCGTGTGCCAGCGGCAGGAACGAGAGGGTGTGACCGCCCTTGTGGAAGTAGAGGTCGCCATTCGAGTCCTTGATGTTGGAAATCCATACCACGTTGCCCGTAAGGTTGTTTACGGAGAGCATTACGCCCTTCGAGTAGCCGGTTGTTCCGGATGTGTAGTTGAGCAGTGAGAGCTGGTCGTTTGGAACCTCGGCATACTTGATGTCATCTACCGTGAAGCCACGAGGGTACTTCTTGCGGTAGTTCTCGGTCATTGAGTTGATGCACTTTGTGATGTTCTTGCGGCTGCTGCGCTCGAATACTACGTGGTAGTCGGTCAGCGAGAGTACAGCCTCCAACTCCGGCATTGCCTCCTCGTCAAGACCATCCCAGTATGAGTCGGTCAGAAAGAGCAGACGGCTCTCCGAGTGGTTTACGATGTGCTGAATGTCATTTGGAGTGAAGTCCTGCAAGATAGGAACAATAACGGCACCATAGGTTATTGTTGCGATATATACGGCGCACCAGCGAGGTGTGTTGCGGCCAACGAGCGCAATCTTGTCCTTTGGCTTGATACCGGCCTCCTCAAAGAGGATGTGCAGTTTGGCAATCTCCTTTGCGAAACCATAGTACGAGTATGTCTCTCCGGTGAAGTAGTCGGTCACGGCCGACATCTCACGATGCTCACGGAAACTACGCTCGTAGATTTTAATCAAGTTTTCTTCCATCATAATTGTAAAAGTTGTAAAAGTTTATAATTTTCTATTTTTTTAGATTATTTTGTCGTGTTGTCGGACTCCTGCTTCTGCTCTTTCCATATATATAGTTTAGGCTCTGTGCCGTCGAGCATACGCCCGATATTTTTGCGGTGTGTCCATAGCAGCAGCACGGCAACCACCACGGCAAAGAGTACAAACGATACGGATGCGTCGCCATAGCGACTATATACGCTGCCCGTAAATATGGTTACGAAAATCGGGAACGAACATCCGGCGATGATTGATGCGAGCGACACGTAGTGAAATGCGAGAAAAACGACAATCCACACGGCGAGGCAGAAGAGGGCGATATTGGGCTGTATTCCGGTGATTGCGCCGACGAGCGTAGCAACGCCCTTGCCTCCTTTGAATGAGGCAAATACAGGGAATATGTGGCCAATCACGGCGACGAATACGGCGATGATTTTGAGGTTTGTCAGCCAGGCCGGCGAGATACTCTCGTCGAAGCGCATCAGCGACATCAGATTTACGGCAACAAAGCCCTTCAAGAAGTCTATGATGAATACAGGAATTGCAGCCCTACGACCCAATACCCGAAGCATATTCGTAGCGCCTGCGTTTTTACTTCCGTGTTCTCGAATATCGATACCGTAATAGCGCTTGCTAATCCATACTGCGCTGGATATCGAACCGAGTACATACGCCGTGATTAACAGCGCAATAACACAATAATACGTTGTGACCATGTACTCAATTTTACATGCGTGTGTCGGGACAAAGATATAAAATTTTTCTTACATAGCCACAAATGATAAAAAAAATGGTCGAAGAGGGGAAATTTCGATGATTTATGTTATCTTTGCACGTTTGATGTATCCTATTTATTAGGATAAACTGCAAAAATAGAGTAAGATGAACAAGAAAATCGACATCAAGAAGTTTACAGAGCCTATCTTTTCTCTCGAATGGTGGTGGTCGTGGTTTATGATTCTTTTCGGATGCACGTTGCTGGCTGCCGGATATGTATTCTTCATCAGCCCCTACAACATTGTTCCGGGAGGTATCTATGGTGCGAGCATCGTTTTGCACAACATCTTCCCGAGTATTCAGGTGGGAACCTTCGGATATATGTTCGATATACCGTTGATGATTCTTGCGTTTTTGATTTTCGGAGGTCAGTTCGGCTCACGTACCATCGTTGCCGCCCTCTACACTCCGGGTATTATGAATATCCTCACCCGCCTCGCATATCCTAACGAGGAGGCGTTGCAGTCGCTCGACCCGTCGCAGATGCTCGGCGGCATCCTCGACCTCTCGAACCACCTGATGCTTGCATCGTTCATCGGCTCCGTATTTTTGGGTGTCGGTGTCGGTATTGTTGTGCGCCAGCGTGCAACCACCGGCGGTACCGATATCGTGGCGATGATGATTCAGAAGTACTTCCGCATAGGCTTCTCGAAGGCGGTGCTTCTCGCCGACTCGGTTGTGGTCCTGTCGGGACTGCTTGTCATCGGCTTCGGCTTCGGTACGGGCGAGCCCAATCCTGACGGATGGATGCTCTCGTTCTACTCGCTTGTGACCATATACGTCACCTCACGAGTCTTGGAGTATGTCATCAGCGGAGCTTCGAGCAACCGACTTCTGTTCATCATCTTCGACAAGCATAACGAGGAGTTGCGTCGCTTTATCCTGCACGATTTGGATCGCTCGGCGACCTATGTCAAGGCGCAGGGTATGTATTCCGGCGACGATAAGGAGATGATATTTCTGGTCGTGCCTACC
>JAFULF010000030.1 GCA_017483225.1 Alistipes sp.
GATATCGAAGACTATTTATAGATGAATATTTCAGGCTAAATACAGGTAGAAAATGCGGGAAAATACCCGCATTTATCTACTAATTCTGACCAATAAACAGATATTGCCCCGATTTTATCTACTATTTTGACCAATAAGCCAGGCTTTGTCATTACCATCATTACCTTGTTGTGCAATGACAACCTTCTGACAAAAAAAGTGCGAAGTCTTTCGACTCCGCACTTTTTGCTACATCGCAAGGCTCAACTAATAGCTGAGCACCTTGCTTGATGCATAAGAGATTTTGAGTGCATTTGCACGACGCAACTCCTGCTTAACGTCGGCGATGATACCCATCTTGGTACCACCATCGGCCTTCAAGCAGATGGTCATAGATGCACGGTCAGCCTCATTCATATTATCACGCTCGGAAGCAGCGAAGTCCAAGATATCTTTGACAGTCTTGTACGAGTCATTGAGCTGAATCTTCGGAGCGGTACCGTACTGTGCCTGCATATGAGTTACCGGCACACCGATATGAATGTAACTTACAAGGTTCTTCTTTTCAAGTTTCTGCACCTCGGTTGCCTCAGGCAGTTTGTAACGCACGAGCAGCTCCTGATCTCGCATAGAGGTCGAAAGCATAAAGAAGAACAAAATGATATACACAACGTCAGGCAGGGAGGTAGTGGCCATTGCCGGCACCTCACGCTCGCCCTTTTTCTTCATTACTGCCATAATTATCTGCTCATTTTACGTGGCTCTGCCTCTGAAATCTTCAATGGTACAGCCTTGGTGATAACTTTTCTCTGGTCCTCCTCCAAATCGGCAAACTTCTTACCGAATTTGGTCATTGCCACATCGTCACGCACTTCGTTGAAGGCACGTGTCAACTCATTCTGTACACGGATATAGACCTGATAGTCCGTATCTCGGGTATTTTGAAGAGAAATCACGCCCTCGCTGACAGGGAAGGTCCACTTCGAGCCATCAGGCATATCGAAGGTCTGCTCCTTCTTCTCAGGCAGGTTCTCGTCATCCATAGGGTTGAGGATAAACTCCTTAGCCTTATCTTTGAGGTGACGCAAATCCATAACCTGACCACCTGCCATCAGCTGACCGCTACCGGATACGAAGACGAGGAAGAGGTTACGTTCCTTAACCTTGATATCCTCCTGCTTCACGTTTGGATCCGGCATAGGCGGCAAGACACGCACGATACCGGTATCTACGTCCATTGTCGAAACGACAAGGAAGAAGATGAGCACGGTAAACGCAATGTCGGCCTGTGACGAAGCGTTGATTTCAGGTATTTTCTTATTTTTTGCCATAAATTACCTTAATATTACTTTAAAAGGTTACGAACCTCGGCATAGAGGGTTACAAGCAGCGTAGCTGCTGCAACTACGTATGTTACGAGGATACCAACCTCCGACACAACCAGTTCGAGAGGGTCATCGAATACACCGCCGGCAGAGTTAGGAATAACCAAACCGTCGTGGCTCAATGCTACACCGAGAGCGGCACCTACGATAACGACTACGAGTGCTACTGCGAGCAGAGTCTTCTTAACGCCGGCAGGGTCTGCAATCAGGCTTCTGAGAGCAGCCCAGAGGACGCTGACAACTGCGCCAACGAGCAATACGTAGCCCCAAATGAGGTTCCAACTGATGGCAACCTCTGCACCACCCGAAACAACGGCCCAGCCAACCAGACCCAATGTTACGGCGAACAGAGTTATCATCAATATATTTAATATCTTTTTCATAGTTCGTTTTGTACGATTTTGTTTTGGTCTAATTATTTCTTGCTATAAGCGGTCAAGATATCCATCAAAGTGATAGATGCATCCTCCATCTCGTTTACCATACCGTCAATCTTAACGATAACGTAGTTGTAGAACACTTGGAGAACCATAGCCGCAATCAGACCAAGGAGAGTAGTAAGGAGGGCGACCTTCATACCACCTGCAACGAGTGCCGGGCTGATATCACCTGCTGCCTGGATAGCGTCGAACGACTGTACCAGACCAACCACTGTACCCAAGAATCCGAGTGATGGAGAGAGAGAGATGAAGAGTGACAACCATCCGAGACCCGACTCCAACTGACCTGTCTGAACAGAACCGTAAGATACAACAGCCTTCTCAACAGAGTCCAAGCCCTGGTCGTAACGGTCGAGACCCTGCCAGTAGATAGAGGCGATAGGGCCCTTAGTGTCACGGCAAACAGCCTTTGCAGCCTCGATGCCACCCTCGTTCAAAGCAGCTTCAACTTTTGCTACGAACTTCTTGGTGTTGATGGTAGAGAGTGCAAGGAAGAGGATACGCTCGATAGCGATAGCCATACCGAGTACCAATACGATGAGGATTGGGAGCATCCATCCCCAACCACCTTCGAGGAACTTCTGCATCAGAACGTGGTGCATAGACTCACCCTCAATCTGAACCTCAGGGTCAACTACGGCCTCCTCAACAGCTGCCTCCTCTGCGGCAACAGCCTCAGTAGCCTCTACGGTAGCCTCTTCTGCAGGAGCAGTTGCAGTCTCCTGTGCGATTGCAGTGCTGAACGACAGAGCAGCTACTGCCAAAACCAAAAATAATTTTTTCATAATTGTTTTTAATAAGTTAAAAAATTTGAATAGTTTTTCTTTTTATACCTTTGTTTTAGTTCGTTTTCCTCCAAATTTACTCATCTCTCCCCGCTGTGCCTCGATGCTCATATATGGGCGCAGCACAACGCAAAGGCTTATACCTCAAATTGTTACGGCTCAAACTCGTCTCACCGGCCTTGAAATACGCACCTTATCAGTCCGAAATATATAAAAAAATATCCGTTTGTGCAAACTCTGCAAATGAGTTTTTCTTCCTTTTTCCTTCGCCTCCTCGGATTATTGACCGCTCTCGCCTCGCAACGACAGGGCCATCATACGTGAAACCTCCTCCTGCGACAGCCCAAGACCCAGCAGGCTCATCAGTTTGGTCACCGCCGCCTCCGTAGTCATATCGTAGCCGCAGATTACGCCTGCATTTTTCAGGCGAAGCCCCGTCTCGTAGAGCTCCATATCGACGGCGCCCTCGCCACATTGGGTCACATTTACGATGGCGATACCTCGGGCGATGGCATCGCTCAAAGCGTTGAGGAACCACTCGGCAGTAGGGGCGTTGCCCGTGCCGAAAGTCTCGAATATCACGCCACGTAACCCGCTGACAGAGAGCATCGAGCGCAGTGTCATCTCGGAGATTCCCGGGAAGAGTTTCAGCACGATTACATTGGTGTCGAACTTCTCGTTTACCGTCAGCTCCGCAGGCATCATATACCCCTGCTCGCCCCAGCCGTCGGGGTAGTGGATATTTGCCACCCGATACTCGATATTTACGCCCACCTCTGCAAGTGGCGGGTAGTTGCGGGAGTCGAAGGCGCTGAGGGCCTCCGCCGAGACCTTGGAGGTGCGGTTGGCTCTGAACAGACGATTCTGGAAGTAGAGCGACACCTCGGGCACTATCGGCAGTCCATCCCTTTGTGCCGAGGCAATCTCTATGGCGGTAATCAGGTTCTCACGCCCGTCGGTGCGCATAATACCCATAGGAATCTGGCTTCCGGTGAATACCACAGGCTTGGCGAGATTCTCGAACATAAAGCTCAACGCCGAGGCGGTGTAGGACATCGTGTCGGTGCCGTGCAGGATGACGAAGCCGTCGTACTGCGCATAGTTGTCACGCACCACGTGGGCAATCTCCACCCATCTCTCCGGTTTCATATTCGAGGAGTCGATGGGCGGCATCTTGAAGACATCTATATCGACGTTCAGATGACGCACGGCAGGGAACTCCCGCTCGATGGAGTTGAAGTCGAAGGGGATGAGCGTTCCATTCTCATCTCGCTGCATACCGATAGTACCTCCGGTATAGATTATCAGGATTGACGGCTTTCTATTCATAGTTTCAAAGTCTGAAAATTCGTTTGGCATTCTCTGTTGTTTGCTCTGCAACGTGCTCGTAGTCAGTGTTGTGCAGCTCGGCAACCTTCGCACATATATATTTTACGTATGAGGACTCGTTGCGCTCGCCACGATGGGGTGCAGGGGTCAGGTACGGACAGTCGGTTTCGAGTACGATATCCTCCAAAGGAATGTGGCGGACCACCTCCGCAAGGCTGCTCTTCTTGAAGGTGACGACACCGCCCACACCAAAGACGAACTCGCCACAGCGGCGCAGACGGCGGTAGCACTCCTCGTCGCTCGAAAAGGCGTGAAAGACACCTCTCAGCCCACGGCCACGGTACCTCTCAATCACATCGCACATCTGCTCCCACGCATCTCGTGTATGTACGGCGATGGGGAGGTCATAGCGCAGAGCCATCTCTATCTGCTGCTCGAAGGCCTCGATTTGCTCACAGCAGAACTCCTTGGACCAGTAGAAGTCCAGTCCAATCTCGCCCACGCCATAGAAGCGCTCGATGCCCTTTGGAGGGCGCTGCAACAGCTCCTCCACCTGCGCCACCTGCTCACGCCAGCGAGGGTTCTCATTGACAGAGGTGGGGTGCAGCCCCATCATCGGGCGCACAAGGTCGGGGTGTCGGCGCACAAGGTCGAAGAGTCGCTCGTGGCTCTCCTCGTCGATGGCGGGTAGCAGGAGCAGCCGCACATCCGCCTCGGCACATCGTTGCAACGCCATATTGCGGTCGGCATCAAACTCCGGCTCGTAGATATGTGAGTGGGTATCTATTAACATCATCTTTGCCGTTTTTCGTATATCTTGCCGGGCAGCTGGCACACAATGTCCGACAACTCCAATTCGAGCAGTGCCGCCACCACCTCACCTGCGCCGTAGCCACTGCGCTCGATGATTTTGTCCAGCGGCGTGCCGTCGCTCTCGTCGATGGCGGCGAGGATGCGTAACTCCTTCTCGTTGAACTCCCGCTCGTTGATATATAGCTTCTCGGGCACGGCATCGGCAGGGTGCCAGTCCATACTCTCAAACAGATGCTCCGCCGTGCTGACAAGTTGTGCCATACCGGTACGTATCAGCCAGTTAGTGCCCACCGACATCGAGTCGGTACCTCGTCCCGGTACCGCCATCACGGTACGAGAGTAGCCATCTGCCGCACGTGCCGTGTGCATCGAGCCGCCACCCGCCGGCGACTCCAAGATGAGCAGCCCCTCTGCCAGACCGGCAATGATGCGGTTGCGTGGGATGTATAGGTTGCCGTTCTGCGGTGTCTGCGACGATACCTCCGTGATGACGGCACCTCCCTGCTCGACCATATTGCGGGCGAGGGTGGTGTTTGCCGCCGGAGAGATGCCCGGCAGGGCGTTGGCAATCACGCCCACGGTGCGTAGCCCGTGTCGCAGTGCCGCCCTATGCGCCGCCGCATCGGCACCATAGGCCAAGCCGCTGACAATAACCGTGTCGGGAAATTTCTCGGCCACCACTTCGAGAATCTCGTTGCAGATGCGCTCGCCGTAGGGGGTCATCCTGCGGGTGCCCACGATGGAGAGGGTGCGCTCCGCCTTCAAGCAGGCCGCCGAACCTATGGTATATAATACGTGAGGGTAGTCGGTGGTGAACCGTAAACGCTCTGAGTAGTCGGCGCTGCACGACGATATGGGGCGTATGCCGTGCTTCTCGCAGTAGCGCAGCTCACGCTCCGCCTCGGCATATCCCTGCTTGCGCACTATGCTCCTTGCGATGTCGCCACGCAACTCCGCCTGCCCGACCAACTCCTGCTCCGAGGCCGAGAAGATGGAGGCGGCATCGCCGAATATTTCCAGCAGATGCACAATGCCCCGAACCCCAAGTTGAGGTATAAATGTCAAAGCAATATCATCAAGAATCATATCCCGAAGAGTCTTTTGCGTGGTTTTTGTACTTTTTCAGATGTAAAGATACTATTTTTTTTGGTTTTGAAATAAAAACTTTCTATATTTGCACTCGCTTTCGGGTAATTAGGATGTTTCCTGAGTGCAAAATGGTCTGATGGCCGAGTGGCTAGGCAGAGGTCTGCAAAACCTCGTACAGCGGTTCGAATCCGCTTCAGACCTCCAAAAAAGAGAGTGCAGAGCAGACGACTTTTTGAGTCGTCTGTTTTGTTTTTGGGGCTTCGTTTGTGTGCAAGCCCACACTGAGCTCCCAAAATCAAATCTGCCTTCGGCATCTGCTCTGCCCCTTTGGTTGCGCATTGCTCACCTTTTGGCGCAGGGTTGCAGGGATATTTATATTATTGCTCGGCTTTGTAGCCTGCGCTGCAAGGCATCCCTGCGAGCGTCGGACTTTCAGTCCTTTGCTTCGAATCCGTTCAGACCTCGAAAAAGGCTTAATGGTCAAAAAGAGACCTGCGAAAGGGGGTAAAATTGTTTAATGGTCAAAAATGAGACCTAAACAGACTGTCGAGAGATTATTTCGACAGTTTTTTTTGTGGGTATATGAACTCAATTTTAAATATATTTTGTA
>JAFULF010000031.1 GCA_017483225.1 Alistipes sp.
ACATCCCGCTCCTGCGCCTCCGGAGTGTCGGTGGCATCGGGGTTCCAATCACGGTGTACCGAGGTATAGTTCGTGATGCGTGTATGCGCCGCATTCATACCCGACATAATGGAGGTACGGGTCGGCGTAGATACCGGACAGACGTATGCGCTGGTCATAATCGTTCCCTGCTCCGCAAGACGGGCGATATTCGGGGTGTCGTGACGCTGATTGAAGGGGTAAACCTCCTCACCAAAGGCTACCGAGGTGTCGAGCCAGCCGAGGTCATCAATCAGGAAGAAGACGATGTTCGGCTTCTCCTCCACATTGTTGCAGGCAACAAGCGGGGCCGCCATAGCCAGCGTTGCCAAAGATTTGCTGAAAGGTTTTTTCATAGGTTTTATTGTTTTAGGTTTCTTATCCGTTTGATTATGTAGCGGTTACTCCACCGCTCGACGATTCATCAGCGCCTGCGTGATGGTATGCTCATCGACATACTCCAACTCATCGCCGAAGCCGATACCTCGTGCTATGGTAGTAATTTTCAGGTTCGAGAACTTGCGCAGGCTGTTCATCAGGTAGAAGAGCGTTGTCTCGCCCTCCACCGAGGCAGAGATGGCGATAATCACCTCTCGCACATCCCCCAGAGCGATGCGGTCCAGCAGCAGGTCAATCTTCAAGTCCGAGGGGGCGATGCCCTGCATCGGCGAAATCACTCCGCCCAGCACGTTATATACACCTCGGTACTGCCCCGTCTTCTCAACCGAGAGAAGGTCGCTCACCTGCTCCACGACACACACGGTAGTATGGTCACGGGAGGTGTCGCTGCATATCTCGCACACCTCGCTATCGGAGAGGTTGCCACACTTTGCGCAGTGGCAGATGTTGTTGCGGAAGTCGTCGATGCTCTGCGTCATCGTCGCAACATCCTCACGCTCCATCTTCAAGATGTGCATCGCAAGGCGCAACGCCGTGCGCCGACCCACGCCGGGCAGACGTGAGAGGTCATTGACAACATTATCCAAAAGTTTCGACATACCCCTACGTTTTATATTCGCTCCACATTGCTACTCTCGGTCCACCCCTTCTTGCCGTCGGCGATAACGACCTCGCACCACCCCTCTACCTCGGAGAGGATGCGTACTGCCGTGCCCTCGTGCAGGATGAAGAGGTCGGTGGCAGACCTGTCGGGCGAACTCTTCACCGAGATTGCCGACGAGAGGACTATGGCATCCTCACGGGTGAGCACATCGTGACGCTCAGAGAGGGCGAAGCCACTCGAAAAGATGACAAGCAGCAGAGCCGCCAGCGTGCCGTAGAATCCCGCCTTGCGCACCCTCAACGAGGTGCCGAGCAGGAAGAGGAGCAGAAACACGAGCATCACGCCCACCGAGGCGAGCGAGAAGATGCTCCACGCCGTAGGGCTGCACGAGCGGCCCAGCGTGCGCACCCAGCGACCCAGAAAGAACTCCGGTATCTGCGTGATGTTATCCTTCGTGTGGGCCTGTGCTATTTTCAGGTTGTGCTGCACATCGTCGGCATTGGGCGTAAGGCGCAACGCACGGTTGTAGTAGAGGATGGCACGACCCATATCCCCCAACTTGAAGTAGGTATTGCCCACATTGTAGTACAACTTGGCGGAGAACTTGCCCTCGTCAAGAATCTGCGTATAGTATTCGAGCGCCTCCGTGTAGTTGCCGTCGATGTAGGCCCTATTGCCTGCATCCCACGCCAATACGGCACCCTCCTTGGTCGCTGCCAACGCCTCGCCATAAGGCTCGGTTGGCGACGATACTGTATCACTCTGCGCCGAGGCGATGCCCGTGCAAAGCAACGCCACCAAAAGTGCTGTATATAATCTTGCCATCATACTATCTCTTTACTGCTGATTCGATTTTCGATACTATCTCTATGCCCTCGCCGTAAATCTCCTCCATCGTTGCTGTCGCTATCGGCGAGTACTGGGCCTCCTCGCACTTGGAGATAATCTCCGTGATGGCGAGAGCCTCCTCGGTGGCTCCTCGGCGGTTCAACTCCTCACGGATACTCTCCTTCGTGAGGTCGGCAACCGGGATGTTGAAGCGGTCGCTGATATATCCCCACAAGGCTCTGAGCATCTCCTCGTAGAAGGCTCGACGATTCTGCTCCTTCATATATCGGGCAGCCGAGCGGAAACGCTGCACGGCAACCTTGTTGGCTCGGCGACCTCGCACAAGCACCACATTGCGGTTGTCACGGATGCGCTTGCGCAGCACCACATAGAGCAGGGCGGCGAGCATCACCATACCACACAAGATGAGCCAATAGAGCGGCGAGAACATCAGCGGAGCGGTGTGACTATGGAGCGACGGGCGACCCAGCTTGATGAAGCGGATATCGCTGGCAAGCAGTCGCACATCCTCCTTATTGGTCGTCGTGAGAAGCCCCTGCACCGCACTCGCAGCACGGCTCTGGTCGGGGGTCACCGTGATAGAGAACGGCTCCGACGAGAGGGTTACATACTCGCCACTATCGGGGTTGAAGTATGTGAACTCGACCGGCGAGATGGTGTAGTCGCCCTCGGCACGTGCTATGAACGGATACTCGAAGCTCTTATACCCCGTAGAACCGGAGGCTGTGGTATTTATCTGCTCGGTACTCTTGGTGTCGTACAACTCGAAGGAGGCAGGCAGCGAGAGGGTCGGCGCCTGCATAAAGTTGAGATTGCCCGCACCGGCGATACGTACCGAGATATTTGCTGCCGAGTTGGCAACCACCTGCGCCGTGGAGAGTTTCGCCGACATATTGTAGCGGCCTACCGCACCCGTGAAGGATGATGGTGCTCCGGCAGGGAACTCCTTGACACGGAGGCTCACCTGCGGCGTGAGCAGCTCTCGGCGCACGTTATAGACATCGGGGCCGCCACCAAAGAATGGGTCGAAGCCTCGGTTACTATGCACGACAATCTGTATCACGGCAGTAAGTTGTGCCGGCTCGATGCGCAGCGTGCCGCTCTGCTGTGGGTAGAGCAGCCACTCGGCAATGTTGTAGGTGTCGTACACCTTATTGTTGAGCGTCTCTCGGAAAGGGCCCTGCTCAACCTCGTTCTGCTGGCTCCAAAAGCCGTTGAACGCAGGGGTCTTCATCGCCTCAATGCCTACGAGATTTACTCGGCTGTATAGTTTCAGCGTAGCACGCACCGGCTCGCCCTTATATACGGAGGAGCGGGAGAGTGTCAGGCGCAGCAGGATGTCGTCCTTGGCTATCTGGTTGCCGGCACGGCTCTCCATCGACTGCTCACCACCCTGTCGGTCGTTGCCGTCACTGCCACCTCCGCCACCGGCGGCTGCGCCGTCACGTACCTCTATGGGTGTTGGCTTTGTGGCATACGGGGTGCCATCCACCTTGACCTCCGCCGTGCCGATGGTTATGTTGCCACTGCGCTGCGGAAGCAGTACGTAGGTGATGGAGTAGTTGATGCTCGACGTGACCTTGCCGTTAATCCACGAGGTCGAGGAGCCTTGCGATACGGCAGGGCCTGCCATAACATCAAAGCCCTCAAACGACGGGGGCGCAAAGGAGTCATCGTCAGGCTTTGCGTTGAGCTGAAACTCGACACGGAAAGCCTCGCCCATCGAGACAATCATCGGGGCATTGGTCTTGAACGAGACCTTCTCGTCGGCATACGATGCGAAGGCGGTCGTCGCCACAAGAAGGGTTGTAAAGAGAAATTTTATAAGATTGTTCATATAAAAAACAACGATATAAAACTGCGTTTATTATCCGACTGACGGATTGTTTTTCAAACGATTATCAATATGCTAAAACCCAAAGCCCCCTTGCGGGAAGGGGGATTGGGTCGGTATGTAGGCTCTTGTCCTACTATGCAAAAGTGCTACGTTGCAGCTTAGTGCGCAAAGTCGGCGAAGAAGTCGTTGCCCTTATCATCCACGATGATGAATGCAGGGAAGTTCTCAACGTAAATCTTGCGCACCGCCTCCATTCCGAGCTCAGGGAAATCGACAACCTCAACGCTCTTGATGGAGTTCTTCGCCAAGATAGCCGCAGGGCCGCCGATAGAGCCGAGGTAGAAGCCGCCGTGAGCCTTGCAGGCATCGGTCACCGCCTTCGAGCGGTTACCCTTGGCAACCATAACCATCGAGCCACCCACGCTCTGGAACAAATCTACGTAAGGGTCCATACGTCCTGCGGTGGTAGGGCCGAAGGAGCCGGAAGCCATACCTGCCGGAGTCTTGGCAGGGCCTGCGTAATATACCGGATGGTTCTTGAAGTACTCAGGCATAGGCTTACCCTCGTCGAGCATCTGCTTGATGCGTGCGTGAGCGATATCACGAGCCACGATGAGCGTGCCCTTCAAGTTCAGACGGGTCTTGATAGGATACTTGGTCAGAATCTCACGCACCTTATCCATACCCTCGTCGAGGTCGATATCCACGGCCGGCGACATTGCCGGTGCCTCCGCAGGGAGGAAGCGTGCCGGATTCTTCTCCAACTGCTCCAAGAAGATACCCTCCGGAGTAATCTTCGCCTTGATGTTGCGGTCTGCCGAGCAGCTTACGCCGATAGCGACAGGGCAGGAGGCTGCGTGACGTGGAGCACGGATGACACGCACGTCGTGTACGAGGTACTTACCGCCAAACTGCGCACCGATACCCATCTCCTGACAGATTTTGAGAATCTTCTCCTCCCATTCGAGGTCACGGAAGCAGCGACCGCCCTCGTTACCCGATGTTGGAAGTTCGTCGAGGTAGCCCGCCGAAGCCTTCTTCACGGTCGAAAGGCACATCTCCGCCGAGGTGCCGCCGATGCAGACTGCCAAGTGGTATGGAGGGCAGGCAGAGGTACCCAAATCCTTGATATGCTCCTTGAAGAACTTGGTCAAAGACTCCTCGTTGAGCAACGCCTTGGTCTGCTGATAGAGGAAGGTCTTGTTTGCCGAGCCACCACCCTTGGTGATGAAGAGGAACTCGTACTCCATTCCCGGATGACCTCCGTAGATGTCAATCTGCGCCGGAAGGTTCGAGCCCGTATTGTGCTCATCGGTCATCGTGATAGGCACAACCTGCGAGTAGCGGAGGTTACGCTCCTTGTAGGTCTCGTACACACCACGGGTGATGCACTCCGCATCATCCACGCCTGTATATACATCCTCGCCCTTGTGAGCCACGCAGATTGCCGTACCGGTATCCTGACAGGTTGGGAGTTCTCCCTCGGCTGCCACCACCGAGTTCATCAGCATCGTGTAGGCCACGAACTTGTCGTTGTCGGTTGCCTCGGCATCGTCAAGGATATTGCGAAGTTTTTGAAGGTGCGAAGCACGCAGGTAGAAGGATACATCCTCATAAGCCGCCTTCGAGAGCAGCTCCAAGCCCTTCGGGTCAACCTTCAAAATCTTGCGACCGTCGCACTCTACTACCTTCACATAGTCCTTTGTGAGCAAGCGGTACTCGGTGTTGTCACGCTCGATTGGGAGCGGAGCCTGATAGATAAATTCTGCCATAATAGTTCTGTTTTTATAGTTTTTGTGTTCGATTTTCCGCAGCATACTCTATGCACATAGTGCATACAAGATACAAAGATAATGAAATTTCGAAATAAAACTCAAACAGAGTGCTGTTTTTTTACGGGAGGGTGAGATGGGACGCAACGGCAAGGGCCTCTGCACCGCCCTTAATCGGCCCTGCTCGACCCTGCCGCTGCGCCCCGCTCCCTAATTCGAGAAGTGCAACACGCCATCCGCCACATCAATAGATATGGCCTTCTCACGATTGACCTCGCCGGCGAGAATCCGCTTCGAGAGTTCGTTCACAACCTCTCGCTGTATCACCCGCTTCACGGGGCGTGCACCAAACATAGCATCGTAGCCGGCACGGGCAATCCAATCTCGTGCCGCCGCCGTATAGTCGAGCGATATGCCGTTGTGGGAGAGCATCTTACGGATGGCCGACATCTGCATATCCACGATGGTACGGATATCCTGCTCCGAGAGTGGCTCGAACATCACAATCTCGTCGATACGGTTCAGGAACTCCGGTTTAAGCTGCTGTTTGAGCAGCTCCACCACATCGCCCTTGGTGCGCTCGACCACCTGCTCCGGCACTGCACCCCCATTTGCCGCCGAGGCGGTAGCGAAGGCCTCCTGAATCAGCGAGGAGCCCATATTCGAGGTCATTATGATTATCGTGTTGCGGAAATCGACCGTGCGGCCCTTATTGTCGGTCAGGCGACCATCGTCGAGCACCTGCAACAAAATGTTGAAAACGTCGGGATGTGCCTTCTCGATTTCGTCAAGCAGAACGACCGAGTAGGGCTTGCGTCGCACCGCCTCGGTGAGCTGTCCGCCCTCGTCGTATCCGACATATCCCGGAGGCGCTCCAACCAGACGTGAAACGCTGTGACGCTCCTGATACTCACTCATATCAATACGTGTCATCATATTCTCGTCATTGAAGAGGAACTCCGCCAACGCCTTCGCCAGCTCGGTCTTGCCGACGCCCGTAGTGCCCAAGAATATGAACGAGCCGATAGGTTTTCGAGGGTCGTTCAGCCCTGCACGTGAGCGGCGCACAGCATCCGAAATCACGCTTATCGCCTGCTGCTGCCCCACCACTCGGCGATGCAGCTCCTGCTCCATATTGAGCAGCTTCTCTCGCTCCGAGGAGAGCATCCTCGTAACCGGTATGCCCGTCCAGCGAGATACCACCTCGGCGATATCCTGCGAATCGACCTCCTCCTTAATCATCTGCCCGTTGGTGGTGGCGGCATCGAGTTCATCCTGCAAGGCGGAGATGTGCTTCTGCGCCTCGACAATCTTGCCGTAGCGAATCTCCGCAACACGGCCATAGTCACCCTGACGCTCCGCCTGCTGTGCCTCGACTTTCAGCCGCTCGATAGCATCCTTCTCCTGCTGTATCTTGCGCAGGATATCACGCTCGCCCTGCCACTTCGCACGCCTCTCCGCCGTCCGTGCCTTTAAGTCCTCTATCTCCTTATCAAGTAGTGCAATACGCCCCTTGTCATTCTCTCGGCGGATGGCCTCTCGCTCGATTTCGAGTTGGCGCACACGGCGCTCCAACGAGTCAATCTCCTCCGGCACGGAGTTCATCTCCAAGCGCAGGCGTGATGCCGCCTCATCCACAAGGTCTATCGCCTTATCGGGCAGGAAGCGGCTCGTAATATATCGGTGCGACAACTCCACGGCAGCGACAATCGCCTCATCCTTGATGCGCACCTGATGGTGGCTCTCGTATCGCTCTTTCAGTCCTCGGAGTATAGAGATGGCATCCTCGGTGGTCGGCTCGTCAATCATCACCTTCTGGAAGCGGCGTTCCAGCGCCTTATCCTGCTCGAAGTACTTCTGAAACTCGTCGAGCGTCGTAGCACCTATCGTGCGCAGTTCGCCTCTGGCGAGGGCCGGTTTGAGGATGTTGGCGGCATCCATCGCTCCGGCACCCTTGCCTGCGCCTATGAGCGTATGTATCTCGTCGATAAAGAGCAGTATCTCGCCATCGCCCGCAATCACCTCCTGCACAACACCTTTGAGTCGCTCCTCGAACTCGCCCTGATACTTCGCTCCGGCAATCAGTGCACCCATATCGAGCGAGAAGATGACCTTCGAGCGCAGATTCTCCGGCACATCCCCATCGACGATGCGGTGAGCAATGCCCTCGGCGATGGCGGTCTTTCCGACACCCGCCTCACCGACCAAAATAGGGTTGTTCTTGGTACGGCGGGAGAGTATCTGCAAGACTCGGCGAATCTCCTCGTCACGACCAATCACGGGGTCGAGTTTGCCGCCACGAGCCAGCTCATTGAGGTTGATGGCATACTTGCCCAGAGCGTTGAACTCCTGCGTAGCGGTCTGCGAATCGACCGTAGCACCCTTGCGGAACTGCCTTATCGCCTCCGTAACCTCCCTCTCCGAGGCCCCTGCCCCTTTGAGGATGTCGGCCGAGCGACCCCGCTCGGCAATAAGGGCAAGCAGAAGATGCTCCACCGAGGCATATTTATCGTTAAAACTCTTTGTAAAATCCACGGCACGCTGAATGATGCGTGAGGCCTCCGTCGAGAAGTATTGCTCGGAGGTGCCGCCACTAACCCTCGGCAGGGATGCCACCGCTGCGGCGACCTCGTCACGCAACGAGCGCACATTAACACCTACCCTGCCCAGCAGAAATGCCCCGAGCGAGTCATCCTCGGCAATAAGTACGGAGAGAATATGCAGAGGGTCGATGCTCTGCTGGCCGGCCTCACGAGCCTTGCCCGCCGCCGACTGTAACGCCTCCTGCGCCTTGATTGTAAGTGAATTGATGTTCATAGTCCTAAATTATTTTGTTGCTTATCTGGTATCGAACAAAACCTTTGCCAATAGCATTTGGCGGGCGCAGCTATGTCGCTTTGGCGCAGTTTGGCACACCTCCTATGCCACCTTATGACAATCTGTCGCAGTCTTTTCGGCACCTTCACTTTTGTTAAGGGTTGTATAACAGATGTTTATTTCGGGCAATATTTGTTTACAAATATTAAAAAGCCTATATTTGTGGTACGTAATACGTTAATAGGTTTTTATGAAGAGTTATTTTTTACGAATTTTAGTGGCGTTGGTGCTCTCTTTCGTGGCCGTGACATGGGTCGGCTGCGAAGAGGATAAGCCTCTGCCACCGGCCACCGAGCAACCTGACGATAGCTCGACGGACAATCCGACAGAGAAGCCGGAGGAGAAACCCGAAGAGAAACCGGAACCGGAGCCTGAACCCGAACCTGAACCTGAGCCCGAACCTGAACCCGAGCCGGAGCCGGAGCCGGAGCCGGTTATCCCTGCGCTCGAAGAGTTCGGATTCAAGGTCGAGAACAACGCCTCCATCCTCACGGCCGACGTGGTGTGCGACATCGCCACCGACAACACCGTGGGTTTCGCATCCGCCATCAAGACCCTCACGCCCGTCTATCCCGGCGTAGAGCTCATCCCCGTATTTAAGGCTCGGGAGGGCTACAAGGTCTATGTTGGCGACCAAGAGCAGATATCGGGCGAGAGCGCACAGGACTTCTCGTTGGGGGTCAGCTACCGCCTTGTGAAAGAGGAGGGCAAGGAGAGCCTCTACAACGTCGCCTTGAAGTTCAACTTCACGGGGCTGCCTATCGTCGCCGTATCGACAGAGGGTGGCGCAGCAATAACCAGCAAGGATGATTGGGTCAGCGCCACATTCTCGTTGATGGGTGGCGGAGAGTTTGCCGACATCGAGCCCGTAGAGGTGCAAATCGCAGGCCGAGGCAACTCCACGTGGAAGTATGCAAAGAAGCCATACAAGTTGAAGTTCTCGAAGAAGACGGAGGTGCTCGGTATGCCGAAGCACAAGCGTTGGGTGCTGCTTGCGAACTTTATCGACAAGACGATGATGCGCAACGACCTGACCTTCTATCTGGGCAAGCAGACCCTGCTGGCGTGGACCCCACGAGGCTACCACGTCGAGTTGGTGCTGAATGGCGAGCACAAGGGCAACTACTACCTCTGCGAGCAGATTAAGATTGACGAAAACCGAGTAAACATCGACGAGCTGGGTCCCGAGCAGACGGCCAACGTCACGGGAGGCTACCTGATGGAGATGGATACCTATGCGGCGGACGACGACGAGACGCTCTTCCACTCCAAGTACACGGTTACGACGGAGAAGGGCTCCGAGCATATCCCTATAAAAATCAAGGACCCCGAGCGTGAGGACCTGACCACGCAGCAGTTGGAGTATATAGAGGGCTATTTCCACGCCTTCGAGGATGCCCTTTATGGCGAGGGGTGGTTAGACGAGAAGAGCGGCTACAAGAACTACATCGACATCAACTCGCTCGTCGATATATATCTGATATCGGAGCTGATTTACCACTGGGAGTGGCTACACCCGAAGAGTTCGTACATATACAAGCGTCGAGACGGCAAGCTGTGCCCCGGCCCGCTGTGGGACTACGACTGGAAGACCTTCACGCAGCGCACGGGCTGGTACTGCAAGGAGTATCTGTGGTACCCTCGCTTATTCCAAGACCCGGAGTTTGTGGCACTGCTCAAACTGCGCTGGGCGATGCTGTACCCTAAATTTAAGGGGCTAATCCCCTATATAAACACGATGAAGGAGCGGCTCAAAGAGTCGGCCGAGAAGAACTACGCAATCTGGGGGCACAATATGACCGGCCCTAACGGAGAGAGCAGTATGAGCTACGAGGAGTCGGTCGATAAGATTGCCTCTCGCTATGCCGAGCGTTTGGAGTGGCTCTCCGCACAGATTCGAGCGTTGTAGATGCAAACATATTGCATATTTATAGTTGTGATATTCAAATATTTATTATATTTGCAACCTTAACGAAAACAAAAACTAACACTAATAAAAAACTACCATAATGAACAAGAGAATCTTATTTTCGGGTTGCATTGCTCTGCTTGCCCTCTCGGCAGGCTGTACGGAGGATGCGACGGAGAACATCGCCACCGATGGCGGAGTCTTGGGAGAGGGTAAGCACCGAATCGAGGTGCGTATGCCCGAGGCGAGCCGTATCGGTATGGGCAAGGAGTTGGTCGATGGCGTATATCCGCTCCATTGGCAGACGGGTGACCAAATCATCATCAACGGAACGGCGGTATCCGACCCTCTGAACGAACTCTTCAACGGAGAGAAGAGCGCAATCTTCACCACCGACATCACGCCGGAGTATCCGCTCACGATTGTATATCCGGGAACGATGCTCTACGAGGCGGGCAAGGTGCTGATTCCTACGGAGCAGGCCCTGCTGCAAGAGAAGCTGGCAAATGGCAACGGCATCCTCATAGGTCATACGGTGGATGCACAGGACCCGCTGACCGTGAAGCACGCCTGCGCATACCTGCGTGTATCGCTCACAGGCACGGCTGCCTTGAAGAAGGTGGTGCTGATGGCCACCGGCAGCGAGCGTCTGTCGGGAGTCTTTGACTACAACTTCGACACCTTCTCCGTGACGGGTGTGGCTCCGGCAGACAAGGGGTCAAAGACGGTATTGGAGAAGGCGACAGACTCAAAGCAGGATTTATCCCCTACCGAGTCGGCATCGTTTATCGGCATCACGACAGATGCGACCCTCTCGGCCTCCCCTTTGGAGTGCATCTTCGCCCTCCCTGCGGGAACATACACCAAGGGCTTTACCCTCTGGGTGGTTGGTGCTGACGGCAACAGTATGACGAAGAAGATGTACGGCGCAGAGGGCATCACCCTCACCGCAGGTCAGTTGCTCGATATGCCTGCGATAGCCTACGCAGGCGAGCAGCCACACGGAATCTACACGGCGGAGGATTGGATTGCCTTCGCTACCGATACCAACCACTCGGCATATAGCGTGGACGGCAAGAGCGTAAACGTATATGCCGACATCAACCTGAGCGCATACGAGCGTGTGCCTCTGGCAAGCGTCGATGGCGGCTATACGCTGAATGGTAACGACCACACAATCTCCGGCATCAAGGCTACGGGCACCACCAAGTACAGCGGTCTGCTCTTCGCCTACGTGGACAAGGGGGCGACCATCAAGAACCTCACCCTCGGCACAACGGCGGGCGAGGAGGCCGATTCTCACCTGACGGTCGAGACCACGGAGACCTCCAACAGCACCGTCTTTGCTGCACCATTCTGCATCCTGACCGCAGGCACCATCGAGAAGTGCGTAAACAACGCCTCGCTCAACCTGAACGTGGGCGGCAATGGTTTCAACATCAATGCCGGTGGTATCACGACCGGTAATTGCAACACGTCATATACCGTCGGAACACTCACCAAGTGTGAGAACAAGGGCCACATCACGATGGGCGATGGTGGTGCAGAGAGCTATGCGGCACTGCGCATCGGAGGCATCTGCGGTCGTGCCATATCGGCCACAATCACAGACTGCGTAAACAGCGGCCCAATCACCCTCAACATCAACGCTGCCGCCACATATCCGCAATTCGGAGGCATTGTCGGTGTGAGTCCGGCCGGCACGACATCAACCATCACCGGTTGCAGCAACTCGGCAAAACTCTCGATAAAGACGACCGTGGCACATACCCAATATGTATATCAGGGTGGTATTGCAGGAGCTGTTGCCCACAACATCTCGAACTGCCACAACACGGGCGAGATTTCGGCAACCATAAGCAAGCACGCCTACGTGGGCGGCATCTTGGGATACTGCTCCGAGGGTGGCAACCACGTTCTCTCCTCGTGCACAAACCGAGGACACGTGGTAATGGGCACCTCCTATGCCGGCTACAACTTTATGGGCGGCATCTGCGGATTTACAACCAGCGAATCCGAGAATACTAACCCTAACAAGATTGAAAACTGCACCAACTACGGATTTGTAGAGATGCAGAACAAGGGTCGTGTACGTATGGGCGGCATCAGCGGTTCCACCTGCTTGATGGACGGCAACACCAACTATGGCACGGTGCAATACTCCAACACGATAGGTCGTCGCTCCTCGCACATCGGCGGTATTGTCGGCACATTCGGCCACACCATCGCCAACTGCAACAGCTACGGCGACGTTATCGCTGCGGCTGACGGCAGCGGCGTGTGCGCCGGAGCATTGGGAGGCCTGGCAGTAAAGAGAAACTCCTCTTTCACGGGTTGCAAGGTGGATTGCAAGGTGCAGGGCTTCTCGGGAACGGTCACTGACGACCAAGATTATGCCTACTACTCGGGTATGCTCTTTGGCGGTCACCTCACCCGCACAATCACGGTCGGTACAGAGGCTGCGCCGTGCAAGGTCGCAGGCACGCTGGTGCTCGACGGCGTGGAGATTCATATCGCCTCACAGGAGGATATAACCGTGGCGAATATGTCGGGCTCGGGCACAGGCACCCTCAACCTTACCTACACCACCTATAAGGCGACAAAGCCTTCGGAGATTAAATAGACAACACAAAGCGTAAGACAATGAAACGATTTATATATTCATCGCTTCTGTTCCTTGTGCTGTTTGCGCTCCCTGCGTGCAGCGTCGAGCCGGAGGTGATAACAAAAGACAGGGAGATTCTGCTCGACCCCGAGACCCCGTCGGCGATAAGTAGCGACCGTGATTTCGTGCGGGCGAGTGCCGAGACGGAGAGCGTCTCCTTCACAATATCCTCGGCCCAAGGGTGGGCGATGATGGAGAACCACGAGGGGTGGCTCTCCGTATCGCCGCAGTCGAGCGAGGAGGGCGGCGAAGTTACCGTGACGGTGACAATGCAGCAAAACGAGCTATATGCCGACCGCTCCGTGGAGCTTCTCTTCTACTCGAATGACAATGAGACCAAGGTGCAGGTGGTGCAGTTGGGCATCCCTGCTCCGGAGTTCTGCTGCGACCTGTCGAGCAAGAGCGTACTCTTTGAGGCGGGCGATACCACAGCCAAGGAGGTAACGGTAACGACCTACAACGAGAGCGTGACCCTCTCGGCAGAGGGCATCGAGACCTTCTGCAAGAGCCTCCCTACGGAGATTGCTGCGGGCGAGACGGCGACACTGACGCTGACACCACCGCCATCACTCAACATCTCCGACAAGCGTGAGGCGACGGTGACATTCACGGGTAAGGATAGCGGCAAGATGCAGACCCTCACCGTGAAGCAGAAGAACCTCTACACGGCGACACACGGCTTCCCTGCGAAGTGGGAGACTTCGGGCTCCCTCTACTCCGCCTCCACCGATGCCGGCAAGCGTTGGCTGAATCAGGGTTACAGCTTTGCTTCGGGGCTCGACGGTTCCTTCGGCAATGCAATCATCACGGCCGTATCGGCTTCCGAGGGCCGCAAGCCTGTCTATTCGATATACAGCAAGACGACGGCGGTAGCAAACCTCACCACCGACGACTACCTGCTCTTCTGCGTGCCGGTGACATCGGTGTCGGCGGGTTGCGACTTCGACTTCTGCCTCTCGCTCGGTGCGGCATCGCCGCAGTCGCCAAAGTACTTCATCTTCGAGTACCTTGACGGTGGCGAGTGGAAGAGCGTAGAGCAGGATTTGAAGGTGGTACCTGAGGACAATGAGACAAAGTACTCATTCTACGTCAAGAAGTTCGACAGCTACAACTACACGACCTTCGTGCAGAGTTTCACCCTGCAAAACCCTATTGAGAACGACTTTGTGAAGATGCGTTGCCGCATCGTGAACCGTGTGAATGGTGCGGGCGAGACGCTCTACGCCAACGAAGCGGCGCAGATATTCTTCCCTCGATTTACCTTTATGACCTGCTACATCAACTGCTACGAGGATGCGCCGGCAGTAAAGGATACACACAAGATTATGGCTCTGGGCAACTCCTTCACCTACTACTACGCCACGGTGTGGATGTTCAAGGAGATAGCACGTCGTGAGGGTCATCAGGTGCGTATGCGTGCCAACCTCAAAGGCTCGATGGCGATGAAGAACCACCTCCAAGAGCTCGAATTCTCGCAGAACGTGGTTGCCGAGGGAGGCTACGACTACGCCTTGTTGCAGGATAGCAGCTACAACAGCTCCGCCGCCTTCTACAAGGATGGATGTAAGCCTACTGACGAGCGCCTGCTCGTGGTTCAGCAGATAACGGAGAACATACGCAAGGCATCGCCTTCCTGCAAGCAGATTTTGGAGCAGACGTGGGCATACCCGAGAACGGCTAACGACTACCGAGGCTACGGCTCGTATGAGAACTTCTTCAACCACCTCTACAACGGAGCTTTGGCGGTGCGTGATATGACCCCTAATCTGGATTGGGTGTCGCCTATCGGCGTGGCATTCAAGAAGGCCACCGAGGAGGGCTACTCGCTGCTATACACCGACTCCTTCCACCAGAATCGCAATGGCGCATACCTGAAAGCGTGTGTCAATTATCTGATGATTTATGGCGAGAAGTTCGGCGACAACCCTGCCGAGTGCGGGGTGGATGCCACCATCGCAAAGCGACTCCGTGAGATTGCGGAGGAGGTAGTACTTGGTAACGAGTCAACATACAAGAAGCAATGAAAAAGGTAATTACAATAGTGGCTCTGCTGCTGGCTTCTTGTACGGAGCCGGAGCCTGAAATCCAATACAATGATATATATATCGACCCGACCTACGACGACGTTTTGGAGGTTGTAGGGGTATCAAAGAGCGAGTTCGACGGTACGGGTGGCAAGGCAGAGATTATCGTCAAGTCGAACCTTACATACTCGGTAACCTCCGATAAGGAGTGGCTGCGAGTCCCCGTGACACGTGCCGAGGCCCTGCCACAGAATGAGGCGGTGGTGTTCGAGGTGCTGCCATACGAGATTGACTACTCCGGCAAGCAGCGCACGGCAACGATATCCGTGGCGGCCGCCGATAGCTCGTTCAGCAAGACGATAACCATAACACAAACGCCATCGAATACCTACCACGTGCTGCTGCGGTCGATGACTCCGCAGAGGCTGACGAGTATGGGTGGCGAGATTGTGGTCACCCTCGACGCTACGCTCGCCTACACGACGAGCTTGGAGCAGAACGACTGGCTGCAACTGCTCTCGGATGACGGCAAGGGGGCGATAACCCTCTATGCCAAGAAGAATACGGGCAGCTCCGACAGAGCCTGCACGCTCACCATCTCTGCCGAGGGGTGCGAGCCGCTCTCGATAACCATTATGCAGACAAGCTTCCTCTCCGAGCACGACAACGTCATCGTCGTACCACTGCCGGATGGCGGCCTGCAATAGAGGAACGTTTCTGTACAAAGCCTTTCAGGGGCAGAGGACAAGGGCGGGCATCGGAGATGATGCCTGCCCTTTTTGTCAGGAGCCTGCTTATTTGTCGGAAGTTGTACGATAAGAGGGATTTCAAGGCCTGAGAAGTTCGGGAAAGCGGAGTTCCCCGGATGTAAATGAGCATTTTGAGGGCAAACTTAACGCAGAAATCACCTTGCCGGGCAGCTTCTTTTTTGCTTGTTTACTATTTTTTTATATCTTTGCACCCGATAATCAGGCGGTTATGGGGGTCGTACTACGGGTACGAACTGAGTGCCGCCGCAGGTAACACTTTAATAATTAAACATTTATGAAAACTATTGCTATCGCAGCAGAGCCTCGTGCCGAGTATGGCAAGAAGGCTACCAAGGCAGTTCGCCGTGAGGGTTCGATTCCATGCGTACTCTACGGTGGTGGCGAGAACATTTCGTTCTCTGTAAACGAGAAGGCTGTTAAGCCGCTCATCTACACCCCTAACTCTTACATCGTTGAGATTGAGATTAACGGCAAGGTAGAGAAGGCCGTTTTGCGTGAGGTTCAGTTCCACCCAATCCGTGAGCAGATTCTCCACATCGACTTCTACCGTGTTCAGGAGGATAAGCCGGTATCTATCGCAATCCCTGTACGCCTCACCGGTAACGCCGAGGGTGTTAAGGTCGGTGGTAAGTTGGCTCTGTCGGCTCGTAAGCTCGTTGTTAAGGGTATGCTCGAAAACCTCCCTGACGAGTTGACTATCGACGTAACTCCACTCAAAGTTGGTCAGACTATCTTCGTTGGCGACTTGCAGTTCGAGGGCTTGCAGTTCGTATCGCCTGCAACCCAGGCAGTATGTGCTGTACGTGTAACTCGTGCATCTCGTGGTGCTGCCGCTCAGCAGTAATCTTAAAGAGTACGAAGAATGAAATATCTTGTTGTCGGCTTGGGTAACATCGGCGCCGAGTACGCCGAGACCAGACACAACATAGGTTTCAAAGTGTTGGATGCCCTTGCAGCGGCATCCGACACTTCTTTTTTGTCGGGTCGCTACGGCTCTACCGCCACACTGCGCCACCGTGGCCACATCGTCACGCTGTTGAAGCCCTCGACGTATATGAACCTTTCGGGCAAGGCGGTGCGCTACTGGATGCAGGAGCTTAAAATTGAGCGACAGAACGTCTTGGTCGTCGTTGATGATATCGCCCTGCCATTCGGGGAGTTGCGTATGCGCTCAAAGGGTGGCGCCGGCGGACACAACGGCCTGAAAAACATCGCCGAGTTGCTCGGCTCGGAGGATTATCCACGTATGCGCTTCGGCATCGGCGGCGATTTCAGCCGTGGTCATCAGGTGGACTACGTGCTGGGCGAGTGGAGTGCCGAGGAGCGGGAGAAGATGCCCGAGCGACTCAAACTCTTTGGCGATGCCATACTCTCGTTTGTCGCCGTAGGTATGGAGCGAACGATGAACCTCTTTAACAAGAAGTAGCCGAGCCGAAGAGCGGCTATTACATAGAGCAAGGAATGATGCAAAAAGGTGTTGCCCGAGCGGACAACACCTTTTCTATTATATGAGCAAGAGGGTTATGCCTTCTTTGTCTTGCGGGCGGCCTTCTTTGCCTCCAACGCCTTCTCGACCTCAATCTGGAAGTCGGAGAGAACATTCATATAGTTCATAAATGCCTCATACGACGAGCCATAAGGGTTGAAGTAGGAGTGAACGTCGCCATCCGAAAGCCACTTGGTTGCCATATAGTAGAAGTGGTCGGATGTCTGCATAAAGTTCCAAACATAGTTGAAGTCATCGCTTTTGAGCGAGCGAACCTTATCCTTCATCTCATAGAGTTTGCCAAACGCCTCATTTTGGAGGTCATTGCCCAGCCAGGCGGTAACATCACGCTCCTCGTCTGCCCACGACATAACGTGAGGGCAGTGGATAACGGCTACCGGCTGGTGTGCTGCGGCGGTCTCCGAGACGGTTGCGAACTGCAAGTCGCCACGTTGCAACACCGCCTTTGGCAGGTTCTTAACGAAGTCGAAGATACCGGTCGATGCCTTCTGATGCTCACCGAAGGTCTCGTAGTCCATAAAGAGGTTTACAACCTCGCCGTCGCTCTCCGACAACCACGCTGCGTACTTGTCAGCCGTGAGCGGATACTCATCCCAGCCCTGATTCGAGAAGCGGAAGGCGATATCGTCCGAGAGCTTATAGTTACGCAACAGCAGGCGCAGGCTCTGGTCGCCGGCACTTGCATATACAAGGTTTGGCGACTTCCATCCCAACACGTGCTTTGCACCCTCGGCAAGCATAGTCTTAAAGCCCAGCTCGCCAACCATAGTGCCAATCTCGTCCGAGTAAATCAACTCCGTATTGCGGAATGCCTTCGGCTTCACACCAAACTCCTTTTTGAGCATCGCTGTATGAGCCTTAACCTGCTCCACGAAGTCCTCCTTACTCGACAACGCTGCCAGCGAGTGCGAGTAGGTCTCGGCGAGCAACTCAACACATCCCGTCTTTACCAACTCACGGAACGAGTCGAGAACCTCCGGTGCGTAGAGTTTGAACTGCTCAACGGCATTGCCCGTCAGGGAGAACGACACACGGAATGCGCCCTTATTCTCCTTGATAAGTTTGAGCAGCAGTGCATTCATAGGCAGGTAACACTCACGTGCAATCTTCTGCATAATGGCACGGTTGGTCAAATCATCGAGATAGTTGTGGTCCTTGCCGATGTTAAAGAAGCGATAGGTCTTCAATCGCCAAGGCTGATGTACCTGAAAATACAAACAAATTGTCTTCATATCTTTTCTTTTTTGTTATTTCTCAATTATTTAACAGATGCGATGGCATCCTCATACACACGTTTGATTTTGGAAGCGGCATCGTTCCACTTCAAGTTGGTAACCTCTTCCAGACCCTTCTCGGAGAACATCTTCGAGAGTGCAGGGTAGTTTACCAAACCGTAGATGGCATCTGCCATAGCATCCACATCCCAATAATCGACCTTGATAGCGTAGTCGAGCACCTCGGCAACACCACTCTGCTTGGAGATGATTACCGGCACATTCTCACGCATAGCCTCCAACGGAGCGATACCGAAAGGCTCCGACACGGACGGCATAACGAAGACATCCGACAGCTGGAACATCTTATTCACGTCGTCACCACGAAGGAAGCCCGTGAAGTGGAAGCGGTCGGCAATACCCAGACGTGCCACACGGCGGATGACGTGGTTCATCATATCGCCCGAGCCCGCCATCACAAAGCGCGCGTTAGGGCAACGCTTCAACACCTTGGCAGCCGCCTCGACGAAGTAGTCAGGGCCCTTCTGGAAGGTGATACGACCGAGGAAGGTTACAATCTTATCCTTCACACCACGCTCCGGCAGCGGGGCATTCTTATCCGCAAAGCGCACGGCGTTATGCACCGCCACAACCTTCTCGGCAGGAACGCCGTAGCGGTTGATGATGATATTGCGTGTCAGGTTCGACACAGCGATAACACGGTCGGCAGCGTGCATACCGGCACGCTCGATAGCGTATGTCTGCGTATTGATATTCTCTCCCGAGCGGTCAAACTCCGTAGCGTGCATATGCACCACCAGCGGCTTGCCCGACACACGCTTTGCAGCGATGCCGGCGAAGTATGTGAGCCAGTCGTGAGCGTGGATAACGTCAAACTGTCCATCCAAATCCTTAGCCACCTGTGCTGCAACGATAGCATAGCGGGCAACCTCCTCCAAGAGGTTTGCGCCATACTTGCCGGAGAAGGTGTAACGCTGACTCCACACGTCGGAGGTCTCCCAACGCTTCTCGCCCGTCTTGACGAACTCGTCGTGGTAACTCTCGTAATCCTCAGGCGAGAGGTACGGTACGAGGTTGGAATCGATGTGAATGAACGACATCTTCTCGATAATATCCGCCGAGTCGTTCGACACCTTTCCAAAGACCGTTTCAACGTCACTCGCATTAACGACATCGACAAATCGCTGGTCCTCATCACCCGAAGCGTGAGGCATAACGAATGTGACATCTACGCCGTTACGTGCCAATCCACGTGTCATTCCGTAGCAGGCAGTACCCAGACCGCCGGCAATATGCGGCGGGAACTCCCATCCAAACATTAAAACCCTCATTGTACCTATTTTTTACTGTTTTTACTCTCTTTCTTTGCTTTTGCGGCTGTACGCTTTGCCGCCTTGGCAGCCTCCGCCTCCTGCTTTTCGATGAGCTGTTTGAGGTAGAGCAGTGCCGCAACGCTCCAAGCCTGCGAGATGGCACCTCGTGGTGCAAACGGAGGATTGGCATCGTAGTACTCGGCAACCGAACCGATGCAGTAGGTCTGGATATAGTCGTCGTAGGCCTCGTACAGGTCGTTCGCCTTGGCGAGGAAACGACTGCCTTCGAGGGCAAATGCGCACTCGAAGTAGAACATCAACGGCCATACCCACACTGCGCCATTCTTGCTGGCAGCCTCCTGCTCGATAGGGTTCTCCTTGTACGTCGATTCGAACATAGGGTCCTCCGGCGAGAGGGAGCGCAGACCGTGCGGAGTGAGCAGGTGCTGACGTACCGTAAGCAGCACGTTCACCATCTGGTGCTCGTCGAGCATACGGTATGGCAGACCGCAGGCGATAATCTGGTTGCAACGGATAGACTTATTAGCACAGCGCATATCTACGTAGTCGGCCAAGTAGCCCTCCTCTGCGAGGTAGAACTTCTCGACAAACGACTTCTGCGTTCTCTTTGGCAGAGCCTTCCACTCCTCAACAAATGCCTTGTCGCCGCACTTCTTGGCCAACTCCAACGCATAGCATACGGCGTTGTACCAGAGGGCGTTCAACTCCACGGTATATCCGGCACGAGGTGTCTGCGGAACACCGTTCATCACGCTGTTCATCCAGCTCAAAGCGTAGCCCTCACGGGAGGCCCACACCAGACCGTTCTCGTGCAGCGCAACGCAACCGCCGAAGAAACCGCTGCGGTATGCCGCAAGGATGCTCTTCATAGCTGCACCGTAACGCTCCCAGACAGCCTTGCCTCCGATGTGCGACTCCAACTGCTGCAAGGTCCAGAAGAACCAGAGCGGAGCATCTGCCGCAACCTCGGCGGATGCCGAGCCGGCGAAGTCGCCATTGTGCATATCGCCAACCATCGTGTCGAGCACGGCGATACAATCCTCCTTGTAGCCCTGTTCGAGTGTCAGACCCGGCAGCGAGATAAAGGTCGAGCGGCCTGCAACACCATACCACGGGTAGCCGGCAACAACCTCCGTGCGGTCACCCGGACGGCGGATGATGAACTGACGGGCCGAGTGGTGCAGACAGCTGCGGAAGTCAATCTTATGTGTTCGGCGGGCAATCGAGGCGTCGAAAGCCTTGACGATATCCTCCGAGGAGGCCATCTCGTCCACCGAAGCGGAGAAGATGATGCTCTCGCCCTTCTGTATCTTCATCTCGAAGTAACCGGTCGTGAGCAAATCCTCGTGACCCTCGTAGCCACGCTCAATCTCCTTCTGATACTCGAAGTCGTAGTACCAATCCGGTGCCGGAACAAACTGCGCATCATCCTTGCTCAACTGCATATGCAGCCACGGGAAGCCGTCATACAGGCGGTTTTTCACACCATTCTTGATCGGATACGAGCGCACATTGGCGTACATATTGGCCTTCGAGAGGGCGTGCTTGTTGCGGAACGCAAGGAACGGACGCAGTCGAAGCGTAGTCTCCGAGTGTGCATCCACAAGCGTATAGCGAATCATCAGATGGGTACGTTTGTGAATCCACAGCAGCTCCTTCTTCAAGATTACGCCGCCAACACGGTAAGTGATAGTCGGGCACGGCGTGTACTCGAAATCGGTAATATATTTATGACCACGAGGCTCATAGACACCACGGAAGCGGTGCAGAGCCAGGTTGAACGACTGGTCGTGCTGCACGATAGTCTCATCGAGCGACGAAAGCAGCACGTAGGCCTCCTCCGTCATATCTATCGGAGCGACAATCAGTCCGTGATACTTGCGAGTGTTACATCCCACGATTGTAGTGCTCATATATCCACCACGGCGGTCTGTGGCAAGCATCTCTCGCTGCAACGAGTACTCTAAGTTCCCGAGTTCCCGTTTATCAAAAGTTAATCCCGGCATAATAAATATTAGTATTGTTTACAACTCTTTCCGTAAAGTTATTAAAAATTTCGGCAAGTTGTACTCTATTTTCTTAAAAAATCTGTTTTTTCAATAAAAAAGACACAAAATCGCACTCCGCACGAGGGCGGAGTTGCAACTTTGTGCCTTTTCGTTATAGCCTATGCCCACTTAACGAGAGCGAAGTCCATTCTGTGTGGCAAGTGCTCGTTCTGAGGGAATACACGCAATGCGATATCGAATGTACCCGTCTTGCGAGGAGTGTAATCCAGAGCGTAGGTTACCAGACTGCCATTTACGGCTACTCGCTTCAATGGCAACGAGTAATCGACATTTGCCGCATCGCCGGCAACCATCTGCTTGGCAACAACCATCTCTACGCCGATATCCTCCGGCGAGAGGTTGGCAACATCGACAGTAACCTCGTAGTGGTATGCCTCGCCTACGTAGATAGCCTCCTTATCGACACGGGCACGCTGCACGTCAAGCACCTTGACATTGTCCCACGCCGCCGAAACCTTACGCTTCCAAGCCGCAATCTCACGGGCAAGGATATAGTTGTCGGCAGTAACCTCAACCTTACGGGCAGCCAACTTGTTGTAGAAGCGCTCCTCGTAGTCGGTGAGCATACGGTTGGTCGTAAAGTTGGATGCGATATCGGCGATACAGCTCTTAATCGAAGCAACCCACTCGGTAGGAACACCCTTCTCGTTACGTGCGTAATATTTAGGTGCAATCTGCTCCTCGATAGTCGAGTAAATCATCTCCGCATCGAGGTCATCCTGATTACGCTGGTCGGTGAAGGTGCGCTCCATAGGCAGCATCCAACCTGCACCCTCCTTGTAACCCTCGACCCACCAGCCGTCGAGTACCGAGAACTGCATAACACCATTCATAACGCACTTCTCGCCCGAGGTACCCGAAGCCTCCAAAGGACGGGTAGGGGTATTCAACCATACATCGACACCCTGAACCATACGGCGAGCCAACTCCATATCGTAGTTCTGCAAGAAGAGAATCTTGCCGACGAACTCAGGCATCAACGACACCTCAACGATACGCTTAATCAAATCCTGACCCGGCTTGTCGTTCGGGTGAGCCTTACCTGCGAAGATGAACTGCACAGGGCGCTCCTTGTTGTTCACGATAGCCGACAGACGCTCCAAGTTGGTGAAGAGCAGGTATGCACGCTTGTAGGTTGCGAAACGACGTGCAAAACCGATAGTGAGCACCTCCGGCTTGATACGCTCCGAAACCTGTACCAACTGACGAGGCGAGTCGAAACGCACCTGCGAAGGGTCGGTATAGCGGCGCTTGATGGTCTTGATGAGGCGGTTTTTGAGGAACATACGCTCGTTCCACAGCTCCTCATCCGAAATCTCGTTCACCTTCTGCCACTCCGGAATGTTGTATGCGTGACCCTCGAAGCCCTTAGGGAAGAAGCGTGAGTAGAGGCGGCGCATATTCGACGCTGTCCAAGTCGGGAAGTGAACACCATTGGTAACGTAGCCGATGTGCAACTCGTTCTTGAAGTAGCCCGGCCACATATTGCCCAAGATATCCTTCGACACCTCGCCGTGCAACCACGACACACCATTAACCTCCTGCGACAGGTTACAAGCGAGCACCGACATCGAGAACTTCTCGTTAGGGTCGTTAGGGTTTACCTTACCGAGGTTGATATACTGGTCCCAAGTGATGCCGAGCACATCCGGATAGTGCGACATATACTGACGAATCATCGACTCCGGGAAGGCATCGTGTCCTGCCGGTACCGGCGTGTGGGTTGTAAAGAGCGACGATGCACGAACAACCTCCAACGCCTCCGAGAAGGAGAGCTTCTGACGAGCGATGAGGTTGCGAATGCGCTCAATGCCGATAAATGCGGCGTGACCCTCGTTGCAGTGGTAAACATCCTGCTTGATGCCCATCTTTGCCAGAGCACGGATACCGCCGACACCGAGCAGAATCTCCTGCTTCAAGCGGTTCTCCCAGTCGCCACCATAGAGGTAGTGTGTTACCTGACGGTCCTCTTCGAGGTTTGCCTCGTAGTCGGCATCGAGCAGGTAGAGTGCTGTACGACCCACCATACAACGCCATACACGAGCGTAGAGGGTACGACCCGGATATGCAATCTGGACAGTTATCCAGCTGCCATCCTCGTCACGTACAGGCGAGATTGGCAACTTGTAGAAGTTCTGCGGCTCATAGACAGCCTCCTGTGCGCCCTGCGAAGAGAGTCGCTGGGTGAAGTATCCGTAGCGGTAGAGCAGACCGACAGCAACCATCGGCACATTCTTGTCCGACGCCTCCTTCAAGTAGTCACCGGCCAAGATACCAAGACCGCCCGAGTAGATTTTGAGCGTGTGGTGCAGACCATACTCCATCGAGAAGTATGCAATCTTCGGAGTCTCCTCGGCAGGAGCCTCGTTCATATACTCCTGGAACTGCGCATATACGGCATCCATCTTTGCGAGGAACTCCTTGTCCTCCTCCAACTCTGCCAGACGCTCGATAGAGAGCTTGTCGAGCAGGGCGATAGGGTTGCGATTAACCTCAATCCACAAATCCTTGTCGATATACTCGAACAGGTCACGTGCACCGAGAGTCCAGCTCCACCACAAGTTGCGGGAGAGCTCCTCCAAAGCACGCAGGCGATGAGGCAGAGCCTTCTCCACCATCACACGCTGCCACGATGGGCGCTCGGTAGCCAGCTGCTGGCGCACGAAGTTAATCTGCTCGTTGCGGCCGCCGCCGTCACCCAGCACTGCACGGTGGGTGCGGGAGATACAGCTCTCCATAGCAGCCTCGTAGAGCGACATATAATATTTGTAGAGGTTGCTCCACAACGCACGCTTCGAGAGCTCGTATGCCGAAGCACGTACCTCGGCAACCTCCTCTTCGAGCAGGTCGGCGAACTCAACCACGTGCTCCGCAATGGCTGCCGCAGCATCACGACCATTGGCATCGTTGCGCTCGATTACCGTAATACCCTCGTGCTCGGTGAGCGACGCTGCCCACACGCCGAAGCCTGCGAGGTTTGTCGTGATTGTAGGCACCGAGAAGGCGATAGATTCCAGCGGAGTATATCCCCACGGCTCATAGTACGAAGGGAAGATGGTCAAATCCATACCGACGAGCAACTCGTAGTAGTTCTTGTTGAAGATGCCGTCGTTCTGGTTCAAGTATGTAGGAACGAAGATAACCTTAACCTTCAAGCCGTCGTTATCGAGCACCGTTCCGTCGATAGCCTGCGCAATCTGGTCCCAAGCGTGGTTGTCGAGGTAGTGCGTCGAGTGGCGATACTGCGATGCGTCGATAGCGTTGCTCTTATCCTGCAAGTACTTCTGCAAATCGACACGTGCGCCGTGGTTAGCGGCAGGCACGGTTACGTATGCAAGAATCTCACGGTCGAGCTTCTCCGACACTGCCAGGCTCTTCAATGCCTCGAAGAAGACATCCAGGCCCTTGTTGTGGAACTCGTAGCGGCCGCTGGTACCGATGATGATAGGCTCCTGCTGGAACTTATAGCCGAGGCAAGCCTCCGCAACCTCAATCATCGAGCGACGTGCCTCCTTACGCTTTGCCACGTACTCGGCACCCATCCATACAAAGTCGTTCTCGAAGCCGTTTGGTGTAACGACATCAACCTCCTTGCCGAGCAGGTACTTACACTCACGAGCCGTAATCTCGCTCACGGTAGCAAATGCATCGTGGTACTGCGCACCGGCCTTCTCAATCGAGTGCTTCGCAGTCACATTGAACTGGCGAGCCAACTCGTCGGCGTTGAACTTGGTCAAGTCGCCATACAGAGGCAGGCGGTTACCCGCAATGCAGCGACCCATAACGGTTGCGTGCGTGGTCATCACGGTAGCCACGTATGGAGCGTGCTGGCGGAGGTAAAGACCGCCCGAGCAGGTCATCCACTCGTGGAAGTGAGCCACCACCTTGTCGGTTGTCGAGCAGAAGTTCTCGACATACGACTCGATTACACGACCTGCGATGTGTCCGAAGAGCACAGGCTCGATATAATCCCACTGACCCGAAAGCGAGTCCACACGATATGTATCCCAGAGATTTTTGAGGATATCGTCCTTCTGTGCGAAGTGTGTAGTAAAGTCGATAAGAATAGCGATAGGGTTACCAACCACATTCCAACGTCCTATGCGGACACGGATACCCTCATTGTAGAGGGTCTGACGCCACGCTTTCAGAAGCGTTGCATCCTCCTCAAACTCACTGTTCCCATTATCCTGCGAGAAGTCCGGACCGATAACCATATAGTTATTGCCCAAGAATTTTGTCGCAGTCAAAGCCTTGGTTGCAACCACGGTGTGGATACCTCCAACCTTGTTGCAAACCTCCCAACTCACCTCGAAGAGGGTTGCCGGTGTAAATTTCTTGTCGTTCATAATTATCTGATTGTATTATACTTTACAATTTTAGCCGTGGCAAAGATAGTGCTTTGCAACGAGAAATAAAAATGTTTTATTAAAATTTTTTAAGAATATTACCTTATATTTATATTATTCATCGTTTTTATATCGCATTTATACCTCAAAAAGTGTGCTTATAACGGCATCTGATACCAAAAATCGTTCTGCCGGAATTTTTAGTCTGTCCCCATCTTTAATCAGCCATCCCGTCTTCAAGTGAGGCTCGGCGCTCCGCTCGACCCTGCGGCGGGCATCCTCTCCGAACCGCTCCCCGATGAGTGCCGTGGAGATACCCTCCGCTCGGCGCAGCGAGGTCATAAGATACTCGTTCAGGCAATCCCTCTGCGAGAGCCTCTCCGAGCCATACTCCACACCGCCGATATACTCCTCGACACGCTGACCGCACCAACGGCGCACATCGCCGGCAAAGGAGTGCGCACCGGGGCCTATGCCGAGGTACTCATCTCCGGTCCAATAGGAGGAGTTGTGACGGGAACGCCTGCCCGGAAGGGCAAAGTTCGACACCTCGTAGTGTTCAAAACCCGCCTCCGTAACCATCTGATGCACCAGCGCAAACTCCGCCTCGCTACGGCTCTCCTCCACGCAACGCATCGTACCCTTGGCGAGGGCCCGACCGAATGAGGTTCCCTCCTCTATCGTGAGATGGTAGGCAGAGATGTGCTGCACGCCCATATCTATCACGCCTTCAAGGGTTTGGCGCAGGACATCCTCGCCATAGCCATCCACCCCGAAGATAACATCCACCGAGATATTGTCGAAGCCCGCCGCCTGCAACCGCCGCACCGCCTGAACGGCTTGTGCCGCCGAGTGGCGACGACCCATAAACTGCAACTCCGCATCGGAGAGCGACTGCACCCCGAGCGACACCCTGTTGACGGACGTACGGCGCAGAGCCTCAACATACTCCTCGGTTACATCGTCGGGGTTGAGCTCCGCCGTAACCTCCTCAACCTCCGAGCAGTCAAACTGTCGTGACACCTGCTCGACAAACTCCTGCATAATATGAGGGGCAAGCAACGAGGGGGTTCCTCCACCGAAGTAGATGGTGCGAATCTTATGGTCTGTGAGAAAATCGGTCTGCGCAGCGAGCTCGGCACGCATCGCCTCAACCACCTGTGGCAGAAGTTGCAACTTCACACTACGGTAAAAGTCGCAATAGTTGCAGAGCCTTTTGCAGAATGGTATATGAAAATATATGCCCGCCATATTTTACAAATGTACTTATTTTGGCTGATTTAGGCAAGCCTGCGGCAAATTTCTTTACCCAATTTGCAAAATTATCGCCCTGACCGGTCATATTTGCGCCGTGAATAGCGCACCTGCACCCCACCCTGCCCACACTCGGGAAAAACTTTTTTTGCGTTTTGAGTGTTATTTTTTTCACAAACAGCACTCAAATTAAAATATTTGCAATATATTTGCATCGGGAAAATAGGGCTTGAAACATAGTTTCACGCACCACTCCCCGACCTGCGACGAAAAGCGGGTCGGCAAACAGAGAGAAAAACAAAGGTTAATTCATTAAAATACAAACAATTATGGCTTTCAAGAAAGAAGATTTATTGAAGTATGGCATTACCGGTTCTACCGAGGTTGTTTACAATCCATCTTACGAGGTGCTCTTCGAGGAGGAGACCAAAGAGGGTTTGACCGGTTTTGACAAGGGTCAGGAGACCGAACTTGGCGCAGTGAACGTGATGACAGGTGTTTACACCGGCCGTTCTCCTAAGGACAAGTTTATCGTAATGGACGAGAACTCGAAGGATACCGTATGGTGGACCTCCGAGGAGTACAAGAACGACAACAAGCCTTGCTCGGAGGAGTCTTGGGCAGCGTTGAAGGCTATCGCACAGAAGGAGCTCTCGAACAAGCGCCTCTTCGTTATCGATGGCTACTGCGGTGCTAACGAGGATACCCGTATGGCTGTACGTTTCATTATGGAGGTTGCATGGCAGGCTCACTTCGTAAAGAATATGTTCATCCGTCCATCGGAGGCTGAGCTCGAAACTTTCGAGCCTGACTTCGTTGTTTACAACGCTTCGAAGGCGAAGGTTGAGAACTATCAGGAGCTCGGCCTTAACTCGGAGACTGCCGTTGTCTTCAACATCACTTCCCGTGAGCAGGTTATCATCAACACTTGGTACGGCGGTGAGATGAAGAAGGGTATGTTCTCGATGATGAACTACTACCTCCCATTGAAGGGCATCGCTTCGATGCACTGCTCGGCCAACACCAACGAGAAGGGCGAGACCGCTATCTTCTTCGGCTTGTCGGGTACAGGTAAGACTACCCTCTCGACCGACCCTAAGCGTCAGCTGATTGGTGACGACGAGCACGGCTGGGACGACAACGGTATCTTCAACTTCGAGGGTGGTTGCTACGCAAAGGTTATCAAGCTCGACAAGGAGTCGGAGCCGGATATCTACAACGCTATCAAGCGCAACGCTCTCTTGGAGAACGTAACCGTTGACGAGAATGGCAAGATTGACTTCAACGACAAGAGCGTAACCGAGAACACTCGTGTTTCGTACCCTATCGACCACATCAACAACATCGTTACTCCGAAGTCGGCTGCCCCTGCTGCGAAGAACGTAATCTTCCTCTCGGCTGACGCATTCGGCGTGTTGCCTCCTGTATCTATCCTCACCCCGGAGCAGTGTAAGTACTACTTCCTCTCGGGCTTTACCGCAAAGTTGGCAGGTACAGAGCGTGGTATCACCGAGCCCACTCCAACCTTCTCGGCTTGCTTCGGTCAGGCGTTCCTCGAACTCCACCCTACAAAGTATGCAGAGGAGCTCGTTAAGCGTATGGAGAAGAGCGGCGCAAAGGCTTACCTCGTGAACACCGGCTGGAATGGTACCGGCAAGCGTATCTCTATCAAGGATACACGTGGTATCATCGACGCTATCCTCGACGGTTCTATCCTGACTGCTCCTACCAAGACTATCCCTGTATTCAACTTCGAGGTTCCTACCGAGCTTCCGGGCGTAGATCCAAACATCCTCGACCCACGTGACACCTACGCTAACGCTGCGGAGTGGGAGAAGAAGGCTGAGGATTTGGCAGGCCGCTTCATCAAGAACTTCGGCAAGTACACCACCAATGAGGCCGGCAAGGCTCTCGTTGCAGCAGGTCCGGAGTTGAAATAATCATAGATGACCAACGAAGAGGTGGGTGCCCCAACGGGTGCCCATCTTTTTTTTGTGCGGGAGGTGGCAAGGAGCGGCATCGCCTGCGCAATGCGCAACGATAAGGTCAGGTAAGGTCGAGTAAGGTCGAGCGATTTAGGGAATTCAGGGAAACGCAGGCGGTTTTGCAAGGTCGTAAGAGGCCAGAGCGCATTGCGCAACATTAACAACCTTTAACACCCCTTAACTCCCGTTAATAACCTTTAACTTTTTGCGCAACAATAAGGGTTGTTAAAGGATATTAAGGGTTATTAAGGGAAACGCAGGCGTTTTTTTTGCAAGGTCGTAAGAGGCCGGAGCACATTGCGCAACATTAACAACCTTTAACACCCCTTAACTCCCGTTAATAACCTTTAACTTTTTGCGCAAAACCCCTGCAAACCGCAGCATCTTCCCGAACAAATTTACCCACTTTTGTTTGCAGAATCAAATCGGAGCGAGAGCGACTAAGTCCCCCGCACAGGCGGGGGATTTAGGGGGTGGGTAACACAAGGATTAAGAAAACTATTTGCCCCCTTCACCCCTGCAAACCGCAACACCTCTCCGAATAAATTTACCCACTTTTGTTTGCAGAATCAAATAGTTTTCTTATTTTTGGGGCATAATTATACATTTAACAATCAAAAAACAGAAAGTTATGAAGAAATTTTTACTCACTTTGACTGCTCTGTTCTGTGTTGCTACCGTATCGGCACAGGATGGTAAATTTGTTTCGACTGCCAAGGAGGTAGGTAACACTATCGCTTCGCAGACTTGGACTGTTGGTGCCCGCTTGGGTAGTGGCCTTCAAGTAGATGCAGAGTGTTTCTACGGTGGTGGCAAGAACTACATCGAGGGTCGTTTCGGTATGCAGTGGGTTGCAGGTTTGGCTGCTGACTTCACCTTGCTCCACAACTGGAACTGCTGCACTATGGATTGGACTCCATCGGCAGGTCAGTGGTACTTTGACGCCGGTGTCGGTGTGAATGTTGGTGGTGCTGCCAATGTTGCTTACGTAGGTGTTGCAGGTTGTGCAAAACTCGGTATCAAGTTCAACGCCGCTCCTGTACGTCTTGCTTTTGACTGGTCGCCATCTTTCGGCCCAATCATCGGCTACTCGGCTGGTACTACTGTTGCTGATTTCTTCGGCTACGGTTTGTGCAACCTCGGTATCTCCGCAACATACTGCTTCTAATCGTTTAACGATATAGAGTTTATATGTGGAGCCTCGGCAATAGATGTCGAGGCTCTTACTTTTTTGCCACAACGTTGCAGATTTCGCAGAAAAAACCATATATTTGCGCAGGATATATACCGCAAAAAGTCGCACAGAGAGTGCTATGGTGGTATATACCAAGGTACTAATATATATTTGTATGAGACCGAATACACTGTACGAGGTTTTCTGCTATGCCGTCAAGAGATACTCCAAGCGAGTGGCATTCTCGCTGTGGCAGATGGCAGACATAACCTATGAAGAGGTTGAGAAGAGAGTTGAGGGGGTACAGCAAGCACTTGCATCATCTGGGCTGCACGCAGGCGACAAGGTTGCCATCCTGAGCAGTAACCACCCTAATTGGTGCATCAGTTACTTTGCCATAACTACGGCGGGATACGTTGCCGTTCCCATAATGGCGAATCTCACAACCGAAAATATTGACAATATCATAGAGCACTCGGAGGCGAAGGCTATATTCGTGTCGGACAGGCTCTACTCGAAGGTTCCGAAGCGTCGTCTTGCGATGATGAACATCATCATCCGCACCAAGAACCTCAAAGTGATACGCCAGCGTGTCACCGAGCAGGGCACCACGGCACTCCCTAAACCGGAGGATTTGGCGGCACTGCTCTACACCTCCGGCACCACATCGCAACCCAAGGGGGTGATGTTGTCGCACCGCAGCATCTGCACGCAGTTGCCGATGCTCGATGCTATGTTCTGCCTCAACGAGGAGGATGTGTTGCTCTCGGTGCTCCCTCTGCCGCACTCCTACGAGTGCACCATCGGCTTCTTGCAGCCATTCTTCCACGGTGCAAGGGTGGTATATATAGACAAGACCCCTACCCTGTCGGTGCTGATACCCGCTCTGCGAGAGGTACGCCCGACGGTGATGTACACCGTGCCGCTCTTTATCGAGAAGATATACCGCAGTGAGGTGCTCAAACGCTACACCTCCAATATATTTATGCGTGCCGTCTATAAGATGAGGCCCTTCCGCCGTATGCTGCACCGCAACGCCGGCGCACGCCTCTCAGCACTGTTTGGCGGTCGTCTGCGCTTCTTCGGCATCGGAGGCGCGAAACTCGACCCTACGGTGGAGCGTTTCCTCGCCGAGTCGGGCTTCACGTACAACATCCTCTACGGACTTACCGAGACGGCTCCGCTGATTGCCGGCGTGAGCAGCGGCCACCGCATAGGCTCCACGGGTCCTGCGCTCGAAGGCATCGAGTGCCGCTTGGAGCGTCTGAACGAGAAGAAGGGCATCGGCGAGTTAGTGGTCAAGACCCCAAGCTGTATGATGGGCTACTACAAGAACGAGGAGGCGACAAAGGAGGTAATCACGGAGGATGGCTGGTTCCGCACGGGCGACCTCGCCAAGATAGATGGTCAGGGGTGGATTTTTATCAAGGGCCGAGTGAAAAATATGATTGTCGGCGCCAGCGGCGAGAACATCTATCCCGAAGATATTGAGTACGTTATCAACTCGCACATCTGCGTCACGGAGTCCCTCGTGGTGGGGCGTGAGGGTGGCCGACTTGTTGCCCTCGTGGTCTTTGACCAAGATGCGCTGAAACAGCGATTCGAGGAGCTCAATCCGGCGTGGAGCCATAAGCAGGTGAGCCGTGACGAGATGATGAGCACCTTGAAGCAGGAGATAATGCAGATGGTAAACGCCTCTGTCAGTACGACATCCCGCATCACGGAGATTGTCGAGGAGCGAGAGCCTTTCGTCAGGACCGGCTCCAACAAAATCAAACGATACCTCTACAAGTAGAGATGAGGGTTGTCCGACCGCCGTGTTGCGACAACCCTTTTTCTATCAGGCAGATAGCACCGCCCATAATTTTGGGGATTTTGTCGCCAAACCTTTGTTTTGAAGATTTTTTTTTCTACCTTTGCAGTCCGTATGCGTGCGCATTACGTGCACGACACACGCAAACAACTAATTATTAACATTTTAACGAGCGATTGTATCGCAAACAAAACAAATTTATGGAAAACATTAAGGTAGCAAACGAGAATTTCGATTGGACAGCGTTTGAGAACGAGTCGGGCCTCTATCCACAGAGCAAGGAGGAGATTGCGGCGCAGTACGACAACACTATGTCGAACATCGCAGTTGGCGAGACCGTAGAGGGTACCGTTACCGAGATTAACAAGCGTGAGGTAATCGTAAACATCGGCTACAAGAGCGAGGGTGTTATTTCGGCTTCGGAGTTCCGCTATGACGCTGAGTTGAAGGTCGGCGACAAGGTAGAGGTTTACGTTGAGTCGGTAGAGGACAAGGGCGGCCAGCTCGCACTTTCGCACAAGAAGGCTCGTCAGCTCAAATCTTGGGATCGTGTTAACGAGGCATTGGAGAACGACGAGATTATCAAGGGTTATGTTAAGTGCCGCACTAAGGGCGGTATGATTGTGGACGTATTCGGCATCGAGGCGTTCCTCCCAGGTTCGCAGATTGACGTTAAGCCAATCCGTGACTACGATGCATACGTTGATAAGACAATGGAGTTCAAGGTTGTTAAGATTAACCAGGAGTTCCGCAACGTGGTTGTATCCCACAAGGCTCTCATCGAGGCTGAGCTTGAAGCACAGAAGCAAGTTATTATGTCGAAGCTCGAGAAGGGTCAGATTTTGGAGGGTACCGTTAAGAACATCACTTCGTACGGCGTATTCATCGACCTCGGCGGTGTTGACGGTCTTATCCACATCACAGACCTCTCTTGGGGCCGTGTAAACCACCCTGAGGAGGTTGTTGCTCTCGACCAGAAGCTCAACGTAGTTATCATCGACTTCGATGAGAACAAGAAGCGTATCGCTCTGGGCTTGAAGCAGCTCACAGCTCACCCTTGGGAGTCGCTCGACGCAGAGTTGAAGGTTGGCGACACCGTTAAGGGTAAGGTTGTAGTTATGGCAGACTACGGCGCATTCGTTGAGATTGCTCCGGGCGTAGAGGGTCTGATTCACGTATCGGAGATGTCGTGGAGCCAGCACCTGCGTTCTGCACAGGACTTTATGAAGGTAGGCGACGAGGTAGAGGCAGTAGTTCTCACCCTCGACCGTGAGGAGCGCAAGATGTCGCTCGGTATCAAGCAGCTCACTACCGACCCATGGGAGAACATCGAGACCAAGTACCCTGTTGGCAGCAAGTGCACCGCCAAGGTTCGCAACTTCACCAACTTCGGTGTATTCGTAGAGATTGAGGAGGGCATCGACGGCCTTATCCACATCTCTGACCTCTCTTGGACCAAGAAGGTTAAGCATCCGGGCGAGTTCACTCAGGTAGGTGCCGACATCGAGGTTATCGTTCTCGAAATCGACAAGGAGAACCGTCGTTTGAGCCTCGGCCACAAGCAGTTGGAGGAGAATCCTTGGAACGAGTTCGAGCAGCAGTACGCTGTTGATACTATCCACAAGGGTACTATCGCAGAGGTAGGCGAGAAGGGCGCAGTTGTAACTCTCGGCGAGAACATCGAGGGCTTCGCACCTGCAAAGCAGCTCGTTAAGGAGGACGGTAGCGTATTGAAGGCCGGCGAGACTGCCGACTTTAAGGTTATCGAGTTCTCGAAGGCTACCAAGCGCATCACCCTCTCGCACACCCGCATCTTCGAGGAGGCAAAGCGTGCAGAGGTTGCTGCCGAGAAGGCAGAGCGTAAGGCAGCAGCAGAGGCTACCAAGTCTTCTGTAAAGAAGATTCAGGCTTCTGTTGAGAAGACAACTCTCGGCGACATCGCAGGTCTTGCAGAGTTGAAGGCTCAGTTGGAGAAGAAATAATCGTAGATTATTCTTATAGAAGAACCGGCATTCGAGAGAGTGCCGGTTCTTTACTTTTAGAGGTATTGCATCGTTACTATATCATATCCACGTCGGCATCGTCCACCACCCCTTCGGAGGCGATGATGGAGAGCAGGTGCTCACGCAGCGCCTTCGGGGTGACGTTGTGCCGCACCACAAGCATATACGAGTGGCGAATCTCACGTTGCAGCTCCTCGTCGGCGAGGCACCCATCAAAGAAGATATCGTTCCAATGCCGCTTATTTAGATGGTATCCCGCACGCACCTGCGCATAGTGCTCACGCAGGAGAATGGCTCGGTCGGGGTCGCACTTCACGGCGAAGTGGTCGGGGTGGTCCAGACCTATCATCGCAAACATACGCCCACCCACCTTATAGACGAGTGTCACATCATCAAACGGCAAGGTCTCCTCGACCTCCGGCAGCGAGAGACAGTACTCCCGAAACTCTACAATATCCATATAACAAATGTAGGAATATTGGGCGATTTGCGCAACTTTTTGACGTAAAATCCGACGGTATAAATATTCTTTAAGTATTTATACTTAAACAACATCCGCCACATCAGGGTATCTTTGCAGTCAGAAATCTTTATATGATATGGCAAAGTATTTCGATATGTTGATGGAGGATGTCCGTATGCGTGAGGGGCTGAAAGCCTGTATGAACTGCGGCGTCTGCACGGCTATTTGTCCTGCGGCAGAGTTCTACGACTACGACCCTCGCCAGATTGTGGAGACGGTGCAGAGTCGTGACGACGAGCGCATCGAGGAGCTGCTGCGCAGCGATACGATATGGTACTGCGGGCAGTGTATGTCGTGCCGCCCCCGCTGTCCTCGTGGCAACACCCCGGGGTATATCATCCAGTGTCTGCGACTACTCTCGCAGCGTCTCGGCTTCTTTGTCGAGAGCGAGAAGGGGCGACAGCAGCTCGCCATCAAGCGCACCATCGGCGAGAACATCTTGCGCACGGGCTACTGCCTTGTGCCACGCAAGATTCTGCCGGAGATGCACCCCGAGCAGGGGCCCGTATGGCGGTGGGTCTTCAACAACGACCGAGATGTCTATGCCCTCTTCACCCCGACGTATCGTCAGGAGGGTGCAGGCCCCGTGCGCAAGATTGACGAGCAGACGCTCGAAGAGATACACCGAATATTCGAGGTGAGCGGCGGCAAGGAGTTGTTCGACTGCATAGAGCACTACTCCGACCAAAAGGCGTGCGAGATGGGCTACGGAGGTGCCACACGAGAGTATATGATGGATACATTTACAAAAAATAGTGCGGAGGAGTTGTGATGAAGAGATCTAATTGGGAGGAGTACCAGAAGTCCATTGCCGACGACAAATACTATTATGCACGCAGTTGCATACGCCAGAACTTTTTCCCCGGCAGCGAGAAGGCTTTTCTCGACATTATGCAGAGGGATTTGGGCAAGGAGGTCTTCGACGACCCGCTGCACACCTCCTGCACGGGCATAGGCTACCACTCGGACATCGTGCCATTGGAGACCATAATGACGGTCGTGGCTCGTCAGTTTGCGCTGATGAATGAGGCGGGATACGAGAACTTCATCTCCTCGTGCATCACCTCCTTCGGCATATATACGGAGCTGCTCTCGACGTGGGAGGAGTTCCCGGAGACGGAGGAGCGCACACGGGAGAACCTATACAAGGCGACGGGTCGAGAGTTTGTCAAGCCGAAGAATCTGGCGCACACCTCCGACATAATGTTCCACCATCGCCACGCCATCGCCGAGCGTATGACCCGCCCGCTGATAAATGTCAATACGGGCGAGCCTCTGCGGGTTGTGGAGCATATCGGATGCCACTACGCCAAGATATTCCCGAAGAAGGGTATCGGCGGCTCGGAGTTCCCATACGTGCTGGCAGGTATGATTGAGGCGTGGGGAGGCGAGGTTGTCGATTATCCGGAGCGTCGCCACTGCTGCGGCTTCGGCTTCCGCAACTACCTCGTGCAGGCGAACAGAGGCTACTCGGTGGCAAACTCGCAGAAGAAGTTGGAGAGTATGGCCCCCTACAAGCCCGACTTTATCGTCTGCAACTGCCCGGGATGCGCTATGTTCCTCGACAAGTGGCAATACACCGTTGCCGAGATGGAGGGTATAACGTATGGTCGGGGTGGCCGTGGGATTCCGGTGCTGACCTACGAGGAGATGGCCGGCCTGGTGCTGGGCTATGACCCGTGGAAGCTGGGTATGCAGATGCATCAGGTGGATGTCGAGCCTCTGCTGGACAAGATGGGCGTGGAGTACGACCCGTCGGCGAAGTATCTGGGCCCTAACGGCAAATATATCGGCAAGCCTGAGCCTGCCATCGTAAATCATCGCTCACAAAGAAACCTATACAGCATCAAACTATGACAGAGAAACGAGTAGCAATAATCGGGGGCGGTGTCGCCGGTATGCAGATGGCGATACATCTCAAAGAGCGAGGCGCCAACCCCGTAATCATAGAGAGGGAGCCTACTCTGGGAGGCAAGGTTGCGGGATGGTATGTTCTCTTCCCGACCTTCACGCCTGCCGAGCAGGTTGTCGCTCCACTGAAACAGCGCATTGCCGAGCTTGGCATTGAGGTTATGTTGGACACCACGGTCACCGCCATTGCGCCGACCTGTGTCACGTTGCAACACGGGCAGCTGCTCCGTTGCGATGCTGTGGCATTGTGTAGCGGCTCGACCCTCTTCGATGCACGCATCAAGGAGGAGTACGGCTATGGCATCTACGACAACGTATATACCTCGGCGGACTTGGAGCAGATGATGCGGGAGGGCGAGGTACGTATGGCCAACGGCGAGCGTCCTGAGCGCATAGCGATACTGCACTGCGTGGGCTCTCGTGACGAGAAGGTGTGCCAGCGCCACTGCTCGAAGGTGTGCTGCGTCACGGGTGTTAAGCAGGCGATAGAGTTGAAGCGTATGATGCCGCAGGCGGAGGTCTTCAACTTCTATATGGATATACGTATGTTCGGCCCGGGCTACGAGGAGATGTACCGTGAGGCGCAAGTCGCCCACAACGTACACTTCGTGCGTGGTCGAATCTCGGAGGCCTCACCGCTCTCCGAGGGGCGACTGCAAATCAAGGCGGAGGATACGCTGACGGGGCGCCCACTGCGAATGTCGGTCGATATGCTGGTGCTGCTTATCGGTATGCGTGGCAACGACGACAACCTTCCGCTGGCAACCTCGGCGGGTATCACTCTGGCAGAGAATGGATTCTTCCACCCACGCAACCACTTCCTCGACAACGTCGAGAGCGAGCGTAAGGGTATCTTTATGGCAGGCACCTGCTCCTCGCCAAAGAGCATCGGCGAGACGCTCTGCGAGGCGACTACGGCCGCCGAGCGCATAATCAACTATCTGAATCGTAGCAACAAGGCATAGGAGGAGGCGATATGGCATCAAACTTCGGCTTTTCAATATCCAAACCCCGTGTCATAGACATCGACCGCAACAATCTGCGCAAGAGCAACGAGATTCTGCGGGAGATGCCCGAGTTGCAGAGTTGCATAGGATGCGGCTCCTGCACGGCGAGTTGCACGGCGGGCAACCTCACCTCGTACAACTTCCGCAAGGTGCATACCCTTGTGCGCCGAGGCGAGTACGTCGGTGCATACGAGGAGATGAACAAGTGTATGCTCTGTGGTAAGTGCCGTCTGGTATGCCCCAGAGGCATCAACACCCGCAAGGTCGCAATGCTCATCAAACGTAAATTAGGAGATTTTTAGGGATGAGTTTCTACGCACACTTTACACTGCCCTTCATCATCGGGGCTCTGGCGATGTTCGCAATCATCGCCTACCGCTACACGTCGTGGATTGTGCAGCTGCCTCGCCGAGATAAGGCACTCCTGCGCAAGGGGATACTCTCCTTTGCAACGATACGGTCGGTATGGGAGGTCATCTGCGAGTCGCTCCTGCACGTGAAGATATGGCGACGAGACCCTCGCCTCGGATATATGCATATGAGCCTCGCCTTCGGCTGGTTCCTGCTCATCGCCGTAGGCTCGGTCGAGAGCCTGCTCTACACCGGCACACTGCTGGTGCCGTTGCAGGGCCACGTCTTTTTCAGATACTTCGCCACCGCCATCGACAAGCATATCCCACTGATGGACAACATTATGGATGGGCTGCTACTCTTCGTGCTCTCGGGCGTGGCTCTGGCGTGGTTCAAGCGTCTGCGCTCTCGTGCGCTCGGTATGCGCCGCACCACCCGCCACACCATAGGCGACCGTCTGGCACTCTCGACGCTATGGTTTATCTTCCCGGCACGCCTTGTCGCCGAGTCGGTCACCGCTGCCATATATGGTGGTGGCGGATTCCTCACGGGAAGCCTCGGGGCACTGCTAGGCGAGGTGGTCCCTGCGAGCGTGTTGCAGGCACTGTTTGAGCCTGTATGGTGGTTCTACTCCTCCGTGCTCGGCATCTTCTTCGTGGCAATGCCCTTCTCCCGTTATATGCACATATTCACGGAGATACCGCTCATATTCCTGCGTAATTACCGCCTGAGCGTGGGCGACAAGCGCACCTCATACGACAACTTCCAAGTGCAGGCGTGCTCCCGCTGCGGCATCTGCATCGACCCGTGCCAATTGCAGGCCGAGCTCGGTTTGAACGACGTGCAGTCGGTATATTTCCTGCGTGACCGCCGTGAGCATCAACTGACCCTGAACACCGCAGCCACCTGCCTTATGTGCGGTCGCTGCTCCACCGCCTGCCCCGTAGGCATAGACCTCAACGCATTGAGGCTCAACTCACGTGTCGAGATGCGCAACACCCCGAGCGAGAAGCGTTTCGTCTATCTGCGGGGTCTTGACCGCTCGGAGGGTATGGGCAAGGTGGGCTACTTCGCAGGATGTATGACGATGCTGACCCCTCGCACCCTCTCCGCTATGCAGAGCATCTTTGAGGCGGCAGACGAGCAGGTGTGGTGGGCAGACAAGAGCGGAGGCGTATGCTGTGGCCGACCACTGAAACTCTCCGGCGAGAGAGATTCGGCACACAAAATGGTAGCGTACAACACGGAGCTCTTCCGTAAGCACGAGATAACGACCCTTGTGACCTCCTGTCCGATATGTCTGCGCACATTCAAGGAGGACTACAACTTGGAGGGCATCGAGGTATTGCACCACTCGGAGTATATCGCCCGACTCATCAGCAGCGGACGACTGCGCCTGCGCAAGGGCGAGGGGGCGTTTGTCTATCACGACCCGTGCGAGTTGGGTCGTGGCTGCGGCATATACGACGCTCCACGAGAGGTTATCTCGGCACTGGGCACCCTCTTGGAGGCGAAGCACAACCGCCGTGATGCCCTCTGCTGTGGCTCCTCGCTTGCCAACCTCTCGATTGGCGACCAGGCACAGCTGCGCATAGCCTCCTCGCTGACGCAGGAGCTGGAACAGTCGGGGGCCGACACGCTGGTAACCGCCTGCCCGCTCTGCAAGAAGGCTCTGGGCAGGAGTGCGAAGGTGCCGACACGTGACCTCTCGGAGATTGTTGCCGAAAACATCGTTTAACAACCTAAAAACTATACGATTATGAAACAGATTCTGATTACCGTGCTACTCTGCGCAACCGCCCTTGTGGGGCTGCGCTGGGGCTTGGAGAGCAAGCAGGAGAGCGGAGCCATCGAGACGATAATGAGCCGTCGCAGCATCCGTGCCTACAAGGAGATTCCCGTAGAGCGTGAGAAGCTCGACCAGATTGCGCTCTGCGGCATCGCAGCGCCCAACGCAATGAACAAGCAGGCGTGGGCCGTGCGCATCGTGGACTCCAAGGAGTGGATTGACAACTGCACCGCCGCCTTCCTCCCAACTATCGAGGGCACGCCGTGGGCCGAGCGACTCCTCACGCCCGACTTCCGCAATATGTTCCGCAACGCTGCGGCAGTGATATTCGTGGCCGCCGAGTCGGGCACATACGCCGGCGTTGATTGTGGCCTTATGGGCGAGAATATGATGCTCGCAGCCCACGAACTCGGCCTCGGCACCTGCTGCCTTGGCTCGCCCGTGCCATTCCTTAACTCGGAGCAGGGTGCTCCATTCCTCGCATCACTCAACCTGCCCGAGGGCTACGCCTTGCAGTACGCCATAGCGGTAGGCTACCCCGACCAAGAGCCGGAGGCAAAACCTCGCAATGCAGAGGTTATCGAGTATGTAGAGTAGGCAGAGTGGCGCATATATCCAAAAACCTGCATTTTATTATGGATTACAACATTTATGTATGGGCAGGAAAACGAAATGTACAAGTAGTATAGAGGACAAAAGAGGGATAACGGTGCAATAGTCAGTGAGTTACGGGAGAGCGACAAAATTTTGGCGGCAAAACGAAATGTACATTTACTTGGATTTTAGTTGGATAAACCAGCCCGCAGATGGGCGGTAAGTTGGATTTACCTTTGATTTATACGGGGCGTTACTTCGGTTTCGCCCTTTTTCGTGTCTAAATGTACCCCACAGATGCGTAGAGCCGCGAAATCGCCTAAAATCGGGCAATACGGCGGGAATAGTCAAACATCGCTCAAACGGCAGTCAAACACCGCTTAAATAACCCGCCATCGGACAAAAATTGCACATTTCGTTTTTTCGCAAAAACACCTAAAAATAGGCTTGGGCGTACCTTTGGGCATACTTTTGGGGTACACTTTTTTACCGATAACTACCCCTATAAGGTCAAAAATCGGGGTAAAATCGGGCGTTTTTCAGCGATAAACACCCCTTTAATGCACGATTTTGACGGGTTTTGCGTGCGTATAAAAAGAGCGTAACACGCTACAAAATAGCACATTACACTCAAAATGTCGTGATTTTATCCCTTTGAGGGGGGAGTATCTGCCTTATTCTGCCCTTACAACGCCTACTACAAGGGCTATCGAATGCACCTTGTTTAATGGCAGTTCAAACGGTGCATAATCGGTATTTTCAGATACCAAAGTGATATGCTCAGCATCGCTACCCTGACGCACTCGTTTAAGGATAACACCCTGCTCGCTGCCAATCACATATACCCTGTTCCACTGAAAAAAAGTATCTATCGGGAGGCGTTTGCACGCCACGATGTCGCCACTATAATACTTTGGCTGCATTGAGTCACCCGACACGCGGATCAAGAACTCCGCACCCTTGAATGTCGGCACATCGAAATACTCACAATCATAGTCCATTACCTGCATATCGTTGCCCGACAGCACTCCTGCCACAGCCTCAACAGGCAAGAGGGGTATTCCACCCTGCGATGCAGGAGTTATGCTCGGTGAGTTTGTTATGTCGCCGTGCCCCATAATGAGCCAATCGGCACTAACATTGAAAGCCGTTACAATGTTCTGTATTGTTGCTATACCTACATTGCTGCGACCTTTGCAAATCTCGGTCATCATAGACGCACTAATGCCGATTTTCTCCGCAAAGTCCTTTTTTCCAGCCACTTTGCCCTCTTTTGCCAAATAATCATAAACCTCTATAAATCGGTTTGTTACATCGTTTGCCATATATTAAAAATACAGAACATTGAAATTTTATCCTCAAAAAATTTGCAAATAATACAGAATTCTGTAACTTTGCATCGTGTTTCAAATTGAAACCTGCGGGACAAATATAATAAAAATAATTGAGACGATGGCAAAAGTAGTAACACAACACGGTGAGCGAGGGGAACTCGGCAGGATATTCAAGGTCTCCCAAGTAACAATTCGCCGAGCGTTGAATGGTGAGACCAACACGCCCCTCGCAAAGAAGATCCGCACGGCAGCAATTAAGCGTGGCGGAGTAGTAATGGTAGTAAAACAATAACTAAATAAGTCGCAGAACAATGAGAACTTACACAACAGACCAAAAACTCGGACGCTTGACGGCGTACCTTGTAGCAGTGATGAAGCCTTTTGTCTTTGATGGCAACGAGGTAGAGTTTACCGCAACAGAGAATTTTATGCAGCGTATGGTGGAGGAAGATCCAGC
>JAFULF010000032.1 GCA_017483225.1 Alistipes sp.
CTCCAGATGCCCTTACGGACCACATCAGAACTCCCGCAACGAGAGCACCTTTTTGTCCATAATAATTATAAATACTGCAAATATACTATATCTCAGATATTTACCCCCTTTCGCAGGTCTCTTTTTTGACCATTAAGCCAGTTTTTTGTACGACAACCTTTTGCTTGTCGTCCGGTGAACTCGCCGGGACTCGACCGGCGTAGCCGAAGCGAGGATACCATAAAGCGCAACGTAGTGAGCAATTGCTATATTCTCCAAAACAAAACAACCACCCGATAAAGGTGGTTGTTTGCGTGAACTCGCTGGGGCTCGAACCCAGGACCCCAACATTAAAAGTGTTGTGCTCTACCTGCTGAGCTACGAATTCATCGTTCAAAATGGGTATTCCCCGATTTTGGTGGTGCAAATGTAGGGATTATTTTTATTTCTGCAAAATAAATTCCCACTTTTTCGCATTTGTCTGCCGCTTGGAGTGTTACTGCGCCACCATTTTGGCCATAAAACGCTCTCTGTCCACGATATATCGAGTGTGCTTGCCCTCGCCGATTATGCCCTGTGCATCCTCGGCGACGACCTCGAATGATAACTTGCGACCCTCTACGGCTACGAGTGTGGCTGTGGCTCTCACCACTGCACCTTCGGGTGTCGGGCGCAGGTGTGTTGTCGAAATCTCGGAGCCTACGGTTGTCTGCGACGGCTCCAAAGCCTCCGCTACGGCGTTCATAGCGGCGTTCTCCATCAGTGCCACCATCGCCGGTGTCGCCAATACCGAGAGGTCGCCGGAGCCTACACTCTTGGCGGTAATGCTCTCGGTAACCACCGTCTGAGATGTGTATTTTCTTCCTGTTTCCATCTTTTGTGAAATTTTATCCGCCGCAAATGTACAACTTTCCTGCGGAAACCGTTATATTTGTAGTGTTGAATTTATGAAAAAAAGGCTTCTGATACTGCTTTTGATTGTCGGCATAGGCTTTGAACCGCTGTCGGCACAGTTGCGTATGCGCCGTCGTCCACGTGGCTACGTCACGCAGGAGTGGGTGGTGGAGAATGGCGACTCTGTGGCATTGATTCATCTGTCGCCGGTGCGCAAGTATGCCCGCAAGCCTGATATGCGCCGCTATGTACGGATGGTGCGGGCGGTCAAGAAGGTCTATCCTATTGCGCAGGAGGCGAAGGCATTGATGGCATCTATGGAGGCGGAACTTGTGGCCCTGCCGACCAAGAAGCAGCGGCAACTATACACGAAGGGCGTGCAGAAGCGTCTGGTGCGTGAATATACGCCCGTCTTGAAGAGGATGACAATATACGAGGGTCAGGTGCTCCTGAAACTTATTGACCGAGAGACAGAATCTACTGCTTACGAGATTGTTAAGGAGTTTAGAGGAGGCTTTGTTGCGAGCTTCTGGCAGACCTTCGCCAAGATGTTCGGCAACAATCTGAAACTCGACTATCAGCCGGGGCAGCGAGATAAGCAGTTGGAGCAGATTGTGACCCTCTACGAAAAGGGTCTGTTGTAATAATCCCGCCATTCGGTGTTGTTAAATGCCGTTGTTTGCACAATATAAGGTCGAGTAAGGTCACGCACCCTGCGGGTGCTTTAAGGTCAAGTAAGGAGAGCGCAAAAGGGAATTTAATGAGTTTAAGGCGTTTAGTGAGAATAGCCTTGCGCTCTCTAAATTCCCTAATCTCCTTAATTTCCCTAATGTTGCGCCAAGCCCGTTGCGCAGCTCCGAAGGAGATACCTTACTCGACTTTACTTGACCTTACCTGACTTTAAGCCTGCGCAAAAGGGAGCGCACAAGATTAAGGGGTATTAAGGGAGTTAAGGGATATTAAGGGCTGTTAATGGTGCGCAATATGCTGGCGGACTTGTACAGCCTTGCCATAAACCGCCTGCGTTCCCCTTAATCACCTTTAATAACCTTTAACAACCTTTACTGTCTGCGCAAACGATAAGGTCGGGTAAGGTAAGGTAAGGTAAGGTAAGGTAAGGCGCTTGCGCCGAGTCGCAAACACACAAGAAACAGCTTTCTCCCTCCCCGTAAAACGACAAAAGACGTCCGAAGACGCCTTTGTTGTGTTGAGCTGCCGGGACTCGAACCCAGAACGACAGAACCAAAATCTGCTGTGTTACCATTACACCACAGCTCAATCCCTTGCTCGAAAGCGATGCAAAGGTAGAAAAATAAAATTAAAGTGCAAAATATTTCTACAACGAAAGGCTGTTTGCAGGCTGCCAATCGGGAAAACGGCGGATTGTTGTCAATATCGTTGTTTTTCATCTCCTATTTGGCGAGAATCTCCCGTAATTGGGAAATTAAGTATAAATACCTGCTTGCAAATTGGGTAAATTTTGCTATCTTTGTCAAGTTTATAGAGCCTTGCCCTTGGAGGGCAGTGTGATGAAAAGGAAAGAAACAATAAAAATATATTACAACTATGTCCAAATTTGAACCTACCGAGTATAAACTCGTGTGCCTTGCAACAGGCGAGCAGTTTGAGGATGCAGGATGGACCCTCTCGTGTCCTACTTGCGAGAAGCCGTCGCTCATCAGAGCCGATTATGCGAAGAAGCAGCTTACGGTGCGTGATGACGAGGAGTGTGGCCTCTATAAGTTCCGTGATTGGCTTCCGATGAAGCGTATGTTGAAGTGTTCGTCGTCGCCGGTGACCTACAAGAGCGAGGGACTGGCTGCGGCACTCGGTTTGAAGAACCTCTATATCACCTTCAACGGCTACTTCCCGGAGAGGGGTGCTACGATGCCTACCTGCTCGTTCAAGGAGACCGAGGCGTATAGCGTTTGTGCCCGTATGGACGAGAAGAATGAGAAGGTCTTGGTTGTGGCTTCGGCAGGAAATACGGCACGTGCCTTTGCGAAGGTGTGCTCGGATAACAACATAAAGTTGTTGCTCTCGGTGCCGTCGGACAATCTGAATGCGCTGTGGTTTGATGAGCCGCTGAATGATTGTGTGAAGCTTATCGCCTGCGAGAAGGGCGGCGACTACTTCGATGCCATTCATTTGAGCAATCTGGCTCTCAAATCGCCAAAGTTCTATGCCGAGGGTGGTGCGCAGAATATCGCACGCCGTGACGGTATGGGTACGACGGTATTGTCGGCGGTGACTACCATCGGCCGTATTCCTGACTACTACTTCCAGGCCGTAGGTAGCGGTACGGGTGCCATTGCTGCGTGGGAGGCCAACCTGCGACTTATCGAGGATGGCCGCTTCGGCAGCAACGTGATGAAACTGATGGTTTCGCAGAATGCTCCGTTCTTACCTATGTATAATGCGTGGAGGGCAGACTCACGTGATATGCTCCCGTATGATGAGAATCAGGCTCGCAAGGATGTGGAGATAATTGATGCCAAGGTGCTCTCGAATCGTAAGCCACCGTATGGTATATGCGGAGGTCTGTACGATGCTTTGAAGGCTACGGATGGCGATGTGCTGATGGCAACCAACGAGCAGGCCGTCGAGGCTGCAAAGCTCTTCCTCGAAACCGAGGGTGTGGATATCTATCCTGCACCTGCAATCGCTCTGGCAACACTGATTGACTGCGTAAAGCAGGGACGTATCGAGCCGGAGGCTACCGTGATGCTCAATATTACGGGCGGTGGCGAGAAGAAACTGTTGCAGAATCGTGAGCCGTGGATGCTCGCACCTACGCACGTATTCCCGCTCAATCCTGACGAGAAAGATGTGGTCGAGAAGGTGGAGTCTTTGTTTAACTAAACGAAATATTAAACTGATTATCAATAATGTACCCGATTAAGTTAAAGCCAATATTTAAGCAGCACCCGTGGGGTGGTCAGACCCTCTTCGATATCAAGAAGGGGCAGGGAGTTCGTGTCGATCGTAGCAAACTCTATGGCGAAAGTTGGGATGTGTCGGGTATTGATGGCAGTGTCTCTGTGGTCTCTAACGGCTTCTTGAAGGGGAATAACCTTCAAGAGTTGATAGAGGTATATATGGGTGACCTCGTGGGCGAGTCGGTCTTCGAGCGTTTTGGCTTGGAGTTTCCGCTGCTGCTCAAAACATTGACGAGCGAGGGGTGCCTCTCCGTGCAGGTGCACCCTGACGACGAGGTGGCTGCCGAGCGTCACGACTCGTGCGGCAAGACAGAGATGTGGTACGTCGTGTCGGCGAAGCCGGAGTCGAAGATATACCTCGGATTTAAGGATAAGAATATCACACGAGAGGAGTATATCGAGGCTGTCGCCAAGGGCACGGTTGCCGATATTATCCGCCCCGTGAGTGTTAAGGCGGGCGATGCCTTCCTGCTGAAATCGGGCACGGTACACTCTATTTCGGAGGGTGTATCTCTGCTCGAAGTGCAGCAGCCTGTCGATTTGACGTACAGAATCTTTGACTGGAACAGAGTCGATGCAGAGGGCAATTCGAGAGAGTTGCACACGGCGCAGGCGGTGGATGTCATCGACTTCGGGATAACGGCGGAGGATTGCCGTTGCAGCTATGAGTTGCGACCTAACGAGATGGTTGAGATAGTCAAGTGTGACTATTTCACGGTCAAGATATTACAACTCGATGGTGTGTCCCGACAAGACTACTGCTCCTTGGACTCGTTTGTCATATACTCCTGCACCGAAGGCTCTGCCGAGATTGTGACAGATGGTGGCAGTGAGAGTATCAAGGCGGGTGAAGTTGTGCTTATTCCTGCCGAGATGGGGGAGGTTACCATAAGTGGCAAGGCGACGCTTTTGGAGTATTCGCTTGGGTAAAAAATTCTGTTTTGAAGGGTATTTTTCAAATACTTATATGTTGGCTTGTCGGCAATGCGTTAAGCGCACTTGCCGACAATTACATTTCCGGTAATATTATTGGTATGGTGTTGATGTTCATAGCCTTGAAGAGCCGCCTTTTTGAAGCGGAGTCGGTGCGGCCTGTGGCTAAATTCCTTCTTGGTACTATGGCGCTCTTCTTTGTTCCTTTTGGTGTCGGAATCATCAACTCCTTTGACCTTATAGCCGATAATGCCCTTGCAATTGTGACCGCTACGGTGGTGAGCACCTTTGCGGTTATTGTGGCTACGGGCTGGTGTTTGCAGTACCTAAACCGTCGCAATAGAAGAGAGGAGGTAAAGCGTGATTAACCAGATAATTACATCGGATATTTTTCTGCTTGCGCTGACCATCGGCATCTATCTGCTCGGAGGTGCAGTCTTCCGTAAGACGAGGTCGATTCTGCTCCACCCCGTGCTTATTACGGCCGTGGGTGTCATTGCATTTCTGAAACTGTTTGACGTTGATTACGGACAGTATCGTGAGGCTACGTCGCTACTCGACTTCGCCCTCGGGATGTCGGTAGTTGCGCTGGGCTACCTGCTCTATGAGCAGTCGGAGCAGTTGCGGGGACGTATTACAGCAGTGCTTGTGACGACTGTTGTGGGTGTCGTTGTCGGGGTGTTTAGCGTTATAGGCATCGCCTTTATGCTTGGCGCCGACTCGACGGTTATAACCTCCATAGCTCCGAAGTCGGTCACCGTACCTATCGCCATTGCAATATCGGAGCCACGGGGAGGCGTTGTGGCTGTGACCTCGGTGGTGGTCTTCTGTACCGGAGTGCTCGGAAGTATCTGTGGAGCGAAACTGCTTGATATAAGCCGAGTTACCGACCCTATGGCAGTAGGCTTTGTCCTCGGTGCGGCCTCGCACGGCATCGGCACGTCGAGGGCGGTGGAGATTGGTGCCTTGGAGGGTGCTATGGCAGGCTTGGCGATGGCATTGACGGGTTTTGTGACGGCGTTGCTGCTTCCGTTGGTGCTTTGACGATAAATTAGTATCTTTGCACATTCAAATATATAAAGATGGCAAGAAAAAGACGAGAACTCCCTTTTATCGAGGGATTGGAGATAACGACCCTCGCAGCCGAGGGTAAGGCTATTGGCCACTATGACGGTATGGTTGTCTTCGTACCGATGACCGTGCCGGGAGATGTTGTTGACGTGCAGGTCAGGGCGAAGCATCGCCGCTTTATGGAGGGCGTGGCGATAAATTTCGTTAAGAGGTCGCCGATGCGCTGTGAGCCTGTATGTGAGCACTTTGGCGTATGTGGTGGCTGTAAGTGGCAGAACCTGCCGTATGAGGAGCAGCTGCGCCATAAGACGGTGCAGGTGCGTGACCAACTCACCCGTATCGGCAAGTTGGACTTGCCCGAGATAAGCCCCTGCCTTGGCTCCGCCGAGCAGCTCTTCTATCGCAATAAGTTGGAGTTCACGTTTGCCGACCGTCGTTGGCTGACCTACGAGGAGATTGCCGAGGGTGGCGATATTGCGCCGGCACCTGCGCTCGGCTTCCACGTGCCTAATATGTTCGATAAGGTGCTTGATATCAAGAGGTGCTACTTGCAGGCCGACCCGTCGAATGCTATCCGTGACTTCGTGAAGCAGTATTGCATCGAGAATGGTTACTCGTTCCATAATGTCCGTGAGCATCAGGGCCTTATGCGTGGCATCATTATCCGCACGGCATCCACGGGTGAGATTATGGTCAGCGTGGTGTTCAACGAGAACGAAGAGGCGAAAATCAACGCTCTGCTCTCGGCTCTGCAAGAGAACTTCCCGCAAATCACTTCGCTCATATACTTCGTGAACGAGAAGTGGAACGACTCGCTCACCGACCAGACTCCTATCTGCTTTGCCGGCAAGGACCACATCTTCGAGGAGATGGAGGGCTTGCGCTTTAAGGTGGGACCAAAATCCTTCTACCAGACCAACTCTGCGCAGGCTTATGAGCTCTATAAGGTGACACGAGAGTTCGCCGACTTGCAACCCGAGGATACCCTCTACGACCTCTATACGGGAACGGGTACGATTGCCAACTTCTGCGCACGCCGTTGCAAGAGGGTTGTCGGTATTGAGTATGTGCCGGAGGCGATAGAGGATGCGAAGGTGAACTCCGCAATCAACGGCATTGACAATACGACATTCTACGCCGGCGATATGAAGAGGGTACTCAGCGATGCCTTCATCGCCCGCAATGGTCGTCCCGATGTGATTATCCTCGACCCGCCACGTGCCGGTGTCGATGAGCCGGTTATAGATGTTATCCTCAACGCCGCACCACGACGTATCGTCTATGTGAGTTGCAACCCTGCGACCCAGGCCCGAGATTTGGCCCTTATGAGCGGAATGTATAGGGTGGTGGCGGTGCAGCCTGTCGATATGTTCCCTCATACGCACCACGTTGAGAATGTCGTGAAGTTGGAAAGAATAAAATAAGAGATAAAGATATGGAATTTGTAAAGTTTGCGTTTAATCCGCTCCAAGAGAACACCTACGTAGTGTGGGATGAGAGCCTCGAATGTGTGGTCATTGATGCGGGTAATGCCTCCGCCAAGGAGGATAGGATGCTCGCCGAGTTTATCGCCGGGAAGGGGCTGAAACCGGTGCTTGCCGTGAATACACACGGGCACTTCGACCACGCTATGGGTGTGCAGTTTGTCAAGGATACCTATGCGGTGCCGTTTGCACTCTCTTCTGCCGATAAGGTGCTGATGGAGCAGGGCGTGGCTCACGCAATGATGTTCGGTCTGGATGCCCCTAATATGCCATCCGAGGTGGAGGTTGATTTGGCGACGACCGACGTTGTACGCTTCGGCAATACCGAGTTGAAGGTGATACCTTCGCCGGGCCATACCCCCGGAGGTGTGGTGCTCTATCACGAGCCGAGCGGTACGCTCTTTACGGGCGATACGCTCTTTAAGGGCAGCATAGGCCGTACCGACCTGCCGGGTGGCGACTATACGGCACTGATGCACTCGATACTGAATAATATCATACCTCTCGGCGATGAGGTCAAGGTCTGCCCGGGACACGGCGAATCCTCTACTATCGGTCAGGAGTCGCTCTATAACCCGTTTGTCACCGAGGCTCTGAACGGAGAGGTAAACTATAAATAGCAGGGTAGAATGAGAATAGATATCATTACCGTTGTTCCGGAGTTGCTTACTTCGCCGCTTAACGAGTCGATACTCAAACGTGCACAGGAGGGTGGATTTGCCGAGATTCATATCCACAATCTGCGTGACTATACCGACGATAAACGTCGCACGGTGGATGACTATCCGTTTGGTGGCGAGGCGGGTATGGTTATGAAGATTGAGCCGGTCTATCGCTGCATCGAGAAACTCAAAAGCGAGCGTGAGTACGACGAGATAATCTTCACCTCGCCCGATGGCGTGCGCTATGACCAGCACGAGGCAAACCGCCTCTCGACCCTCGAAAATATCATCATCCTCTGCGGCCACTATAAGGGGGTGGACTATCGCATCCGTGAACATCTGATTACCAGAGAGATATCTATCGGTGACTATGTGCTGACGGGTGGCGAACTTGCTGCGGCGATTATCACCGACTCGGTAGTGCGCCTGTTGCCGGGTGCCATCGGCGACGAGGCCTCGGCCTTGACAGATTGCTTTCAGGATGATATGCTCGCACCGCCCGTATATACCCGCCCTGCGGAGTTCAACGGATGGAGGGTACCCGAGGTGCTCACCTCCGGAAACTTCGCCGAGATAGCCAAGTGGCAGGAGGAGCAATCCTACGAGCGCACCAAGGCATTAAGACCCGACTTATTGGAGTAAGAGCCGCCTGCCGGTTTTTGCAAACTAAAAGGGCTGTCGCAATCACGACAGCCCTTGCTTTGTACCTCTGTACGCCTTGTTATGACCCTATTAGAAGTCGTAGCCCACGATTGAGTATGTGTAATCGCTCCAATACTCGGCAGATTTATATGCATTGACCGATGCTCGTGGTACATAAATCTTGCGAATAGAAGCATTGTTATGGAACATATAGCCTCCTCCGCTTGGCGGTGTTGTGGCCTTGCAATAGATATTCGTTAAAGAGCTACACATATGGAATGCATACCATCCAATCGAAGTAATGCTATTGGGAATAGTTAAATTTGTCAAACTGTTGCAATCAGAGAAGGCATGAACCCCAATATGAGTAACACCATTAGGAATCACCACATTTGTCAGCGAATTGCATGTAGAGAATGCATAATTTCCAATCGACGTAACACTATTCCCAATGGTAACCTTTGAGAACCCTGCACCCCAAAATGCGCCATTTTGATGAGATGAAGCATTTGGTATATTGCAATTTACTATTAGTTCTCCGATGCAACCATAGAACGCCTGCTTTCCAATCGAAGTGACGCTTTCAGAAATAGTTACACTATTCAGACTACCACAACCATAGAATGCATAATCTCCAATCGACGTGACACTATTTCCAATGGTGACCTTTGAGAATCCTGAACCACAGAACACGCCATCATAGGATGAGCCATTTGGTATATTACAATTTACTATTAACTCGCCTATGCAACCAGAAAATGCCTCTTTTTCAATCGAAGTAACACTTTCTGGAATTGTTATGCTTGTGAGCGAAGTGCAACCCTTGAATGCTTCATATCCAATCGAAGTAATTCCATTAGGTATCGTTATACCCTGCAAGCTATTGCAACTCCGAAATGCAGACTCTCCAATTGAAGTAACACTTTTTGGAATCTCCACACTTTTCAGCGAGGTGCAACCATAGAATGCAGACTCTCCTATTGAGCATATGCTGTCAGGAAACTTTATATACTCCATAGAGTTGCATCCATAGAATGCGTTGTCCGGTATCGCAATAACATCATTGCCAAAGATAAGGCGGCCAACTCCATTTTCGTATGTATTATATACAAGGTTACTGCCAAAACCGTGTATGTTGCCTAACTCAATGGGTAATCCATATTTTGTGGTATATAATATTTCGTTAGGTGCACAGGTAAAATCAGAGAATGGATTCTCCTCCTCCTCAAAGCCATTGTCGTCGCAAGCGGTTGCCAACATACCAACCACAGCCAATAAAAGAAATAGTTTCTTCATAATATTGTCATTGTTGCCCACCAACCCCAAGAGGACATTATAAAATAAGAAAGTGTGAGGCTGTTCGTTCATCTGATAACAGGCATTTGGCGTGGCCCAAGAGCAAATAAACAATACCTCACACCGTATGGTACATTGAAAATGATATACCAAATGCGGAGTAGAGTGCTATTGCCATCCTTGCTCTTTCAAAATCGCCAAATTTCGTTATCAAGGATTAGCGAAACACTTTCGCAATAAATATGTCTGTAATCCTGCGGACTACGTTACAAAATTAGAAAATATTTTTATAAGTGTGGTATTGTCCACTATTTTTTTTACTTTTGCAAATCGCTGATTGCTGTTTAATTCCTAATTTCGATGAAGTACTACATCATAGCAGGAGAGCCGAGTGGAGATTTGCACGGTAGTAAGTTGATGCAGGGCATTGCATCGGCAGATGCCGAGGCGCAATTCCGCTTTTGCGGGGGTGACGGTATGGTGGCGGTCGGGGGTGCCGAGAATCTGCTGAAACACTACAAGCAGATGTCGTTCTTCGGCTTTGCCAACGTATTGCGCAACCTGCCTACCATCTTGGGGCAGATTGACGACTGCAAGCGAGATATCGAGGCCTTTGCTCCCGATGTGGTGATACTTATAGACTACCCGTCGTTCAATATGCGTATTGCCGAGTGGGCCCACAAAAAGGGAATCAGGGTCTATTACTACATCGCCCCGAAGGTGTGGGCGTGGAAGGAGTGGCGAGTGAAGGGACTGCGCCGCTTTGTCGATAGGCTATACACGATTTTTCCGTTCGAGACCGCCTACTTCCGCAACAAGGGCATAGAGCCTATATTTTGCGGCAACCCCTTGATGGATGATATTGCTTATCGCCGAGCGCAGATGCCTTCACGAGAGCAATTTATAAAGGATAACGGCTTGGAAGACAAGCCGATAGTGGCCCTTCTGGCGGGTAGTCGCAGGTCGGAGATAAGGGAGAACCTGCCCGATATGGTAGCCCTCTCGGCCCGCTTTCCGGAGTATCAGTTCGTCGTTACGGCGGTGCCGTGGATTGAGCGGGAGGTGTACGACAAGCACCTCGCCGGCTCGGGGGTTAAGTACTTGTGCGACAAGACACAGCAGACGCTTGCCGTGAGTGAGGCGGCGGTGGTCACCTCCGGAACGGCAACACTCGAAACGGCGTTGATGGGCATACCCGAGATGGTGTTGTACCACGTGCCTAAACTCTACGAGGTGCTGCGACCTTATGTCTTGAAGATTCCGTTTATCTCGCTGGTAAATATCAACCTCGGCAGGGAGGCTGTGCGAGAGGTCGTGTGCGCAAAGCTCGACTTGGAGGATGCCGAGCGGGAGTTGCGCTCCATATTGAGCGGGGGAGTTAAGCGGGAGAGGATGCTCGCCGACTTTGACGAGCTCAAAGCCCTGATAGGCGACGAGGGAGCCTCGGCGAGATTTGCTAACGATATGGTAAAAAGTTTGAAACGATGAAGATAATCTGTGTAGAGAACCTCTTTGGCGAGGGCGAGCCATATTTGAGCCTGCGCCCCGATACGGCGGCATTGCGCAATAATGACGACTTCTACCTGCCACATTTCTCTTCAAATGTTCTGTGTGGATGCGGTGTCACTCTGCGAGTTACACGCCTTGCAAAGTGTCTGGATGCACGCTTTGCCTCCCGTTGTTACGACGGCGTAGGTGTCGGCGTAGCCTTTGTGGCAGAAGATGTTCGCCAGCGTGAGATGGCTGCCGGCAGACCGTGGGAGGCTGCCTGCGTATTTGACCGCTCATTGGCCCTGTCGCACGAGGAGATTGCTGCTGCGGAGGTAGGTGAAGGAGTTGTTGAGATGATGCTCGATAACGAGTTGGTACAGAAGTTCTCTGTTGCGACGTTGCGAGAGGGTCTTGATGCCTCGCTCGCCCGTGCCTCGCACCTGCTCACATTAAAGACCGGCGATATTATCTTTGTGCAGATGCCCGTCGAGGTCAAGCCGTCGCAGGGTAGTGCTGTAAAGGTTACACTCAATGGTGTGGAACTGCTTAATTTTCAAGTTAAATAGCCTATGTTGTTAAAGGAACACTTAAATGGCTATCGCCTGATTCTTGCCTCGGCATCGCCTCGCCGTCGTCAGCTGCTTGCCGACTGCGATTTGGCATTCGAGGTGGCCCCGAAATTTGAGTGCGAAGAGTCGTTCCCGAAGAGTATGCCGAGTGATGAGGTCGCAGAGTATCTGTCGGGCGTGAAGAGCGATGCCTACCCGCAACCGTTAAACCCCAACGAGGTGCTTATCACGGCCGATACGGTTGTTATAGTGGATGACGAGATTCTCGGCAAGCCCTCCGATGCTGCGGAGGCCTGCGCTATGCTCGAAAAGTTGTCGGGTCGCTCTCATAAGGTTGTTACGGGGGTTACCTTGCGCTCCTGCGACAGACGTTGCTCCTTCTCGGTGGAGAGTAGGGTGCAGTTCCGAGCCTTGAAGCGTGAGGAGATAGAGTACTATATCAACGAGTACCGCCCCTTTGACAAAGCGGGGGCATACGGCATCCAAGAGTGGATAGGATGCGTCGCCATTGAGGGTATCGAGGGGTCGTTCTATAATGTTATGGGGCTACCGATTCAGCGGCTGTATGTAGAGTTGGAACGCTTTGTATAAAACGAATAAGCATCTCATTTCGAGATGCTTATTCGTTTATATGCTCTGCTCTCCGCTTTCGAGCCACGTGAGGAAGTCGGAGGTCTTGGAGCGACTGACAAAGGAGTCAATGCCGCTCGATGGTTTGAGCGTCAATTTGATTCGGTTGCCCAACCTCTTGGCTATGTTTCCGATGCTGCGGTCGGAGACGATGCAGCTACGTGAGATGCGGAAGAAGTGCGCCGGGTCGAGTTCCTTGCTTATCACATCCAGCGAGGAGTCCATCAGGTACCGCTCGCCACTTGCCGTCATAAGGTATGTGCACCCCTCCTCCGAGTAGAAATAGGCAATCTGCGAGGTCTCGACCATCACAATCTTGTCGTTATATCGTAGCAGGTAACGCTGCTTGTAGCGACCAATTCCCCCCCCCGATTTTATTGCAGGTTTTGATTGTAGTGCGCTGTCTGTGTTTGCGTTATGCGTTTGCCTCCTGCAACGCTCAATGGCACGTTGCAGGTCTTTGAACTCTACGGGTTTCAGGATATAGTCGAGGGAGTTTACCTCGAAGGCCTTGATGGCGTAATTGTCGTAGGCGGTAACCATAATTACCGGACAATGGATGCTGATACGCTCGAAGATGTCGAAACACTTGCCGTCGGAGAGCTCCACATCCATAAAGATAAGGTCGGGGTAAATCTCCGTATTGGAGAGCCACTCGACACTCTTGCTGACGCTGTCCAAGGTTGCGCAGATGGATATCTCCGGGAAGTTGTTCTTCAACATTCTCACCATTGCCTGTTGTGCAACAATCTCGTCTTCAATGATTAGTGCGTTCATATAGTGGTTCGTTTTGGTTGTTCGGTTTTAGGTCTATATCATCTATATTAAAGGTAGTTCTACGCAGTATTGTTCGTCGTTCTCGTTTATGACGATATCTCGCCCCGAGATGTTGATATATTGCTGCGAAATGCTCTTCAAGCCTACGTGGGTACTCTCGGCATTGGAGTATTTCGGCTGGCGGTTGTTGGTTACGGAGATAGTGTCGTTATGGGTGCTGATAGTGATGTGCAGAGGCCGCTCCGGATGCACGACATTGTGTTTGAGAGCATTCTCTATGAGGAGTTGCAGACTGCACGGCACGACGCTGTAAGTGGCCGTGTCGATGTCTATCTTCTTGGTGACACTGAACCCGTTAGGGAACCTTACTTTAAGTAAATCTATATATCTGTCGGTGAACTCCAACTCCTCTTGCAGGCATACCGTGTGCTCCTTCTCGGTCTGCAACATATAGCGATATAGCGAGGCGAGTTTGTGGATGTACTCCGAGGCCTCCGTATTCTTCTGCTCCTCGACCAAACCATTCAGGATGTTGAGCGAGTTGAATAGGAAGTGGGGGTTCACCTGCTGTTTCAGGATGTTGTACTGGAACTGCGCCAGATGGCGTTTCTCCTTCTCACGAATGATGCGGTAGCGTGTGGTCTGAACGTAGTCGAGCAGTACGACTACAACATAGACTGCCAGATTCGCAAGGAGCGATATGGAGCATAGTTGGAGGAACGAGGCATCGGCAAAAGGTGTACTTGTGCCAAATGGGAGGTTGTAGCCGATGATGAGAGCCGTGAGTATGGAGATTGCGATGGACTCCGTCACGATACCTATCGTATATCCAAGGGGCTTGGAGAACCATTGCAGGCGGCGGGTAAGTATCACGTATATAATGTTGCTGCACACGAGTACAAGCGATGCGAAGGAGTTGCCGAGCAGCAGTCGGAAGGTTATGTTGGCAACATCCTCGTTGAGCAGGTTGTTGAATATGCGGGAGTAGGCTATGCGGAACAGAAACAGCAGTCCTATCAGAGGGATAATCTGTTTCAGTCCCGGCAGCCATTGCGCCAACGATGTGTTGTGGTGGCGATTGCTTCCGAAGCGGGAGAAGAGCAGCAGGAGTCCGAAGCCGAGAATCTCCGTGGCACAGAAGGAGGTTATTGCGTGTACCCACGCCTGACTCGAAATGAGGGGCGAGAGCAGCCTTGCGCCGTATGTTCCTATGACGAAGCCGAGGATGTTTCCGGCGATGATACACGCAGCCACGATGCCCAGACCCTGATTTCGACGTACAGCCAAGATGGTGATGAGGGCGATGGTTGCCACCGTCAGGAAGAACTCGTCACGCACTCCCGAGGCGTAGCAGAGCAGTACGATGACGGCGTGGACAATCGCAAAAATGTGTATTATATGTCGGCTTCTCAGTTTTTGCATCGGTTTTAGGTTGTGTCTTGATACGTAGTGTGGTATCGAAACAGATTCAAATTTATATATTTTTTACTAAATAGGCAAATAATAGGTGCAAAATAAGGTAATAAGCCTTGCCATTCATAACGTTTTTCTTGCGCCTCATACGCTAAAAGTCCCCATTCGCTTGATGCAATTTTTTTATTTCGCCATAAAAAATAAAATTTGTAGTATCAAAGCTTATATATATAGGTGGACCGATAACCGAAATGTATAAAAATAGATAAAACTAACCTACTATGAAAAGATTCTTTACACTTGGGGTACTGCTTGCCATTGTGGCTACGGCGTGCTCCCCAAAACAGGGTTTTGAACGTCCGGCAGATTGGGGCAATACGGTCGTTTATGAGATGAACGTGCGCCAATATACGCCGGAGGGCACTTTCGCCGCTACCGCCGAGCACCTGCCTCGCTTGAAGGAGCTGGGTGTGGATGTGGTTTGGCTGATGCCTATATATCCTATCGGCGTGCTTGAACGCAAGGGTACGCTCGGCTCGTACTATGCAATCTCGGACTACTGCGCCACAAATCCGGAGTTCGGCAGCCTCGAAGAGTTCGATGCCTTTCTGGCAAAGGCCCACGAGGAGGAACTCTTTGTTGTGTTGGACTGGGTGGCAAACCACACCTCGCCGGATGCGAAGTGGATAAACGAGAGCCCGGCAGATTGGTACGTGCGTGACGAGAACGGCAAGACAATCGTTCAATACGATTGGACCGATATCGCCAAGCTCAACTACGATAACCACGATATGCGTGCCGAGATGGAGAAATCTATGCGCTTCTGGCTCGATAGAGGCGTGGATGGCTTCCGATGCGATATGGCGTGTGAGGTTCCGTTTGATTTCTGGCAGACGACCATTCCTGCCCTGCGCAAGGATTATAAGAATATCTATATGCTGGCAGAGGGTGAGCACACGGAGTTGCACGTCAATTCGTTTGACGCCTCTTACTCGTGGGAGTTGCACCACCTGCTCAACGCCATTGCTCGTGGCGAGAAGGATTGCGAGCACCTTATCGAGTATGTCGAGAAGGATATGGCGACCTATCCGAAGCAGGCTCTGCGCCTGATGTTTACATCCAACCACGACGAGAACTCTTGGGCAGGCACCGAGTTCGAGCGTATGGGCGATGCCGCAAAGGTTATGGCGATGCTTACCTTTACGCTCCCTAACGGACAGCCGCTTATCTATACAGGTCAGGAGATGGGCTGGAACAAGCGCTTCGAGTTCTTCGAGAAGGATAATATCCCGGCGTGGGAGCAGAATGAGTACGAGACTCTGTACAAAGAGCTTACGGCGCTGCGCCACGCAAATCCCGCACTTGCCGCAGGAGTAAATGGTGGCAACTTCGAGCTGGTGGAGGATGTGCCGCAGGGCGTGTTTGCCTTTACCCGCTCCGTGGAGGGCAACTCCGTGACCGTATATGCCAACCTTACCTCGAAGCCGCTCTCTCTGGAAGAGAATATGCTTGCACCGTGGGGTTGGAGCATTGTGACAATTAATGAGTAACCGTACAAACCAAAGAGTAATAATATGAAGCACTTTGTAATATTTTTGGCGGCCCTTGCGACCATTTCCTGCTCCTCTCGTAGCGCAGTGTCGGTGGAGCAGTTGCCGGATGCCGAGGGTAGGGTTGCACGAGTGGAGCCGCTCTCGTGGTGGACCGATATGAACACCCCGCTCCAACTGCTTGTAAACGGAGAGGGTGTATCTAAATATTCACTTTCGATAGAGGGTGGCAAGGGTGTGAAGGTTAAGACTTTGCACAAGGCCGACTCGCCCAACTACATCTTTGCCGATGTCGAGATTTCGGAGAGTGCCGAGGCGGGTACCTACTATCTGGTTTTCTCCGATGGCGAGACGAAGTTCAAGTATCCATACGAGATTGCTGCTCGTCGTGAAGGCTCTGCTGCTCGTGAGAGCTTCACCACGGCGGATATGATTTATCTGCTTATGCCTGACCGCTTTGCGAATGGCAATGCAAGTAATGATTCAACAAACGCCACAGCAGAGAAGGCCGACCGTAATGAGTTCTTCGGTCGTCACGGCGGCGACTTGCAGGGTATGATTGACCACCTTGACTACATCGCCTCGCTCGGCGCAACGACCATCTGGCCTACGCCGCTGCTGCTGGATGATGAGCCGCACGAGTCTTACCACGGCTACGCCTGTGGCGACTACTACCATATCGACCCGCGCTTTGGCGACAACGACCTCTATAAGGAGTTTGTGGCGAAGGCGCACGAGAAGGAGTTGAAGGTCATTATGGATGTCGTTACAAACCATTGCGGCGTATCGCATTGGTGGATGAAGGACCTCCCTTTCAAAGATTGGGTGCACGTGTTTCCCGAATATACGGGAACAAACATCTGCTTCTCGACAAATATGGATACTAATGCCGCCGATTATGACCTGCACATTCAGGAGAGCGGCTGGTTTGTCCCTTCGATGCCCGATATGAATCTCAACAACCCGTTTGTGCTGCAATACTTCAAGCAGTGGGCTGTTTGGTGGATAGAGTTTGCCGACCTCGATGGTTTCCGTGTGGATACCTACCCGTACAATGAGAAGGAGCCTATGAGTGAGTGGTGCTCGGCGATTATGGCGGAGTATCCGTCGCTCAATATTGTTGGCGAGTGCTGGACCTCCTCCATCCCGCAGTTGGCATATTGGCAGGGTGGTAATAACAACAAGGATGGCTTCGACTCCAACCTGCCGGCGATAATGGACTTCCCGTTGCAGGAGGCGATTTGCCACGCCCTTTCGACCGATAATCCGGGATGGGGTCAGGGTATGACACGTGTCTATGACTGCTTGTCGCACGACTTTGTCTATCACGACTTGCAGAATATGCTCATCTTTGCCGGCAACCACGATATGGGCCGTATCGGAGATGTGGTGCGCAAGAATCCGGGACGTTTGAAGATTGCAATGACGTTGATGGCTACGATGCGAGGCATCCCGCAAATCTTCTATGGCGACGAGATGATGCTCTGCTCGAAGGATTTGTCGCAGGGGCACGGCGGCCTGCGTGTCGATTTCCCGGGAGGCTGGGCCGGCGATAAGGTCGATTTGTTCTCCGAGAGTGGCAGAAGTGGTCTGCATAAGGAGCTGTTCGACTATTCGAGCCGCCTATTCCAATGGCGCAAGGGCAAGAGTGTAATCCATAATGGCAATACGCTCCACTTTATGACCCGTGACAACACCTACGCTTACTTCCGTTATGACGATACGGATGCGGTGTTTGTCTATGTGAATAACTCGGCCGAGACGAAGCGGGTGCCGTGGTCGTACTATGCGGAGATTTGTGTAGGGTTGCACGACGGATGCGATGTGCTGACGGGTGAGAGTGTGACGGTGAGCGATGATACGCAGGTCGCTCCTTATAGCGCATTTGTTGTTGAGTATAAACGATAAACGATGGTTATATGAAGAGATACTTTATATTCTTTGTAGCGCTTGCCTGCTCGGTCAGCGTGTCGGCGCAGGAGGAGTTGCGCTCCCCGAATGGCAATACGGTGTTGCGCTTTGAGGTGGGTGAGAATGGTACACCTCAATACTCGCTCACGTATAAGGGCGAGAGCGTTGTTCTGCCGAGCCGTATGGGCTTGGAGTTGAAGGGTAGCGAGCCTCAAATCGCCTTTGGTGAGGAGATTCACAAGGCAAATCCGGGTGCGCCACTCTCGCTCTATGACGGATTTGAGCAGAGGAGCGTTGTGCGCTCGACATTCGACGAGAGTTGGATTCCCGTATGGGGCGAGAGCGCAACAATCCGCAACCACTATAACGAGATGCGTGTGTCGCTGCACCAGCCTCGTAGCGGATACGATATGGATATATGCTTCCGCCTCTACGATGAGGGCGTAGGCTTCCGCTATGAGTTTCCGGAGCAGAAGGCTCTGACCTACTTTGTTATCAAGGAGGAGATGACGCAGTTTGCTATGAGTGGCGACCATATCGCTTGGTGGATTCCGGGCGACTACGACACGCAGGAGTACGAGTACCACCGCTCACGTCTGTCGGAGATTCGTGGACTGATGCCTCGTGCCGTCACTCCAAACTCTTCGCAGACCCCATTCTCGGAGACGGGAGTGCAGACCTCGTTGCAGTTGAAGAGCGACAGCGGTCTGTACATCAATATCCACGAGGCAGCTCTGGTCGATTACTCCTGTATGCACCTCGATTTGGATGATAAGAACTTCGTGTTTACGTCACACCTTACCCCTGATGCGCAGGGCTGGAAGGGCTATATGCAGGCTCCGTGCCGCACCCCTTGGCGTACCGTGATGGTGTCGGACGATGCTCGTGATATATTGTCTTCCAACCTGATTCTCAACCTTAACGAGCCTTGTGCTTACGAGGATACGTCGTGGATTAAGCCGGTGAAGTATATCGGCGTGTGGTGGGAGATGATTACCAATAAGCACGATTGGGCATATACCCGTGAGTTGCCGGCCGTGCAGCTCGGTGTTACCGACTATACGAAGTGCAAGCCGAGCGGATTCCACGCCGCCACCAACGAGCGTGTGCGCCGATATATCGACTTTGCTGCCGAGCACGGCTTCGACCAGGTGCTTGTCGAGGGCTGGAATGTCGGCTGGGAGGATTGGTTTGGCAAGACCAAGGACTACGTCTTTGACTTTGTGACCCCTTATCCCGACTTCGATATCAAGGCGTTGAATGAGTACGCCCACTCGAAGGGTGTGCGCCTTATGATGCACCACGAGACCTCCTCTTCGGTGCGCAACTACGAGCGCCATATGGAGGCGGCCTACGATTTGATGAATAAGTATGGCTACAACTCGGTTAAGAGCGGATATGTGGGCAATATAATCCCTCGTGGCGAGTACCACTACGGACAGTGGATGAATAACCACTACCTCTACGCCGTGAAGAGGGCTGCCGAGCATAAGATTATGGTCAATGCTCACGAGGCGGTGCGCCCTACGGGTCTGTGCCGTACCTATCCAAACCTTATAGGCAATGAGTCGGCACGAGGTACCGAGTATCAGGCCTTCGGCGGCACACGTGCCCACCACGTATGTATCCTTCCGTTCACCCGCTTGCAGGGTGGCCCTATGGATTATACGCCCGGATTGTTCGAGATGGAGGTGTCGAAGCTCAACCCTAATAATGACTCGCACGTCAATTCGACAATCGCCAATCAGTTGGCTCTCTACGTGACCCTCTACTCGCCGTTGCAGATGGCTGCGGACCTGCCGGAGCACTACGAGCAGTTTATGGATGCCTTCCAGTTTATTAAGGATGTGGCCATCGAATGGTCGGAGAGCCGCTATTTGGAGGCCGAGCCGGGCGAATATGTCACCGTAGCCCGCCGTGCCAAGGAGTCGGGCGAGTGGTTTGTGGGTAGCGTGTCGGGCGAGGAGTCCCGCACCTCGCAGATTGCTTTCGACTTCCTCGAACCTGATGAGGTCTATGTGGCAAAGATTTACGCAGATGCCGCAGATGCTCACTATAAGAGCAATCCGCAGGCATATACAATACGAGAGGTGCGCTGTACCTCCAAGAGCCTGCTGAAACAGTTTGTGGCAGCCGGAGGTGGTTACGCAATCTCGTTCCGCAAGGCAACATCCGCTGATAAGAAGTTGAAGATGCTCCGTTAGTATGGTTAGTTAGGAAGATGGGGTAGGATTTTTTCATTAGTGGGGAGAGGGTCGTCGCAAGATGACCCTCTTTTTGTTGGGATAAGGCGGGATGATGAATTTTGTTCAAAGATTATATTTATATACCAAATTTAGTTGTTGAGTCAGAGATTTTATTAACTTTGTGAACTAAATGTTGGAAATATGGCAACAGAATATACCTGTATAACTCGCAAAATTGAGGTGCATCTTCACAAGCACGGCGATACTGAGGAGGCTGCACAACGATTAAAGGATGAATACCATATATGGGACAATATCAATGATAACCTCTATAAGGCTGCAAACCGTATTGTTTCGCACTGCTTCTTTAACGATGCTTATGAGTATCGCCTAAAAATACATTCGCCAGAATTTAGGCAGATTGAGAAATCACTACAACATGCCAAGAAAAACAAATTGTCAGAAGATGATATCAAAAAGTTGAAAGCCGAGCGCAAATCCCTATGTGCTGATTTCAGAGAACAACGATTAGCATTTCTGCGTGGCGGTGCAACGGAAGGGGCAAACCCGGAGCAAAATTCGACATACCAAGTTGTCTCGCACGAGTTTTTAGATGTGATTCCATCGGATATTCTGACGTGCCTAAATCAGAATATTGCGAGTGTTTATAAACAATATGCATTAGAGGTTGAGATGGGTAAACGAACCATTCCAAACTTCAAGAAGGGTATTCCTGTGCCATTTGCAATAAAGCAAAATAAACAGTTAAGATTGAGAAAACGCAATGATGGCTCTGTATATGTACTTCTCCCCAGGGAATTGGAGTGGGATTTAAGTTTCGGACGTGATAGAAGCAATAACCGAGAAATTGTAGAGAGAGTTTTGAGCGGACAATACGATGTTGGTAACTCTTCTATCCAAGAAACCAGAAGCGGCAAGAGATTTTTGTTATTAGTTGTTAAGATTCCTAAGGCGAGTAGAACCTTGGATACTAAGAAAGTTGTTGGTGTTGATTTAGGCATTGCAACCCCATTGTATGCTGCTCTTAACGATAACGAATATGGAGGGTTAAGCATCGGCTCACAGGAGCAGTTTCTAAAAATTCGTATGCGTATGACAGCGCAGAAACGTGAATTGCAACGCAATCTTCGTTACACGACCAATGGTGGTCATGGGCGTACACAAAAGTTGCAAGCACTGGAACGTTTAGAAGGTAAAGAGCGAAATTGGGTGCATTTGCAAAATCATATATTCAGTAAATCTATTATAGAATATGCCCTGAAAAATAATGCAGGTGTTATTCAAATGGAACGATTGACAGGATTTGGTCATGATAAAAATGATGAAGTTGGGACTGAGTATAAGTTTATCTTGCGTTATTGGTCATTCTTTGAGTTACAATCAATGATCGAATATAAAGCAAAGGCAGCAGGTATCGAGGTTAGATACATCAACCCTTACCATACCAGCCAAACTTGTAGTTTTTGCGGAAAATACGAGAAGGGACAACGCATCAATCAAGCAACCTTCGTTTGCAAAAATCCTGACTGCGTAAAAGGTAAGGGTAGGCAGAAGTCGGATGGCACGTATGAGGGCATCAACGCAGATTGGAATGCAGCAAGAAATATAGCATTAAGCGAAGAATTTGTAGATAAAAAGAAAAAATAGCGTATCTTTGTACAAGAAACATATTTGTTCTTTGATATTTTTAGATATGGATTTCAATTCCCATTTTGGGAATGGGCGTGTTGGAACGCCTTAGTTTGAGGTTTGAACTTAAAAAGTGGAGTAAATGGAGATTTACAATACTTTCAAGCACTCAAAAAATTCACTTAATTTTTGTGATATATCGTTGGAATTCATTATATTCCAATTTACACAGTGTTGTAACTGTGATATTTAGGTGAATATCCAACCGACACGCCAAGCTATCCAATCTCCACCTCAGTGTTGTAACTGTGATATTTAAGTGAATATCCAACCGACACGCCAAGCTATCCAATCTCCACCTCAGTGTTGTAACTGTGATATTTAAGTGAATATCCAACCCAGCGTACAACAGGCGGATTGAAGCCTTGGGTGTTGAAATATCAGTATCTGAGTGTATATCAAACATCGATGATTTTTTTTGTTGCGTGAGTTTCAGTGTCGAGAAGGGGCGGTGCTGCTTGTTCTTGGCGCAATGATAAGGTCGAGTAAGGTCACGCACCCTGCGGGTGCTTTAAGGTCGGGCGTAAAGGGAGCGCACAAGGTTAAGGGCTATTAAGGGAGTTAAGGGATATTAAGGGTTGTTAATGGTGCGCAAGAGGTTGCGGACTTGTACAGCCTTGCCATAAACTGCCTGCGCTCCCATTAATTTTTTACATCCCCACCGGAATTTTACAGTGAGCCCCAATAAGCCCCATATTTTCACTTTCTTTTCAAGAGGACAAAAAAATAACGACCTACATTTCTGTAAGTCGTTGATTTTTAGTGCGGTGCGTAGGGGACTCGAACCCCTGACCCCGTGCGTGACAGGCACGTATTCTAACCAGCTGAACTAACGCACCAGAACCTGTTGCTCTCAGGCCCTCCATTGTTCCTGATTGCGAGTGCAAAGATAGGGCAAATTTTACATTCTGCAAACTTTTGAGCAACTTTTTTACATTTTTTTTGCAATTTTTTTTCACTTGCGGAAGAACGAGAATTGCACGCTTCCGTAACTTCTTAATTGCCAAAAGTATTCGTGTTTGGAGAAGTCGTACTTGTCCGAGTGCTCAAAGATGAAGATTCCATCCTCTCGCAGCACGTTGCCGCCCAAAACCAACTCCACAATCTGCTCCAACCCCTCCAAGTCGTATGGCGCATCCGAGAAGACTATGTCGAAAGACTTGGGGCAGGCACGCAGGTAGAGGAAGGCGTTTGCCTTCACCGCATAGATGTTCGATGCATCGAGGGCCTTGGCGGTCTGTCGGATGAAGTTGTGGTGCACGGCGTTTATCTCCACGGAGGTCACGCTGCGGGCTCCTCGTGAGGCGAACTCGTAGGTTATGGAGCCGGTGCCGGAGAAGAGGTCGAGCACGTCGCACTCCTCAAACTCCACAAGGTTGCCGAGCACGTTGAAGAGATTCTCCTTGGCGAAGTCCGTCGTGGGGCGGGCTCGCAGGTTCTTCGGAGGCGTGATGCTGCGACCACGGTATTTGCCACTTATTATGCGCATAGTCAGATTACGGTTTTGTAATATTTTTTGAGCAGTTTTCGGGTCTCGTCGCTGCCTATTATATATATAGGTATATCTCCGAGGGTGTTAATCTCTGCTAGACGGGCAACGTAGTAGAGCACCTCCTCCGGGGAGTTTGTCTCTATCGCCTCGGCGATACGCAGTCCGCTTCGGTATAGGCGGATGTAGGCGGTGCGCTCGCCGCATATCACCACCAGAGCGTCGGTGTCGCTATGGCTGTTGTCGAGCAGTGGGGTAGAGAAGTGCGCCCTCTCGCCAAACTTGTGGCGTATGGCCTCGAAGGCCTTTGTGGCCACGGCGATAACTGCCACCATATCGTCGCACACGTCGCTGACGACGCACACCTCGTCGCTACGGCAGCCAAGGCCATTCAGTGCGAGGTAGTCGGCGGCGATGCTCGGGTCGAACAGCTCCGTCGGAACGAGCGTCACTCGGGGTGTATCCGCAACGAAGAGTATGGGCTCGTCGTTGTTGCTCGTCGGCTGCGGAAGGGACTCCACCGAAAAAGAGTGTCCACCCAACGTCAGCTGAATGGACACACGATTGCTCGGTTGAGCGAGATTACTCCCAGTTACCTGCCTCATTGTTTCCGCTCTCCATCGAACCGAACTTGATGCCCGGATACTTGTTAAGCACGTTCAAGCAGTTGTCAACAAGGTTTACTACCTCCTGACGATATGCTACCGTGTCGAGGAATGCGATATAAGGTGCACGGCACTCTACGGTAGGGATGACAATCTTCGACTCGGTGGTCAAGATGCCGGCATCGAGAAGGAACTCTGTCTTGTTGTTGGAGTAAGGGATATAACGCATATTTGCGATATCCTCATCCGAGAGGTGCTTGAAGAGCGAGTCCTTCACCGAGTAGGTAAACTTCTCGACATTCTTCTTACGCATTCTCTTCAATTTTGCCATTGCTACGGAGTCGTCCTCATCGACAATCTTGCGCTCACCCTCCATTGTCTCGTTGAGTACGAAGTTAAGGAGCGAGTCGAAGTCAGCCGTAAAGTGCTGATACTTACTCTTGAACTGACGCTCGGCAGTACGGATGTCCTTGATGCGCTCAATAACTGCCTTCTCACGAAGTTTCTGTTCTGCCTCGAAGTTGATAGGCGTAGCGATGAGCACATAGACATAATAAGCCAATGCTGCGGCCACCAATGCGAGAACTACTTGAAGAATTTTCTTTCCCATTTTATTAATTTTTATTAAGTTTGTAGCAAATAAAAGTAACGAACAATGGAAAGTGCCATTATTGCGACCCAAATTTACGCAAAATTATCGTTCCAGCCAACTATAAATCAAAAAAAAATCATCGAAAGTCTTTCGAATTATATTTCGGATGGAGATTTCTCGAAGATTTTCATCCTCAATGGTTACGCAGGAACGGGAAAAACCACGCTCATATCCGCTTTTGTGGCGGCCCTCAAAGAGTTGGGGCGACGTAGCATACTGCTGGCACCTACGGGGCGTGCGGCGAAGGTGCTCTCCCGATACTCGGGGGAGAAGGCGCTGACAATCCATAAGCAGATATACCGAGAGAAGACCAACGCTGCCTACGAGTCGAAGTTCTCACTCGATATAAACCGAAATAAGGGGGCGGTGTTTATTGTGGATGAGGTTTCGATGCTCTCGGCGGGCGGAGGCTTCGAGCAGAATATCTTTGGCAGTGGCTCGTTGCTTGACGACTTGGTGCGTTATGTGCGCAGCGGTACGGAGTGCCGTCTGATACTTGTCGGGGATGGTGCGCAGTTGCCTCCCGTGGGGGAGGATTACTCGCCGGCACTCAACGCCGATGAGATGTTGCAGTATGGCGAGGTGGTCTATGAGCTGATGGATGAGGTGGTGCGTCAGGAGCAGTCGTCGGGCATCCTCTTTAACGCTACGATGGTAAGGTGTATGTTGGAGTGCAATATTATAGAGGTGCCTCGTTTCGAGATGGGCTTCGAGGATGTGCAGGCGGTGCAGGGCGGCGAGTTCTTGGAACTGTTGCAGGATTGCTATGACCGCTATGGCAAGGATGAAACCATCGTCATCACTCGCTCCAACAAGCGGGCAAATCGCTATAATGAGGGTATCCGTCGCAATGTGCTCTTTGCTGACGAGGAGTTGGAGAGTGGCGATATGCTTATGGTTGTCAAGAATAACTACTTCTATACGGAGCAGGTAGAGAATTGCCCGATGAGTTTTATAGCCAACGGAGATACGGCCCGCTTGGAGCGACTGCGCCGAGAGGAGGAGTTGTATGGTTTCCGCTTTGCTACGGCGGTGCTCTCGTTTGGGGATTACGACGATACGGAGATTGAGTGCAAGATACTCCTCGATACGCTTGCCTCCGAGTCGCCGTCGCTGACTCGGGAGGAGAGCCAACGGCTCTTCTACGAGGTAGAGCAGGATTATACGGATGTGGCAAGTAAGATAAAGAGATTCAAGCAGATACGTGAGAATCCATACTTCAACGCCTTGCAGATAAAGTTCTCCTACGCCGTGACTTGTCATAAGGCGCAGGGCGGTCAGTGGAAGGCCGTATTTATAGATAGATGTCTGTTTGGTGACGAGCCTATGTCACGGGATATGTTACGCTGGCTATATACGGCGATAACACGTGCGACGGAGCGGCTCTACTTTGTCAATTTTGATGAAAGATTTTTCGAGTAGAGGGGTGTGGGTTTCGCTAAAAATCATTATCTTTGCCTCTATTAGATTTTGTTTCTAACCCGACTAAACGATAAGGTATTTTGGCAGCAAAAAAAGAGAAAAAAGAGAAGCAGTACGTGGAGACACCACTGATGAAGCAGTACTATGAAATCAAGGCGGTGCATCCCGATGCTATACTTCTGTTTCGTGTAGGCGACTTCTATGAGACCTTCGGCGAAGATGCTATCGAGGCGAGCTCCATCCTCGGTATCACATTGACACGTCGAGCCAATGGCGCTGCATCCTTTGTTGAACTGGCGGGATTCCCGTACCACGCCGTAGATACCTACCTGCCGAAACTAGTGCGTGCCGGCAAACGAGTGGCCATCTGCGAGCAGCTCGAAGACCCGAAGATGGTCAAGGGCTTGGTTAAGCGAGGTGTTATCGAGTTGGTTACACCGGGAGTCGTGTTGGGTGAGAATATGCTCGAAAATAAGGAGAATGTCTATCTCGCCTCCGTCTATTTCGGGCGTGAGCATACGGGCGTTGCCTTTCTGGATATCTCTACCGGCGAGTTCTTTATCGCCGAGGGCGATGATGCCTATGTGGATAAGTTGCTGGCGGGAATGTCGCCCAAGGAGGTTGTCTATCAGCGAGGCTGTGACGACCGATTCAAGATGTCGTTTGGGACAAAATACTATACCTACCGTCTTGATGATTGGGTCTTCTCCTACGATGTGAACATCGAGAAGCTGTGCACGCAGTTTGCCGTTCCAAACCTCAAAGGCTTTGGAGTGGAGGGTATGCGTGACGGTATATCCGCCGCAGGAGCAATCCTCTACTACCTCGAATTTACCGAGCATAAGCATACGTCGCATATCGCCTCTATCGCACGACTCGACCGCAATGAGCACGTGTGGATTGACCGCTTTACGATTCGCAATCTGGAACTCTTCTACTCCAACGGTTCGGTCGAGGGCTCTTTTGCCAAGACCATAGACCGCACGCAGACACCTATGGGTGGCCGTCTGTTGAAGCGATGGATTGCTATGCCGTTGCTCGACTTGGAGCGTATAAATCGCCGCCAGAGAGTTGTCTCGGCGATGATTGCCGATAAAGAGTTGAAGGATGTTATCTGCGAGCAGCTCTCCGAGATAGGGGATTTGGAGCGCATCGCCTCACGCATCGCCTCCCTGCGTGTTCTGCCCAGAGAGTTGTTGCGCTTGAAGGATTCGTTGCTCTCGCTCGAAATCTTGAAGGCGGCCCTCGAATCTACGTCGGATGAGCAGATGCACGCCATTGCTGCCGAGATAGACTCTATGGAGGCGGTGTCGAGTCGCCTCTCGACGGACATATATCCCGATATACAGACAAATCAGATTCAGAAGGGCGGCATCATCGCCGATGGCGTGAATGCCGAGTTGGATGACCTGCGCCGTGTTGCTATGCGTGGCAAGGAGATTCTTGCGGAGATGCAGCAACGAGAGAGCGAACTGACGGGCATCCCATCGTTGAAGATTGCCTATAACAACGTCTTCGGATACTATATAGAGGTACGCAATACCCATAAGGATAAGGTGCCGGCCGACTGGATTCGCAAGCAGACCCTCACGGGTGCCGAGCGATATATCACGCCGGAGTTGAAGGAGTATGAGGAGAAGATTCGAGGTGCCGAGGTGCGTATTCTGGAACTCGAACAGCTGATTTTCAACGACCTTATAGCCTTTATCTCTCGCTGCCTGCATCTGTTGCAGCGCAATGCGAAGGCTGTGGCTCGCCTGGATTGCCTCCACTCCTTTGCGCAGATGGCCATCGAGGGCGGATATGTCTGCCCGACGCTGGACGACTCCCACGATATTGAGATTAAGGCGGGTCGCCACCCTGTGATAGAGCGACTGCTGAAAGTGGGCGAGGAGTATATCCCTAACGACCTGACGCTGGGGTGCGATAGCGAGCAGATAATAATGATTACCGGCCCTAATATGTCGGGTAAGTCGGCGTTGCTGCGACAGACGGCTCTCATTGTGCTGATGGCGCAGATGGGTTCGTTTGTTCCCGCAAAGAGTGCACGTATCGGCCTTGTGGATAAGATATTTACCCGTGTGGGAGCCTCCGACAACATCTCGCAGGGCGAATCGACCTTTATGGTCGAGATGCTCGAATCGGCAAGCATCCTGAACAATATCTCTCCTCGCAGCCTTGTGTTGCTGGATGAAATTGGCCGAGGTACAAGCACTTACGACGGTATCTCTATCGCTTGGGCTATGGTTGAGTATCTGCACAACCATCCTACGGCGCACCCTCGCACGCTCTTCGCTACGCACTATCACGAGCTTAACGAGATGGAGCATATGTGCCAGCGAGTGCGTAACTATCACGTCTCGGTGCGAGAGATTGACAATACGATAGTCTTCCTGCGTAAGTTGGAGCGTGGTGGCACGGAGCACTCATTCGGTATCCACGTGGCACGTATGGCGGGTATGCCTCGTACGATTGTGGAGCGGGCGACAGATATGTTGCACAGTCTGGAAAAGGTCTATGGCTCCAACGAGATTGTGCCGAGCGGCAACCTCCGCAACCGAGGTCGCAAGAACCCGTCGCCGAAGCTCTCGGAGGCGGCCGAGCAGTTGCCGTCGATGCAACTTTCGATGTTCCAACTGGATGACCCTGTGCTGGTGCAGATTCGTGACCAGATAAAGGGTTTGGATATCAACTCATTAACCCCTCTTGAAGCACTAAATAAGTTGAGCGAGATAAAGAAGATTGCAGGACTATAAAGCCCTGCAATCCTATTTTAGGTAATGATGCAAAAAGCGCCATCTTTTGCATCATTACCTTTTATATGGGTATGTGTCTATTTCGAGAGTAGCGAGCGGATGTTCTGAATCAACATCTGCACGGCAACGGAGTTGAAGCCACCCTCGGGGATAATCACGTCGGCATATCTCTTCGATGGCTCGACAAACTCCTCGTGCATAGGCTTGACGGTTGTCGTATATTGGGAGATGACCGACTCCATCGAGCGGCCACGCTCTCGAACATCTCGCAGGATGCGGCGAGCCAATCGCACGTCGGCATCGGTATCTACGAAGACCTTGATATCCATCAAATCACGCAACTCCTTGTTCTCGAAGATGAGGATTCCGTCGATGATGATTACCTTTGACGGCTTGACAAGCACCATCTCCTCGGTGCGGTTGTGCTCCACGAATGAATATACGGGACGCTCGACAGGTACGCACTGCTTCAATGTACGGATATGCTCGACAAGCATATCGGTATCGAAGGATTGCGGGTGGTCATAGTTGAGTTTGGTGCGCTCCTCGTAGGTCAATTCCGGATGGGCCTTGTAGTAATAGTCGTGGCAAAGTGTTGCCACATCCTCGTCGTGAAAAGCCTCTTGCAAACGCTTTACAAGGGTGCTTTTGCCGGAGCCGGTGCCACCTGCGACACCAATAACGGTCACTTCCATACTCTTTTATGATTTAATGGTACGAAAAAGAGTTTCCGCCATTGGTGCTTCGGCGAAAACTCCTCTTCCTATATTGTTTGTTATGCGTCGATATTTGCGTAGCGGGCATTTGCCTCGATGAACTCACGGCGTGGAGCAACGTCGTCACCCATAAGCATCGAGAAGATGCGGTCAGCCTCGGCGGCATTCTCAATCGTAACCTGACGCAGGATACGTGTCTCAGGGTTCATCGTAGTCTCCCAGAGCTGCTGTGCGTTCATCTCTCCAAGACCTTTGTATCGCTGAACGTGTGCGCCCTTGCCAAACTCCGCCGTAATCTCGTCACGCTCGGCGTCGGTCCAACAGTAACGCTCCTTGTTACCCTTCTTGACCTGATACAATGGTGGGGTAGCGATATATATATGTCCGTTCTCGATAAGCTCCTTCATCTTGCGGAAGAAGAATGTCAGCATCAGGGTTGCAATATGCGCACCATCGACGTCGGCATCGGTCATAATGATAATCTTGTCGTAACGCAACTTTTCGAGATTGAGAGCCTTGCTATCCTCCTCGGTGCCGATAGTCACACCCAGAGCGATAAACATATTCTTAATCTCCTCGTTCTCCCACATACGGTGCTCCAAAGCCTTCTCCACGTTAAGAATCTTACCACGCAGAGGCATAATGGCCTGGAAGTTACGGTCACGGCCCTGCTTCGCCGTACCACCTGCGGAGTCTCCCTCGACGAAGAAAATCTCGGCGATGGAGCGGTCACGGCTCGAACAGTCGGCCAGCTTGCCCGGCAGACCTGCGCCCGAGAGCGGGGTCTTGCGCTGTACCGCTTCACGAGCAGAGCGTGCTGCGTGGCGTGCCGTAGCGGCGAGGATAACCTTCTGCACGATGGCACGTGCATCCTTCGGATTCTCCTCCAAGTAGTTTGCCAAAGCTGCCGAGAGCGCCTGATCCACAGCCGCCGATACCTCGTCATTACCGAGTTTGGTCTTGGTCTGACCCTCAAACTGCGGCTCGGCAACCTTTACCGACACCACTGCGGTAAGACCCTCACGGAAGTCGTCACCCGAAATCTCGAATTTGAGCTTTGCCAGCAGGCCCGACTCGTCGGCATACTTCTTCAAGGTACGGGTCAATGCACGGCGGAAACCGGTCAGGTGGGTACCACCCTCGATGGTGTTGATATTGTTTACGTATGAGTGAACATTCTCCGAGAAAGAGTTGTTGTACTGCATAGCAACCTCCACCGGTACACCCTTCGACTCGGTGTCGAGGTAGATGATTGACTCGATGATAGGCTCGCCACGAGTGGCATCGAGGTACTTGACAAACTCCTTCAAGCCATTCTCCGAGTAGAAACTCTCGCTGCGAGGGTTGCCCTCCTCGTCCTTGTTGCGCATATCAGCGATGGTGAGGCGGATACCTTTATTAAGGAATGCCAGCTCACGCAGACGATTTGCCAGAATGTCGTACTTGTATTCGGTGGTAATTGTAAAGATGTCGCCATCCGGCTTGAAGGTTACGGTTGTACCACGGTCCTCGCAGTCGCCGATAATCTCAACCTTCGATGTTGGAACACCCTTGCTGTAAGTCTGCTTGTAAATCTTACCGCCACGGTGAATCTCCGCAACGAGCAGGGTAGAGAGTGCATTCACGCAGGATACACCCACACCGTGCAGACCTCCCGACACCTTATAACTTCCCTTGTCGAACTTACCGCCGGCGTGCAATACCGTCAGCACGACCTCCAAGGCCGATTTGCCCTCCTTCTCGTGGAAGTCGGTCGGAATGCCTCGACCATTATCCTTGACGGATATGGAGTTATCTTCATTGATGATTACGTGGATGTCGTCGCAATAGCCGGCCAACGCCTCGTCGATAGAGTTGTCCACCACCTCATATACGAGGTGGTGCAGACCCTTCTCGCCGATATCGCCGATATACATAGCCGGGCGCTTGCGCACTGCTTCAAGACCCTCCAAAACTTGGATATTGGAGGCGGAATACTCCTCCTCAACACCCTTCTTTACATTTTCCAATTCGGTACTCATTTATCTATGTCTAATCTGATATTCTTAAAAACGTACAAAAATAGGATTTTTTTCTCAAATCTCCAAACTAAATCGAAGATTTAGCACCTAATAACTCCTCTACATCTATCTCTTGTACCCGATTGTGGGCAAAAAGCAGCGTTCTTGACGGATGGCTCTCGATAAAGGCGGTGTTATGCGTGGACATTATGACCGCTGTGCCGGAGGCCGCAATGCGGTGGAACAGCTGCACGATGCTCTCTGCCGTTACGGGGTCGAGGTTGCCGGTAGGCTCATCGGCCAGAATGATATCCGGAGAGTTGAGTAGTGCTCGTGCAACGACGAGCCTTTGGCGCTCGCCACCCGACAGTTCGAAAGGCATCTTGTAGTGCTTGTTTTCAAGGCCTACTTCTGCCAGCACCTCGTCAATGCGCTGCGAGATTCTCGCCTCCTCCTTCCAGCCGGTAGCGCATAGCACGAAGCGCAGATTCTCCTCTACGTTTCTGTCCGACAGCAACTCCTGCTCCTGAAATACAATGCCCAACTTGCGGCGCAACATAGGTATATCCTTGCGGCGGATGCTCTTCAAGTCAAACCCCGCAACATGACCCTCGCCCTCCAAGAGTGGCAACTCGGCATAAAGGAGCTTCAACAGCGAGGACTTTCCACTGCCGACACGCCCTATAAGATATAGGAAATCTCCACGATTGACACGTAGCGTAACATCCGCAAGCACGAGCTCTCCCTGCTCCTTATAGCTCCTCTTTGAGAGCGATGCAAATGGGTTGGGCGAGTGGTATATCGCCACGTCTGTCAAGCTGGCAACACATTTATTTTGCTCTGTCATAAAACTCTGTTTTAATCTGTCAAAGATAACTTTTTTAATCGACACGACAAAGTTTTCGGGGTAATAAATCTCCATAAAATCGCACGATTCTTGCAAAAACTATCAATTTGCGTTACCTTTGCACTCGAAATCGGAATGAGAGGTAACTATTGCCGCCTCGATTTTGGATTCGAACCTCTAAAAGGGGGTGACCGGTTTTGACAGCAGGCAGAGTCGGATTGTAAGCACGTCGAGCATTGTGTGGGGTCTCGTAAATCGCAACACTCAAACTACAAATGGCAATAATAGCTACGCACTCGCTGCCTAATTTTCAAGGAAAATGGGCTTAATCAACGGGTTCAAGGAAATCCGATGACGAGTATCCCGGACGGACATTCCGCTCTTTAATGGCTGTCTATATGGGGTATCATCAATTAAGAGATAGTGCGATATGTGCCTCGGTTATCGTGCGAAATTAAGGGGCTGGGATTCGGGTTTGGCTGTCGCCTGCCGTGCTCGGATAGAAGGATTAAATGGCGACTAAACGTGTAGAAAGCCTTCGGGCTCCTTGTTTGGACGCGGGTTCGACTCCCGCCACCTCCACTTTTAGCAGAAAAAGACACTATTAACGAGTGTCTTTTTTCTTTTTCTGCTAAAAGTGAGGTGTTACCTATCCCCTAAATCCCCTTTCTGTAAAGGGGACTTGTATTGCGAAAAAGGCACTTTTGGCGAGTGTCTTTTTTCTTTTTCTGCTAAAAGTGAGGTGTTACCTATCCCCTAAATCCCCTTTCTGTAAAGGGGACTTGTATTGCGAAAAAGGCACTTTTGGCGAGTGTCTTTTTTCTTTTTCTGCTAAAAG
>JAFULF010000033.1 GCA_017483225.1 Alistipes sp.
CAAGTACTTGACACAGAATCTCATTCCCGTATTTTTCTTCCAACGGAAAAAAATGATTACCTTTGTCAGTGCAATAATAGAAAAAACAAGCGTTCTTTGTGGCTGTTGTAGGGTATGTGCAAGAGATAAAAGATGTTTTTTCTACCAACTTTCCCTTCCATAAAAAGGCAACGGATAGGTAGCATTTCTTTCTCTAATACCCACCATATACGGCTCCATCCGCCGAAATTAACAATATGGTGAGGTAACACAAAAATGGTATATGTACCAACCACTTATCAAATTTTGCCCTCATCCTGCCATTATTACGCAAGTTCTTATTATCTTTGTACTCACTATGAAGCAGTCGTTTTTAGGAGTTATACCACGCCCGTTTCGGGCGCAAGGCGTTGCGGTGGCGCTCTCCATATTTGTTCGAGCATTGCTCAACTTTGTGGGGCTGGCCGCTCTGCTGCCTATTCTATACCTTATCCTCGACTCGCAGAGCATACACTCCAACCCCTATTTAGCCTCAATATACGAGCGTCTGGGGTTTGAATCGGATACGATGTTTGTGGTCGGCGTATCGCTGGCGATGGTACTCTTTATCATCATCAAGTGTGGCGCAAACCTCTTCCTCTATCGTTTCGAGCGTGACTACATCTACAACCTCTATCGCTACCTGTCACGCAACCTCTATATCGACTACTTCAACCGTGGGCTATCGTTCATAAAGTCGAGCAACTCGGCAGTGCTCTCCCGCAACGTGAACGTCGTATGCTACACCTTCGTAGCAGGGGTGTTGCGCCCGCTCGCCGTCATTTGTAGCGAGGTGGCCCTCTTCGTGATGATATTTGCCACAATCTTGGCATACAGCCCTCTGGCGGCCGTGCTGACCATCGCCATATTCATCCCTGCGGTATGGCTCTACTTTACGCTGGTACGCAAGCGTGTGAACGAGTATGGCAAGCGTGAGAATGAGGCGCACCGTCAGAAGTTCCGTGATGTGGTCGAGACCTATCGTGGGTATGCCGACATAGAGATTAACAACGCCTTCCCACGTATGCTCTCGTCGTTTGAGCAGAACGTGGATACCATCGTGGAGGTGGGTGCGAAGAACGCCACGGTGTCGAACCTCCCGCACATATTCACCGAGGTAGGGCTCGCTGTCGGTATGGCCCTGCTCGTATGCCTGAGCGTCGGCTTGGAGAGTGGCGATATGAAGATTCTCTTCGGAGTCTTCGCCGTTGCCGCCCTGCGTCTGATGCCGTCGATACGTGCCATTATGGGCTCATGGACCTCGCTACGCTACAACCGATACACGATTGATATCATACGGGATGCCAATCTGGACACCCCTACGCAGATGGAGGATACCTCGGCAAAGCGTTTCGGATTCCGTGACAAGATAAGCATCAAGGGGCTCTCGTTCCGCTTTGAGGATAGCGACCACGACACGCTACACAACCTCTCATTCGAGATTGCGAAGGGCGAGAAGGTCGGCATAAATGGTCGCTCGGGAGCGGGCAAGACGACGTTCTTCAACCTGCTGCTGGGCCTTTACAAGCCGACCGAGGGGACAATATCCATCGACGGCGAGCCGCTCCGTGCAGAAAACCGCCGAAAGTGGCAGAACACCATCGGCTACGTGTCGCAGAGTGTCTTCCTGACAGATAGCACCCTGCTCGCAAATATTGCGCTGGGCTGCGAGGAGTCGGAGATAGATATGGCGAGGGTTGAGCGGGCGGTGGAGATGGCATCGCTTGGAGAGTTCGTAAGGGCGTTGCCTAATGGTCTGCACAGCCGTATCGGCGAGTGCGGCGCTCTGCTCTCCGGAGGTCAGCGACAGCGCATAGGCATCGCACGTGCGCTATACAAGCAGGCGGATATCCTCTTCTTCGACGAGGCGACATCGGCACTCGACAGCGAGACCGAGCAGAGCATCAACGACTCTATCCGCACCCTCTCCGAGGCAGACAAGGAACTCACGATAGTAATCATCGCACACCGAGAGAGTTCACTCTCCTACTGCGATAGAATCATAACGCTAAAATAGGCTATGCTATGGATTATATAGTTGCACAATACCTTATCCGTACCGAGGGTGAGCACTCGGACATCGTGGCGCAGGGCATCAAGGGCTTCACGCCGTTTGTGGTCGAGAGCGATGCAACCCGCACGCCCGAGATGTTGCTCCGCACCGACTGCGACATCTCGCCGGAGGGGGTGTCGGGTGTTCGAGAGTTGCAGAGCTTCGACTTCGAGGCTGAGTATGCGCAGTGCCACTTCTGCCGCTACGACAAGGGCTTCCTCTTCTGGATGCAGAAGGGCGACTACGTGAACACCTACATCAAGGAAGATGGCTCCAACGTGGTGATGACGAACACGGGCTGCAATGGCCGTGTAGAGGTGTCGCTGCTACGCTTCGGCTTATGGATAATGTTCGGCATCTGCATCGTGCCGCTGGGAGCTATCGCAATCCACTCGTCGGTGCTTATCAAGGACGGGGGTGCGGTGCTGTGCCTCGGAGAGTCAGGCACGGGAAAGAGCACCCACACACGCCTTTGGAGAGAGCATATCGAGGGTACCGGACTGCTCAACGACGACAGCCCGATAATCCGTCTGGTGGATGGTGTGCCTACCGCATTCGGCTCGCCGTGGAGCGGCAAGACACCTTGCTACCGCAACCTGCACTACCCTATCCGAGGCTTCATACGTCTGTCGCAGGCCCCCCACAACAAGATTCGTCGCCTCTCGGTGCTCAACGCCATAGGTGCACTGCTGCCGTCGTGTCCGCCGGCTTTCGCCTACGACGACACCTTGCAGGATGCTATATGCGACACTCTCTCGCAGATGATTGCGGGGGTGCCCGTATTCCACTTGGAGTGCCTGCCTGACGGTGACGCTGCCCGCCTGTCATACAACACAATATACGGAGAGTGATGAAGGTAAGAGAGGTAAATAACCGTGCGATGTTCTCGTTGGTGCGTGACCTGCTCCTCGATGGCTCCTCTGTCACCGTGACGGTGCGAGGTCAGAGTATGCTGCCCTTCTTCCGTAGCGGCTCCACCGTCCTGCTGCGACCAATTCGGTCGGAGGATTTTTGCAAGTACAATGTGGTGCTGGCAGATACGGGTCAAAACTTCGTGATTCACAGAATAATAGAGGTCGGCGACGAGCAGATTACCCTGCTTGGCGACGGCAACATATATGGCACCGAGACGATGAGTCGTGACAAGGTATATGGCGTAATCGACTGCTCGGCACTCCACCTCGCATTAGCAAAAATATGGCTATGGATGCGACCTGTTCGCCGCTTTCCGTTAGCCATATTCCGTCGCATAACCCCACATTAGGGGCTGCTTACTCTACATCTACGTCCACCTGCAAAGTACCCTTTGCACCATTGATTACCCCCGTAAGGATATACCTCCAAGTACCCCTCGACAGGTCATCTGCCGAGGCGAGGCTTGTTGTCACCAGAAGGCTGTTGCCCGACAACTTCGCCGTAAGAGGCACCAACGCCTGCTCAACCCACACTCCGGCAGGATTGCACAGCCTCACCGAGAGGTCGGTGGCCGAGCTGACCCTATCCGACAACAGAGGTATCTCCGAGGTCACGCCCCACGTCGAGGCATCGCTCAAATCTACGACAAGGGATGAGGACATCGCATAGACAACGCCATAACTATCTCTTCCCGAGTAGGTTATCTCCACAGGCTCAGACTTGGCAAGGAGGCGGTCACGCTGCACGAGGTACTCATAGCAGAGGTCGAAGGAACCCTCGCCCAGATAACGCTCCGCAAGGATAGCCTCTGCACTCTGCCCGAAGTCGGCGAGCGAGGTCACAGCCTGCTCCAAGTTGCACAACGCCTCAACATCATCAGCAGCCAGCGCCTGCTCAACGCTCTCGCCACGGAAATTGACCGTCCACGTCTTATTATACGCCAGCTGCAACTCCTTCGCCATAGCAAGAATCTCATCGAGTGCCGTAGCGCACAGCGACGGGCGCACGACGGAGGAGGTTGAGCTTGTCACCTGAACAACACGCTCATACTCGACATAGCCCTCGACATAATTGGTACTATTGAGGCAGGAGGTTGCCACGAGGGCAGTCACGGCAAGAAGTTGTGCCGTGCGGAGGAGTCGTTTCATACGCACTACTTTACAGAGAGGAGTTTATGGTAAATCTCGACGCAGACCCAAGCATCCGTAGCGGCGTACATCTGCTGCTGTGGCGTGAGTGTACGTGCCTCCCAGTTGCTCAATCGCTGCGCCTTCGACACCTTCTTTCCAAGAACTATGCCCGAAATCTTACGCAGGCTCTTATCCTCGATACCATAATCGCCGACCATACTCTGCAAATCGACAAAGCCTCGGGCCTTGAAGTGGCGCAGGGCATTCAGCCCCGTGATATCGTTCTGAACGGCGGCACCGACCTTGATGATACGCTCGTTTTGCAGCACGTCAAGCAGCTCACGTGACATAGCCACACGATTCAGGCGTATAAGGAAGCACTTGCCACCTCCGTAGAGTTGCAGCAGCGCCACCTTGTTGGTGACACCCGCCGTGAAAGAGGGGCGTGTCTCGGTGTCGAAGCCCACGATACTCTGGGAAGCAAGATGCCGGCACGCCTTGTCCAAAGCCTCGGCACTATCGACAACGACAATCTCGCCATCGTACTGTACCACTTCGAGCAAGGCTACCGCCTCATTGGATATGGATGCTGCAAAAGCCATTATCTGCGTCCCTGCTGTTGCTGACGAGCCAACTCCTGCTGCTGCTTCATTAGCTCCTCATACTTCTGCTGGAAGCGTGACTTCTTACCCTTCGTATTCTTCATCTTCTTGGTAAGACCGGCACGCACCTTGTCGTCATTCACGAGCAGACGGATAGCGAAGGTCTGAATGATGGTGAGCAGGTTCGTGAGCAGGTAGTAGTAGCACAAGCCGCTCGCATAGTCGTTGAACCAGAAGAGCATCATCAGCGGCATCATATACACGGTCATAAACTGCATACCCGCCATCTGTGGCTGTGAGGCTGCCGTCTGCTTATAGTTCATATATGAGTAGATGAACATCACCAGAGTCATCAACAGACAGAACAACGATACGTGGTCGCCATAGAACGGAATATCGAACGGCAGGTCGAGAATGCTGTCATACGAGGAGAGGTCGTCACTCCAAAGGAACGACTTGCCACGCAACTCGATAGATGCAGGGAAGAAGCGGAACATCGCAATCAGAATAGGCATCTGAATAAGCATAGGCAGACATCCGCTCATAGGGTTAATACCCGCCTTCTGGTAGAGCTCCATCGTCGCCTGCTGCTTCTTCATAGCATCCTCCTGACGAGGGTACTTGGCATTTATCTCCTCCATCTCCGGACGCAGAACTCGTGTCTTCGCCATAGAAAGGTAGCTCTTATACGTGAGCGGGAAGATGAGCAACTTCACGATTATCGTAAGAATCAGGATGATAAGACCAAAGGATGCGATATACTTCTGCAAGAAGTCGAAGATAGGAATCACAATCCAACGGCTAATCCACGTCGAGAAAATCCATCCGAGCGGAATCACACGCTCCATCTCCAACGACTCGCCACTCTCGTCTTTGAGCTTTTTCAGCACCGAGAACTTATTAGGGCCGAGGTAGAACGAGAAGTCATACGAGGTGGTCTGCGGCGTATATGCCACGGCACCCTGCATAGCAAAGTCCTTGATATAGCCCGTCTTTGCACCCACCGTATTGTACTCCATATCGGCGTATGTGAAGTCTGTGCTGCGAGCAATGAGAGCCGAGGTAAAGTACTGCTGCTTGAAGGCAACCCACTCCACCGACGACGACACCTCCTCGCTCTGCGACTTCTCCGACATACCCAGCTCCTCGATATCCTTCTCGTGAGGCAGGCGGTATGCTATGGTGGTGTACATATTCTCGTTCTTGAAACTACGCTCGTTCTGGTACGAGCGATTACCCCACTCGACACCGATGCTCGACTGGTTGGACATAAGCGGCGCAAGGTTATTCATACGCACCTCGAAATCAACCATATAGTCACGCTCCGGAGCCTTATTGTCGTAGAGCGTATAGACGTAGTCGAGCGATGCTCCCTCGCCAAAAGGCAGGCGCATCGTTACGACTTGCGCACCCTCAACAACCTCAACGGGCAACAACTCGAAGTTACGCTCCGCAGTATTTACCAGCACGTTACGGCTCTGCTGCTTGACGTAGAACGAGAGGTTCAGTTTGGCGCTCTCCGGGTCAAACAACTTGACGAGTTCGTGACGCTCATTCTTCGGCGCATACTTGGTATAATCTTTCAGTGTAGCATCAACGATTTGTGCTCCGAGAGTTGAGAACTGCAAGCTCAGCACATCGTTCTCCACGTTCAGAGTTTGAACCTGCGCAGCATCAACCACAGGCTCCGCCTCCGTCTCAACGGCTGCCGGAGTTGCACTCTCGGTGGCAGGCTCCAAGGCGTTGGATGCCGCCTCGGCAAGCTGCTCCACCTGCTCCGTGGCGAGCTGCTCGTTATACTTCTGCATCTGATAGTTGTTGTACAGCATATAGCCAAAGAAGACAAGGCCTATGAGCACAAAACCGATTATGGATTGTTTGTTTGTTCCGCTATTGTTATTATCCATCTCCTATTTACCTATTTTCTTTCTAATTGTTTGTTTAGACAAAGATTCTCTATTTGGTCTGCTCCGCATATTTGAGAGCCGCCGCCACAAATGCCACGAAGAGCGGAGCCGGATGCTCTACCGTGCTCTTATACTCCGGATGGTACTGCGTAGCGACAAACCAAGGGTGGTTCTCCAACTCGATAACATCGACGAGAGAGGTATCCGGATTGATACCCACGCACTTCATACCCGCCTTCTCGAAGGCATCACGATAGTCGGTATTGAACTCGTAGCGGTGGCTATGGCGCTCGATGACCGAGGTGATACCGTAGGCCTTCGCAGCCTTCGACTCAGGATTGAGCGTACATACATAGCCGCCCAAGCGGGTAGTGCCACCCTTCTCGGCAACACCCTTCTGCTCCTCCATCAAATCGACAACCGGATTCTTCGTTGCGCTGTCGGTCTCGGTCGAGGCGGCATCCGCAAGGCCGAGCACGTTGCGAGCGAACTCTACCACAGCGCACTGCATACCAAGGCTGATGCCGAAGAACGGAATGTTATTCTCTCGTGCGTAGCGCACAGCCTCAATCTTGCCACTGATACCTCTGCTGCCCGAGCCCGGAGCAACCAGAATACCCGACATACCCTTCAACACCTCCGCTGCGCTCTCTGCCGTAATCGACTCCGCCTTAATAAGGTGCAGCTTAACCTTGGCATCGTTCATCGCTCCGGCGTGAACAAACGACTCGATAATCGACTTATAGGCATCCGGCAACTCAACATACTTGCCCACCAACGCAATATCTACTCTGTGCGAAGGATTCTTGACCTTATCGACGAACTCTCTCCACGCCGTAAGGTCGGACTCGGTATCATCTACCGGCAGACCCAGACGTTGAAGCACAACCTTATCCATCTGCTGCTCATACAGGCGCAGTGGCACCTCGTATATCGTAGGCATATCGACAGACTCGACAACCGCCTCCGGCATAACATTGCAGAAGAGGGCAATCTTGCGCTTAACCTCCTTGTCCAGAGAGTGCTCGGCACGAAGCACGAGGATATCCGGCTGCAAGCCGTTCTCCTGCAAAGCCTTGACCGAGTGCTGTGTAGGCTTGGTCTTCAACTCACCGGAAGCCGCCAGATAAGGCACCCACGCCAAGTGTACGAGGGCCGTATTCTGGTAGCCGAGCGAGTTACGCAGCTGGCGCACCGACTCGATGAACGGCAACGACTCGATATCGCCAACCGTACCACCAATCTCCGTAATCACGATATCGAACTGCTTGGTCTGTCCGTTGAGCTGGATGCGGCGCTTAATCTCATCCGTGATGTGAGGGATAACCTGCACGGTCTTGCCGAGGTAGTCGCCACGACGCTCCTTCTCAATGACCGCCTGATATATCTTACCCGTAGTCACGGTGTTGTTCTTCGATGTTGCGATAGAGGTGAAACGCTCATAGTGTCCCAAGTCGAGGTCAGCCTCCGTACCATCCTCGGTAACGTAGCACTCGCCGTGCTCATAAGGATTCAAAGTTCCCGGGTCCACGTTGATATATGGGTCAAACTTCTGAATAGTGGTCACGTAGCCACGTGCTTGAAGCAGGCGGGCAAGCGAAGATGAGATAATACCCTTTCCGAGCGAAGATGCTACACCTCCGGTAACGAAAATGTACTTTGTTCTTGAAAGTTTCATAGTCGTTTATTTTTTAATTGTTTACTGTTTTGTCCTTATATCAAAATTGAAGATTGACGATGATTATTCACCGTCAATCAATTTTACCTTTGCTATTGTGTCGGCAATCTCCCGTTTTGCCTTGGCAATCTTCTCCTCTACCTCGGCGATGATAGACTCCGCACCCTTTGAGCGGGAGAAGAAGCCGATGTTGTTCTCCAACGTAGAGACCTCCTGCTCCAACTGCCGCACTCTGTTATAGAGCTTCTCACGCTCGCTGCGCAGGCGTTTGTCGCCTCCCGCCTTCAACGAGGTGACACGCTCCTTGAAGCGGTTCAAGGCGTTCTCACGGTCTGCACCACGCACCACGCCGAACAGACGGTCAACAGCCTCCTTGTATCGCTTCTGCAACTCGTTCTTGTGCTTGATAGGCACAAAGCCCACCTCGCTCCAACGGCGCTGGAACTCCTTAATCATATCGTATCCGCCCGCCTTGATATCAGCCTCTGCCATCTCGGCAAGCAGCTCATTCTTGCGGCGCAGGTTCTCCTCATACTGGCTCTCCTTCGAGGCGAAGTGCTCCGCCTTGCGCTCGAAGAACTTGTCGCACGCAGCACGGAATCGCTTCCACACCACATCGGCATAGCGACGAGATACGGCACCCACCGTCTTCCACTCCGCCTGCAACGCAAGCAGCTTGTCGGTAGCCTCCTTCCACTCCTCGCTCTCCTGCAAAGCCTCGGCAGCCTCACACAGAGCCTCCTTCAATCGGAGGTTTGCATCCATACCCTCCTTGACCTCGGAGTAGAATGCACGCTTCTGCTCGAAGAACTTGTCGCACGCAGCACGGAAACGCTCATACACCTTCGTATTCTCACGCTTTGGAGCAAAGCCTATTGTTCGCCACTCCTTCTGCAACTCCAACAGACGCTCGCTCGCCTTATTCCAAGCCTTATGCGACGTGAGCGACGCATCGCCCATCTTCTCTATCTCCTCGCAGATTGCGCTCTTGCGCTCGTAGTTGTCCATCTGGACGCTCTTCAACCCCTCGAAGTACTCCTGATGGCGACGATTAACCACGCTCGATGCCGCCTTGAAGCGTGCCCAAAGGGCCTCCTTCTGGTCGCCGGCAACAGGGCCTATATCACGCCACTCCTCGTGCAACTTCTGCAACTTATGGAACGCCTCGACAACCTGCGGCTCCGTCGCCAGCCTCTCCGCCTGCTCGCAGAGGGCACTCTTGGCTTCGAGGTTCTTCTTCCAATCCAAGTCACGCAACTCCTTGTTTATGTGGACAAAGTCGTAGAAGTTCTCGACGTGGAGGTTGTAGGTCTCCCACACATCGTTCACATACTTCTGCGGCACCTGACCGGCAGCCTTCCAACGGCTCTGCAACTCACGGAAGCGCACGAAGGTATTATTGAGGGTCTCCTCGCCGGATACCAGCGACTTCAACTCCTTGATGATTTCGAGTTTAGCCTTATAGTTCTCCTCCTTCTGTCGCTCGACATCCGCCACATATTCGTCACGCTTGTCACGATAAATCTTGTACAACTCCTTGAATCGTGCCTCGTCGGGGTTCTGCTCCAACTCCACGTCGGCACCCTCCTCAATCTGCTTGTAGAGCAAATCCATATCGGCACGATGCAGCTTATAGAAGGCAACCTTCACCGCCTCAACCTCGTGGCGTATGTTCTGCACCTGATTTTCGGAGACCAACTCCACAAGGTAGTCGAGCAGCTCCGCCTTGCTCTTGCCTGCCAATTTGCTCCTTATGACTGCATCCTGAGCCTCGGCATCGTCGGCCTCGGCTGCCACGTCATCACACTGCAACTCCTCCTCGGCACTCTCCGCCTCCGGAGTGACAGCATCCTGACATTCAACTTGTTCCAAATTCACTTTCAACGCATCCTCAGCATTGCTGACAACCTCCTGCACGGAGGCTTCGGTAGTTTTAATAGCAGTCATTATAACAGTTTTTTATTGCTCGCACACATTTCCGAGCATAGTTTCGCACAAAGGTAAAAATTTTCTCCGATTTTCGGCAATATTTTTCATTAAAAAACAATCATCAAAAAATTAACAAAACGGCGTATAGGGTATATTTTGCAGAAAATTCATATATTTGTCCCCTGATAGTGAGGCAGAAGTTGCTCCGATACCGTTTCGGCGACATTCGGAAGCGTAGCGACAGCCTCCGCAAAGGGTTCAATATTCACTTTTTCGCCCGTATGGCTTATCGCATACTGATTGTGGATGACGAGGACGACATCCGAGAGTTTATACGATACAACCTCACCAAAGAGGGTTACGAGGTTCACACCGCAGCGGATGGTGCCGAGGGACTGCTCAAAGCCGAGCAGACAAGGCCGCACCTCATCCTGCTCGATGTGATGATGCCCGTGATGGATGGTCGCCAGACCTGCGAGGCGATACGCCGCCACCCTCAGCTCAAAGATACGATGGTGGTCTTTCTCTCGGCACTATGTGGCGAGGAGAGCCTCGTGGTAGGCTACAACGCCGGAGCCGACGACTACATAACAAAGCCCGTGAGTATGCGTGTGCTGTGTGGTCGCATAAACGCCATAATGAAGCGCATCGGAGACTCCGACAACCGCATCACTATCGAGCCGGGTATTATGCTCGACATCAACCGCCACTCGCTCTTCATAAACGACACGGAGCACGCCCTGCCTCGCAAGGAGTTCGACATTCTGCGACTGCTATGCAACCGGCCGGAGCACATCATCTCTCGTCAGGAGATTTTCAGCTCGGTATGGGGTGACGGCATAGTGGTTGGCGACCGCACGCTCGACGTGCATATTCGCCGTCTGCGCCGCAAGTTGGGCAACGACCGCATAGTCACCCACAAGGGCGTGGGTTTCAAGTATCAAAAGAGATAGTTCGCCCCTCGCAATCGAAAGGAGTCCCGGAAGGGGTTATTCGTAGATTAAATACTTATTCCTCAACGTCTTATATCGCTCCAAGTCGGGCATCCAGCGGGCTCTGATTTCATCGACAGAGCACCCCTCGACAATCATCCTGCGCACATACTCCACACCGACAAGTTTCTCGAAGAATGGCGTAAAGAAACGCTCTCCGAGCCCTGTTCGGCGGTATGCGTCGATGACGTATTCGAGGTTAAATCCCTTCGCCAGAATAGCCTCGTCGGAGAGCCTGCGCAAATCGACGCCACGACACTCGACATCTTTGAACGGAGGGTTCTTCGCCCCCGCCACAGAGCGGGGTGTAAAGCGGAAGTCGCACCCACTCATATCGGGATGACCATAGATTTCAAACGGAGAGTCCGTGCCTCGCCCGAGCGAGCAAACCGTGCCCTCGAACAGACAGGTTGACGAGTAGAGGTATATGGCCCGTTGCGAGCGCAGGTTTGGCGACGGAGCAATCGGAAGCTCGTATCGGGTGGAGTGGGTGTAGCCCTCGCAGGCAACAACCTCTACATCAACGCTTTTGGTCCACCCCTCGCCCACCGCCATAAGGGCAATTTCGCCCATCGTGAGACCGTGAACTACGGGTATAGGCAGTGCTCCCACGCCCGACTTATAGCGCATATCCAGCACCGGCCCATCGACATACATACCATTGGGATTGGGTCTGTCGAGAATGATAACCCGAAGGGCGAAGTCGCCACAGCGATTCATCACGTCGAGCATCGTAATATAATAGGTATAGAATCGCAGCCCCACATCCTGCATATCGACAACGACAATATCCAGTTGCTGCATCTGCTCATCCGTAAGGTTGCGACCACGTGCAGAGTAGAGCGACCAGACCGGAATACCGGTGCGCTCATCCACCGAGGAGGCTACCTTCTCGCCGGCATCCGCCGTACCTCGAAAGCCGTGCTCGGGCGATATTATGCTTACGAGATTGACACCCTCGGCCACGAGCCTGTCCACGAGGTGCATATCGCCCACCATCGCCGTATGGTTTGCCAAGACCGAGACCCGTGCACCTTTCAACTTCGGAAGCCACTCCCCGACTCTCTCGGCGCCACACACCACCCTGCCGTAAGCAACAGAGGTACAGCACAATATAGCGATGATAAACAATATCGATTTTCGCATATTGCTACCCTCCGAACTCCATAAGATACGCCTTGATGAAGGCATCTATATCGCCATCCATCACGGCATCGACATTCGAGGTTTGATGCCCCGTGCGGTGGTCCTTCACTCGGCGGTCGTCAAAGACATAGGAGCGAATCTGCGAGCCCCACTCGATGCGCTTCTTGTCCGCCTCTATCGCTTGACGTGTCGCCATACGCTTGTCCAACTCATATTGGTAGAGCTTGGAACGGAGGATGCGCATAGCATTCTCTTTATTCATCAACTGGGAGCGTGTCTCTTGATTCTCAATCACATACGACACCTCCTCGCCCGTATCCTCATCCTTGAAGTGATAGCGTAGGCGAGCCGCCGTCTCTACCTTATTGACATTCTGACCACCGGCACCGCTCGAACGATAGGTCTCCCATACCACGTTGGCAGGATTCACAACCACCTCAATCGTATCGTCAACGGCAGGCGTGACCGCCACGGAGGCGAAGGTCGTCTGTCGCTTGTTGTTGGCGTTGAACGGAGAGAGGCGCACCATACGATGCACGCCATTCTCACTTTTGAGGTAGCCGTAGGCAAACTCCCCCTCCACCTCCATCGTGCAGGACTTCACTCCCACCTCGTCGCCCGCCTGAAAGTCGAGCATCTTGACCCGATAGCCACGAGCCTCGCACCAGCGGGTGTACATACGCAGAAGCATCGACGCCCAATCCAACGCCTCGGTGCCTCCCGCACCGGCATTGATATCGACAATGGCCCCCAGCCTATCCTCCTCGCCCCGCAACATATTGCGCAGTTCGAGAGCCTCAACTGCCTCAACCGTCGAGAGATAGATGCCATCTGCCTCCTCGTCGCCAACGACACCCTCCTCCACAAATTCGGGTATCATCTCCAACTCCTCGACCTTGCGAGCCACAGCGTCGTAGTCCGTAATCCAACTCTTTATCGAGGCCACCCTCTGCAACTGCTTCTGCGCCGCCTCGGGATTGCCCCAGAAGTCGGGCTCCAACGTCTTCTCCTCCTCATTTTGGAGGTCTATTCTCCGCTGGTCGATGTCAAAGACACCTCCTCAACGCATCCAGGCGTCTTACAACCTCTTTAATCTGTTCTGACTGTATCATAACTATTTGGTCTGTATAATTTTATCTGTCAAAATCTCTGCCGATTCCAACCGCCCGGGTATTGTTTTCGATACCCGAATAGGCGAGAGAAGCGCTCTTCCTCTATAATATCTCCCCCACCATCTGGCGGGTATTGTTTTCAATACCCACATAGGTAGGGAGGGAGATTGCTTTCACCCTACAACACTCGTCCCCACTTGGCCGGGTATCGTTTTCGATACCCGGATAGGCTGAGGAATTGCTTTTGCTCTATAACACCTGCCCCCACTTGTGCGGGTATTGTTTTCAATACCCACGCAGACAGGAAATCCCATTCTTGCACCTCTACACCCTCGCTACTTTCCCCGCTTGGCCGGGTATTGTTTTCGATACCCACACAGGCGAGAGCATCTCTACACCCCTGTTCTCTTTCTCCGCTTGTTTGGGTATCGAAAACGATACCCAAACAAGCGGGAGTGGACAACCATCCCGTATCCAACTATTACAGCAAACGTATATCGGACAACTCTGCTCCCAACTTCTGCAAATAGTTCTCCACGTCAACTATACGACTTGCCGATGGTCGCTTTGCTCCATTTATATAATTACGCATAAGCGTTTCATTTATCCCCATAGCCTTTGCAACCTGCCCTGCATTAAGCTCAGGAAAGCGTTGAAAAGCCCATCCGATAGGATTCTCTTTCTTCAAAAGTTCTTCACTTGTCATAATTGTTCGCATTACACTACAAAAATACAAAAAAATTATAGTTCTACAAATATCTCGGGTATTGTTTTCGATACCCAGACAGACGAGAGGGTTGTTCTTTTCTTATAATATTTTTCTCCATTCGTGAGGGGTATCGAAAACGATACCCACGCAAGCGGGAAAGCCTCTTCCTTCACACCCACACCCACACCTCCGCCCCTTCCATCTCTGGGCGGGTATCGAAAACGATACCCACGTAAGAGGAGTACCTCTTTCTGCGCATCAACACCTCTACCACCTCCCTCCTCTTTGAGGGGTATCGAAAACGATACCCACGTAAGCGGAAACATACACCCACACGCCTTTATACCTCTGCCACAATCCCCTAACACACATCCGCACATCTGGGTGGGTATCGAAAACAATACCTGCGTAAGAGGAGTACCTCTTTCTACGCATCAACACCTCTACCACCTCCCTCCTCTTTGAGGGGGTATCGAAAACCGTACCCACGTAAGCAGTGGCATAACCCTGCAACCCTTGCCACCCGACAGGAATTTATACGCCCGAGGTATCATTGTTCGCAAACTTGCATATATACACCCTATTTACCTTTCGACATTGGCTGTATGCTTTTTTATTGTAAAACTTTACAAAAAGAAAATATATTTTCCTATATTTGCAGAAGAGTTGCGGAATACGCAATTTTTATATGGCATTTAGGCTATTGTTTTTGTCAAGTAAAACGACCAATTTATTACTACGAACAAACAATAGGCACAACAAATGCCCACGCCTTTTGGCGTGGGTGTGCTTATGTTCGTATGGGTGCTTGGTCGTACCTTCTTGACAAATAAGCATGACCCACGCTTCTTTTTTAGTTAAGCGGTTACCATATATAGGCGATGTAACTATTGTTTAACTAAATATCAAAACGTTATGAAAAAATTATTTTTAACACTGTTGTGTTCTTTGGCTATTTGTTTGTCTTTTGCACAAACTAATGAAACCATTCCAGAATCTCACTTAAAATTCAAAGGCATACCTATTGATGGTACGCCAAGCGAATTTGGTTCTAAGTTGCAAGAAGCAGGATTCTCTTACAATTATAGGGATAAAGCAAACAATTATTGGTACAAAGGCTCTTTTGCCGGATATAACAATTGTGAGGTCATAGTAAAATCTACCAATAATCTCGTATATGAAGTTGTTGCAATCTTCCCCAAAGACTACTCTTGGAACCAGTTGTATGGCACATATAGTTCGTTGAAACAAATGCTAACCACAAAATACGGAGAGCCATCAGCACAAGAAACATTCAAAGATACCCCAAGTTACATAGACATAAACAAAGACGAAGATAAATATCGTGAAGTTGGTTACAACAGATGCTGCTATTATTCCTTTTTCACAAGTTTATCAGACGGACTAGGCACTATCTCTCTCGAAATTAAAAGTAGTCATTGTGTAGGCATTCACTATATCGATTTTCTCAATGAACAAAAGAAAAATTCTTCCGCTATAAATGATTTATAACCATTGTATGCCCAATTTTACGCCCCCTCATTAAAACGTCAATCGCCAAGCAGGCTCCTCTGCTTGGCGATTATCTTTCAATCAATACCAAATTACCCGTGCAACTTCTCGAAGAATTTCCAGAGGACTACGCCGCCGGAGACCGAGACATTGAGCGAGTGTTTGGTGCCTCGTTGCGGAATCTCGATTGCCGAGTCGCACATATCCACCGCAGACTGCGCCACGCCCTCGACCTCATTGCCAAAGACAAGGGCATACTTTGTGCCTGGCGCAGGCTCAAAATCATCGAGCATCGCTGCCCCCTCGACCTGCTCTATTGCGACGAGGGTATATCCCTCACTTTTAAGCGATTGCAGACACTCGGCGGTAGTAGCAAAGTAGCTCCACGCAACCGAAAATTCGGCACCGAGCGAGCTCTTGTGAATCTCTCGTGACGGAGGCGTCGCAGAGATGCCGCAAAGGCACAATCGCTCGATGGCAAAGGCATCTCCCGTGCGGAAGAACGAGCCTATATTTTGGGCTGAGCGGACATTATCAAGCACCACCACTACGGGTATCTTTTCCATCTGCAAGAACTCCTCAACGGTAGGTCGTCCGAGTTCGGCATTTGTAATTTTTCTCATTCAAAATCAATTAAAACGGAATCTTTGCACAAAAATAGAAATATTTTATCTATTTTTGACGGATAATTGATTGATTTTTGCAAAAGGTGCATCAAATGAGCAGAAAGATTCTCTTCACAATAGTTGCTTTGCTCTCGGCTTTGGCGGCCGAGGCGCAGGTATTCTATTTCAACGGAGAGCTATCGACACACTTCGACAACACGGAGTACAGCGGATGCGAAGTCGGCACCTCACGCACCATATTTGCAATACGTGCAACACAGACGCTCGGCTACCGCTGGAACGAGAAGCACTCGGTCGAGGTGGGCGCAGAGCTGCTCAAAGATTTCGGCTCGAAGAGGTTTCTTGACGAGGCGAAGTTTGTGGCCTACTACCAATTCCGGAACGAGCAATTCGGAGCCAATGCCGGAATATTCCCCCGTGAAAAGCTTATCGGCAAATACTCACGTGCCTTTTTCAGCGATGAGTACCTGATTTACAACTCCCTGATTCAGGGCGTGGCACTCCGCCACACGGGCAAGCAGGCATCCGTCGAGTTGGCGATAGATTGGAACGGCATCTACTCGCCCGACACACGTGAGCAGTTCCGTGTTCTGGCAGCGACAGAGGGCAAGTTTGCCAACCACTTCTACGCAGGAGCAGCCGCCTCGTTGCAGCACTACGCAAACAAGAGCACCTTTCAGGGCAATGTCGTGGATAATGCGCTGATAAACCCATACATAGGCACGAAGTTCTCGGCATTCTTCAACTTCGACATTCGTCTGGGCTACCTTCAATCGTTGCAGCAGGACCGCCACTCCGACAGCGGATGGGTGGCACCTATGGGTGGCGAGCTATACTTCAAAATGGAGCGTTGGGGCGTATTCATCGACAACAACCTCTACGTAGGTAAGGGGCTGACACCATTCTACAACACTGTTGGTGCCGACGGCGAGCCTTACGGGGGGGGGCAAAGTGGCCTATACACGGGCGACCCGCTATACGGAACTACGCAGAAGATATACAACCGCACGGGCATAGGCTACTCGCAGAAGTTTGCGAAGGAGCGAGTGAAAGTACACGCAGAGATGGTCTTACAGGTTGTGGGCAAGAGGCTCTACTGCCAGCAACTCGTGGGCGTATCTGCCGTAATAGCACCGACGATATACAACAAAGCAAATCACAAATAACAGATATTTCATTATGACTACCGAAACAAATGAAGTAAAAGAGAAATCGTTGAATTTTCTCGAAGAGATTATCGAAGAGAGTATGGCCAAGGGCGAAAAGCGAGTACAGACCCGCTTCCCGCCGGAGCCAAACGGCTATCTCCACATCGGACACGCAAAGAGCATCTGCATCAACTTCGGCCTCGCAAAGAAGTACGGAGGCCTGTGCAACCTGCGTTTTGATGATACAAACCCCGTGAAGGAGGATGTGGAGTATGTGGATTCAATCAAGCGTGACATCAAGTGGCTCGGCTTCGACTGGGCTGTGGAGCGTTACGCTTCGGACTACTTCGACCAACTATACGATTGGGCGGTGCTCCTCATCAAGAAGGGACTCGCATACGTCGATGACCAGACGCAGGAGCAGATTCGCGAGAACCGAGGTACGGTATCCGAGCCCGGAAAGCCATCCCCTTGGCGTGACCGAAGCGTAGAGGAGAACCTCGACCTCTTCGAGCGTATGCGTACGGGCGAGTTCGAGGATGGAGCGAAGGTGTTGCGTGCCAAGATTGATATGGCGCACCCGAATATGCTCTTCCGTGACCCTATTATGTACCGCATCATTCACGCCGAGCACCACCGCACAGGCAACAAGTGGTGCATCTACCCTATGTACGACTATGCACACGGTCAGAGCGACTCTATCGAGCAGATTACGCACTCCATCTGTACGTTGGAGTTCGATGTTCACCGTCCGCTCTACGACTGGTTTATCGAGGCGTTGGAGATTTACCCTTCGCACCAGTACGAGTTTGCCCGTCTGAACCTCACCTATACGATGATGTCGAAGCGCAACCTGCTCAAACTCGTCAAGGAGGGTGTTGTGATGGGTTGGGATGACCCTCGTATGCCGACAATCTACGCACTGCGCCGTAAGGGTTACACCCCGGCCTCGGTGCGTGCCTTTGCCGAGATGGTGGGTGTTGCCAAGCGTGACAACGTAATCGACCTCGGCAAGATGGAGTTCTGCGTGCGTGAGGATTTGAACAAGGTTGCCGAGCGCCGTATGGCTGTGCTCAACCCTATAAAGGTGGTCATCACCAACTGGGAGGAGGGCAAGGTAGAGATGCGCAAGGCGGTCAACAATCCGGAGAATGAGGCGGCAGGTATGCGTGAGGTGCCTATGTCGAAGGTGCTCTACATCGAGCGTGACGACTTTATGGAGAACCCTCCAAAGAAGTACTTCCGTCTGCAACCGGGCGGCGAGGTACGTCTGCGCTACTCATACCTTATCAAGTGCGAGGAGGTTATCAAGGACGAGGAGGGCAACATCGTCGAGTTGCGATGCACCTACGACCCACTCTCCGGCGAGGGCTCGTCGAGCGACGGCCGCCGTGTGAAGGGCGTTATCCACTGGGTGTCGGCGGAGCACGCTGTCGAGGCGGAGATTCGCCTGTTCAGCCCACTCTTCAAGACCGAGGACCCATTCGACACCTCGGAGGGTCAGACCTCGTGGGAGGAGAACCTCAACCCTGAATCACTCGTGGTAACCAAGGGCTACTTGGAGCCGGCGTTAAAGAGCGCCGAGGTTGGTGCACCATTCCAGTTCGAGCGTGTGGGCTACTTCTGCGCCGACACCGACTCGACCGCCGACCATCTGGTCTTCAACCGCACGGTAACACTCAAAGACTCGTGGGCGAAGATTAACAAGTAGGGATTCTTCTATAAATGGAGGGCTGTTGCCTAATATAATACATAGGTGGTAACATCCACACGCTCGCTCCCATCGGCAAATCTTCCGATGGGAGCGTTTTATTTTCATCAGAGGAGGATGCGTATAAAAATATGGAAAACATCTTTGCTTTTTGCAATTTAAGTCTTAACTTTGCCTCGCTTTGTAAGATATATGCCTGCCTGCGCAGGCCTCTGTACGGAGCATTTATTTGGCAAAAAATGAAGACATTTTCTACAATCCAACAGTTGCGCCAGGCGCTTGAACCACATCGTGACGAGGTCATAGGCTTCGTACCTACGATGGGTGCGCTGCACGAGGGGCATATCTCGCTCGTGAAGCGTGCCAGAAGAGAATGTGACAAGGTTGTTGTCAGTGTATTTGTAAACCCTACGCAGTTTAACGATAAGACGGACTTGAAGAACTACCCTCGCACGCCGGAGGCAGATGCCGCCCTGCTCGAAGAGGCAGGAGTGGACTACGTGCTCTTCCCGTCGGTCGAGGAGATATATCCGGAGCCTGACACACGTCAATTCGACTTCGGCTCTATCGACAAGGTTATGGAGGGAGCCACACGCCCCGGACACTTCAACGGCGTGGCACAGGTGGTGAGCCGTCTGTTTGCCATTGTTGAGCCGACGAAGGCCTACTTCGGCGAGAAGGATTTCCAGCAGATAGCCGTCATACGTGCTATGTGTGCACAGCTGGGCCTCACGCTCGAAATCGTCGATTGCCCGATTGTTCGTGCAGAGGACGGACTTGCCCTCTCGTCACGCAACACTCTGCTCACGGCGGAGCACCGTCAGGCAGCACCACACATATACCGCACACTTTCGGAGGCTGCGGGACTCCTCGGCGAGATGACTCCCGCAGAACTTACGGCGTGGGTGGTGGCTACCGTAGAGCAGAATCCGCTCCTTAAAGTGATATATTTCCAGGCCGTGGACGCACTCTCCTTGCAGGAGGTGACCACGTGGGAGGAGTCGGAGCGTATTCAGGGCTGTATCGCTGTGCAGGCGGGAGCAATCAGACTCATAGATAACATTAAATTGAAATAACCTGAACAGAGAATGATTATAGAGGTTCTTAAATCAAAGATTCACCGTGTAAAGGTTACCCAGGCAAATCTCAACTACGTGGGTAGCATCACTATCGACAGCGCACTGATGGAGGCTGCCAACATCATCTGTGGCGAGAAGGTGCAGGTGGTGAATGTCACCAATGGCGAGCGTTTGGAGACCTACGCAATCCCCGGCGAAGCAGGTAGTGGCGTGATATGCCTGAATGGCGCAGCGGCACACAAGGCCTCCGTGGGGGATGTCGTAATCATCATCTCCTATGCGCAGATGGAGTTCGAGGAGGCAAAAACATTCAAGCCGTGGGTCATCTTCCCCGACACGCAGAGCAATAAACTTGTTCGATAGATGGATGCGCTGCTCGCAATACTCGCCCTACTCTTCATTATCGTAGGCATCATCGGGTGCATCGTGCCCGTGCTTCCGGGCGTTATGCTCTCGTTTGCCGGATTTGTGTGCGGCTACTTCTGCTCATTCTCGACCATATCCCTGACCTATCTGCTTGTGATGCTTGCGCTTACGCTTCTGGCATCACTCATAGACTACATACTGCCATCATACCTCACGAAACTCTCCGGCGGCTCCAAGGCAGGACAGCGTGGAGCTACGGCGGGCGTTATCGTGGGTCTGCTCGCAGGGGGCGTTCCGGGTGCAATCCTCGGCCCGCTGTTCGGTGCGATGATTGGCGAGTACCTGCACGACAGGAGCGATATGTCACGTGTGTTCAAGGTGGGCCTTGGCACCTTCGCCTCGTTCCTCGTGGGCACAGGCCTGAAAATCATCCTCGCAGGGGTGATGCTTACCAAGGTACTCTCCGACCTCTGGCCCGCAATCAAGGGGCTGTTCGCATAAGACGGAAGATGGTCCGGAGGGGGGGGGCTAATAACATTTAATAACATTACACACAAATCGGCCTAATGACAACAAGTGCAATAGTCACTTGATGCCATTTTATGTTATTATATGCCATCCTCCTTTGTTAAGGAGGACTTGGGGGGGGTAACTCAAATAAACAACAAGAGCCTACTCGGTGGTAGGCTCTTGTTATTAATAAAGTGTCATACTTTGCCATTTATCAATCATTGTTGGCGAATATGATACCGTAGGGGTCTGCGGTCGCTTGTTTACCACGACTGACTCCTGATTTACTCGTTTCGACACATAATCGGCTAACTCTCCAAGAGTACAACGCCCCCTACTCTCCTGCAATTTTTTAAGCAAGAAGTAGGTGAATAGGCCATGACCCTCCTGTGTATAGAGTGCCGCAGTTTCGTCGCCGGTTGTTGCCGAGAGAATCACCATATTGCCCTCATTTGGAGCCGTTGTCTTTGGTTTTATTGCCACACCTCGTGATGCGACCATCATCTCACCATCACGCTTTGAGCCACTAAAACAAGCATCCAGCAGGACGATAACCGAGCCTACCGATAGTGACCCCAGTTGAGAATAGAGTTTATCAACCGAGTAGCCCGATTCGGGGTCTCTGCCTGAGCCATCTACCGGAAGCAGGAATGCCGAACGAGAGGCATCATCCGCAACACCATGTCCGGCATAATAGAATATTACCTTGGCCTCCTCGCCAAAAGCCTCACCAATATTCTTCAACCAATTCATAGACATACGCATCTCATTCAATGTCGCATCCGTCGAGAAATGCACTCTACCCTCCGGCAAACCGAGTGTTTGCAAACAGTAGTTTCTGAAACTTTCGCCATCGGTTTTAGCATAAGGCACAGCCTCCTCGTGTTTGTACAACTCATTTGCAATCACAACGGCAAATGTTTTATCGTTCACAACACTATTTTTCGGTATGTTCAAGTCCACATCCGACTTTGCGGAGTTCTTCAACTGCGCATATCGTATCTTCTGTTCCCCTTGCTGCATTCGTGTTACGGCAGATTGGTCAATTTCAATCGGCGCAAACTTGTAATCCACATTGGTCACAAAATACTCCAAAGATGCTTGATTGCTATACGTATAGCTCTTCCCCTCTTCGTTTGAGAATGTCTGCTCGGCAAGTGCCAATTTGTCATTGTCCACAAAATAGCGCACCGTTCTTTTCATAGAGTAGAAGTTCTCCTCAAACTTCGGAGCTTCGGCGATTGGCACCGGCACAAGCAGGTCGCCAAAGTTATCATCCTTGATAAGGAATATCTCATTATCAGCATCGTAATCAGCCAATCGCTGAGAGATATTGATTGCGTTACCCTGTTCAAGGATATACTTCTTCTCGGCCTCTCGGGTAAACTCCGTCACTTTCGCATTTCTGGTTTCATCATTCACACGAGCCTGCCAATCCAGGGTCTTCTCGTATTTGCCCTTTATCTGCCAAGCATTGATAGCCCTCTCCACATATCTTTTGGCATAATCCGAGAACAGAGGGATATAATCCTCTTTTGCGTTATACCATTTACCAGTTCGGTCGATAAATCCCCAGACGCCATCAAGTTGTACGCCGGCGATACCCTCCGAAAACATATTTGCATTGTCATACCTATATGGTATTACACACGCTCCGCTACGGTCAACAAATCCCCATTTGCCGTTGTACTTTACGGGGGCCAACCCCTCCGACATAGAGCCGGCTGCATCAAACTTGTATGGAATTACCGCCGTTCCATCTCGCTGAATAAGGCCGGCCTTACCATTGATAACGACAACAGCCAACCCTTCCGAGAATGGTCGAGCCTCATCGAAGCGGTAGTTGATGACAGACTCTCCGGCCATATTTACATAGCCGAACTTGCCATTTAGCCTAACACAGGCCAACCCCTCCGAGAAGGAGAACGCTCGCTCATAACGTGGAGATACAACCCAATTATCCCCCATGCGATAGCCCCACTTGCCCGTCGTGTCATCTTTTGCCGGTGCAAGTTCATCAGCATAGACAGAGGATATCGCAAAGCAGGTCATTACAAATATAAGTAAACCTTTCATAATATTGGGTTAGAAGGAGAAGCCAACACTTATAGCAGGTGCTGCTGCTTGAAACTCAGGGTACCACCACCAAGTTGTCATAAAACTTGCAGCAACTAACAATGAACACCTTTTTGCCAAATAAATATCCACACCCAGCATACACTCTATGTGGTGCTCTGTGTCCAACTCGTCAATATAAACACTAAACTCATCAAGGTAAAATTTATTACGAAGTAGATTAACACCCGCATTTACACTGACAAATGGAGAGACTCTTCTATCCTTAATAAAATTGGCTTTAAGGTTTAGATATAACGGAATCGAGTGGGCAGGCGAATTAAGGAAACGACGATAACCGACGCCTAAGCCAATGTAAAAATACGGATTAAATCTATATCCATTAATAATATTTACTCCGTACGTAGGCTGTCCATAATCAAGTGCATCTGCACCAAAGAAACCAAATACCGAACCTTCATAGCCTTTATTCTTCATAAATTTACCTCCATTGGCAAGTTTTTTTTCGGCAATCTCCTTCTTCTGTACTTCATCTGCATATTTTATAGATGCAACTTCATTCATTCTATATACAAAGACATCACCATCCGCTGTACGAACTGTAATTGATTCATTAGGTATTTGTTCTACAATATCACCACGAACAATTATACCACTTCGCAATTTGACAGTTGATTCTTTATTCTCCTGTGCATTGGCAATAATCACAGTTATAATGCATAGTAATATAGTTAATGATAAGCGTTTCATTGTTCCTTATTTTTTAGAAATTGTTACAGAAATTTGTTTTACCTTCATCTTTGTATCATATACTCGACATCGAGCCAGCCACTGCTCAAACTCCGCACGAGAGGTTTGGCGAGGCAGCATAAGATTATCGCCTTGTGCATCATTAACCTTGGCATACTCGTTAGGCGAAAATACGACGAAGATATGATTATGAGATATGTTCCTATCTGTGGTCAATATATATTCATCCACCACCTCTCCTCTATCAGAGCACTGCACGGAAAAGAAGGTGTACTCTTGCCCCCTCTCCACCGGAGTCACCGCATACGGGTCGGCCCTATATGGAAGCAGACAATAGACATCCTCACCATCCATCAGATAGACAGAGAGGTAGCCTGAGATAGGGGTGCGAAACCAAAGATAAACATCATCACCATCTGTGAAGGTATCGCTCTCGTATTTAGGTGTAGTACCATTGCGCAGAAGTTTGGCATCAAATGAGATATTCTGCTCCTCTATTTTGCGAGCCACGCCCCTGACTTTTGCTGTCAAAACCAACATACCATCAGCATAGCCGATAGATATCTCCGGCTGTCCTATATCCGAGAGCCACTCTCCTCGCACCTCACTTGCTGCCAAAGTTGAGACATCAACCTGCGAGCCATCGGTGCTGTTTCGCACCGACGTCATAGTAGTAGATTGTATCAACGTCCCAAAAGCGTCAGCCAAAGCTGCAATCTTGGCCCTTTCGACAACAATTCGGCGAGCATCCTCCAATGATACAGTAGATGGAGCGTAGTAGGTATATTCACCACTGACAGTTTCCGTCTTCTGTCCATATACGGAGAGTGGAGTTGCCAACAACAGCAACAATGATATTACAATCCTATTATACATTATTCAAAGAGTTAGAAACCCAACACCTTGTCGAGCTGCTTGTGCAATTCATCGCCCTTATCCTCCAGCTGCTGACGAATAGTATTCTTCGCAGCCTCCATGGCCATCTTGGAGTTATAGGCAATCATAACTCGCACCTCCTTATTCTTGTTTGACTTGGCACGATAGCACTCCACAACAGGAATAACACGTCCTATGCTCTGGGCAATAATATCCTTGCTTGCAGATATAGTCTCTGCAAGGGATGCCGCCTGCTCGCCGGTAAGTTGCTTATTTGCCAGGCTATTTTCCGTGATGGCTGTAACCTCCGACTGAATTTGACCGGCAAGATTCAAACGTGCAAGAGCCAATGCCTGATGTTTAGCCGCATCGTAACTCTCTCCGATAGACATCGCCTCGGCCATAATGTACTTTGGAAACGCCATCTCATCATACTCATACTGCATAGCATAAGCCCTATCCAGCTGCTTCTCCAATGGCAGACTACCAGGAGCTACTACCCAACCGTCACGTTTGTACTCCTTTGCCGCCTTCAAGGCTGCCTTGCTTGCCTTGGCATTCAACTCGGCCTTCGACATCTTAGAGATCAATTGGCGCTCTTTTGCCAACTCTTTTGCGGTTTGTGCACAAACCACAGATACGCTGACAATAGTAGTCAGCATAAAAAGCATAAATCTTTTCATAGCAATAGAAATTTAGTTATTAGGCTTAATGGTCAAAAAAGAGACCTGCGAAAGGGGGTAAAATGTTGAGATATAGTATATTTGCAGTATTTATAATTATTATGGACAAAAAGGTGCTCTCGTTGCGGGAGTTCTAATGTGGTCCGTAAGGGCATTTGGCGGA
>JAFULF010000034.1 GCA_017483225.1 Alistipes sp.
ACAAAATATATTTAAAATTGAGTTCATATACCCACAAAAAAAACTGTCGAAATAATCTCTCGACAGTCTGTTTAGGTCTCATTTTTGACCATTAAACAATTTTATCCCCTTTCGCAGGTCTCTTTTTGACCATTAAGCCCAAAAGCAAGAAGATTGCAGGGCAATCTGTATCTGTTTTCATATCCTTGTGTCTGCAAACAAGTTTGCGCCACCGGCTACAAAAACAGAAGGTGTCGAAAATTCGACACCTTCTTGCTTTTGTTGTTTTGTGGGAGTTGACGGATTCGAACCGCCGACCCTCTGCTTGTAAGGCAGATGCTCTGAACCAGCTGAGCTAAACTCCCAATTTATATGGCTTAGGACTGCAAGATGTTGTGCGTTCAACCGAAACACGCTATCCACTTCGCCTTCCGGCATCGCTTCTTCTTGCAACCTTTGCGCAAATGCGCCTGAACAAGGACTTGAACCTAGGACCCCATGATTAACAGTCATGTGCTCTAACCGACTGAGCTATTCAGGCATTTTAAGAACCATTGCAGACTCTCATCTGCGTTTTTCGTGGTGCAAATATACGGCAAATTTTCATTCCTCCAAAAACTTTCGCAAAAAAATTAAAAAAAAATATAACTTTGCCCTATGAAACGTCTTATACCTATAATAATATCAGCGATTTTGCTCTCTTTTGAGGCTTGGGCCTCCAACACGGAGGGGACATTACGTTTCGACCTGCGCACCTTCGACTTCGGCACGCTGGCCGAGGATGGTGGCACACGCTCTCACACCTTCGCCTTCACGAACACCTCGTCGGAGCCCATCGTCATACTCAAAGTGAACACCTCGTGCGGTTGCACGACGGCACAATATACCCGACATCCGATAGGGCCGAATGGCCGAGGGGAGGTAACGGTGGTATTTGACCCGATGAATCAGCCGGGCGGCTTCTCCCGACGGCTCTCGGTCTATACCTCGGACGGAGGGGTTACAAACCTGACCATCACAGGCTCCGTCACGCCGAGGGTACGCTCCATATCGGAGCGGTACACGATAGATTTCGGGCAGGGGCTTATGGTTGATGCCAATGCCCACGCCTTCGGATACGTCGAGCACGGGGCGGTTGTGCGCAGCACCTTCGGCGTGTACAACAACTCCGAGCGAGAGGTGTCGTTACTGCTCATCCCCTCGCAGGAGAGCGGTGCTTTGGACATCCACTACCCGCACACCATAGCCCCGAAGGCGGAGGCGGAGATTGATTTTGGATATATGCTTGGGGAGAAGTGTGCGCTGTATGGCACTCTGCACGACGTTTTGGCGGTAGAGGTCAATGGGCGACGGGCGCACCTACAACTGATAATCTCTGCCATAGCGATAGATAGTCGCAAGAAAATGGCGGATAATGAGCCTCCCAAGATACAACTCTCTGAAAATTTTATTAAATTTGGGGCCTTAAATACTACTTCTCGCACGAGCGTGCACCGCATAAAGGTTTACAATGCGGGGCTCTCGACCTTGCAGATTCGCAAGATAGAGTCGGAGCGTGGCATCGCCGAGGGGAGTATTGACAGGTGTTCGATAGGTAGCGACAGAGAGGCAACCCTCAGCGTGAAGCTGCACACAAAGGGGCTTATGCCGGGTGCGGTGACAGACCGCCTGCGGATAGTTACCAACGACCCACACTCGCCCGTGCGCACCATAAGGGTCACGGCCATAATTGAGAGATAGAGAAGAAAACGTATGAATATGTTTGAGATTTTAGAGAAACGAACACTCGCCGAAGGTATCTACCTGACACGAGTTTATGCTCCCCGCATTGCCCGCTCGGCAAAGCCGGGACAGTTTATCATTGTTCGTGCCGACGAGAAGGGCGAGCGCATTCCGCTCACCATCGCCGACTATGACATCGAGGCGGGCAGCGTTACGATGGTGACGCAGGCGCTGGGCGTCTCGACACGCAAGATTGTTGCGAAGGAGGTTGGCGAGTGCTTCGCCGACGTAGCAGGCCCTCTGGGTCGCCCCTCCGACTTCGTCACGGAGCCGTTGGAGGAGCTGCGCAACAAGCGCTTTGTATTTATCGGAGGCGGCGTAGGCACTGCGCCGGTATATCCGCAGGTGAAGTGGCTCTCGGAGCACGGCATCAAGGCCGACGTCATCGTGGGAGCCAAGAGCAAGGATATGCTTATCTACACGCAGGAGATGGAGCGTGTGGCGGGCAACCTCTACATCTGTACGGATGATGGTTCCGAGGGATTCCACGGTCTGGTTACGGCACGTCTGGAACAGCTCATCACCGAGGAGGGCAAGCAGTACGACTGCTGCGTGGCTATCGGCCCGATGATAATGATGAAGTTTGTGACGCTCACGGCCAAGAAGTTCGACCTGCCGTGCATTGTCTCGCTCAATGCGCTGATGGTGGATGGTACGGGTATGTGTGGCGCCTGCCGAGTGAGTGTCGGGGGCAAGACCCGCTTTACCTGCGTGGATGGCCCTGAGTTCAACGCCTACGAGGTCGATTTCGACGAGGCTATGCGCCGTCAGGGTATGTACCGCACGCAGGAGCAGCGTGCGCTCGCCATTGCACGAGAGCGTGCCGAAGGACATAAGTGTAATATTGGTTTGGATAAGTAAGATATGGCAAACAAGATACCACGTGTGCCGGTGCGTGAACAAGATCCGGCAATCCGTGCCACAAACTTCGAGGAGGTTTGCTATGGCTACAACATCGAGGAGGCAACCCTTGAAGCCTCTCGTTGCCTCAACTGTAAGAACCCACGCTGCGTTGCGGCGTGTCCGGTAGGCATCCAGATTCCGCACTTTATCGAGCGCCTCACGGCGGGCGATGTGTCGGGTGCCGCAGAGGTCATCTCGCAAGACTCCTCACTGCCAAGCATCTGTGGCCGTGTCTGCCCACAGGAGAGCCAGTGCGAGGGTGCCTGCATCCTCGGCATCAAGGGTGAGCCTGTTGCCATCGGCAAGTTGGAGCGTTACGTGGGCGACTACCGTCTGGAAAACCCTGCACCGGAGAGCAATACGCCTCGCAACGGACACAAGGTGGCTGTTGTAGGTAGCGGCCCTTCGGGTCTTGCCTGCGCCAGCGACCTCGCACAGATGGGCTACGAGGTGACGGTCTTTGAGGCTCTGCATGAGGTGGGCGGAGTGCTCGTATATGGCATTCCGGAGTTCCGTCTGCCAAAGAAGAAGGTGGTGGCAAAGGAGATTGATGCCGTGCGCCGTCTGGGCGTGAAGTTCGAGACCGACGTGGTTGTGGGCCGTACCGTGACCGTCGATTCGCTGCTCGACGAGGAGGGCTTTGATGCCGTATTTATCGGCTCGGGAGCAGGTCTGCCTCGATTTATGGGCATCGAGGGCGAGAACCTGAACGGCGTTCTCTCGGCAAACGAGTTCCTCACCCGTGCCAACCTTATGCGTGCCTACGACGAGGAGTACGACACACCGATATATGTGGGTCGTCGGGTTGTGGTCGTCGGTGGTGGCAACGTGGCTATGGATGCCGTGCGCACAGCAAAGCGTCTGGGTGCCGAGGCGACTATCGTCTATCGCCGCAGCGAGAAGGAGCTGCCGGCACGTGTCGAGGAGGTACACCACGCCAAGCAGGAGGGTATAGAGTTCCGAATGCTCACAAACCCTACCCGAGTGATTGGCGACGACAAGGGCTGGGTGACAGGTCTTAACTGCGTGCAGATGGAGTTGGGCGAGCCCGACGAGAGCGGTCGTCGCTCTCCGGTAGAGGTTGCCGGCTCCGACTTCACCATCGAGTGCGATGTGGTCATTATGGCCCTCGGAACATCGCCAAACCCACTTATCGCCTCCACCACCGACGAGTTGGAGACCACACGCCGTGGTTGCATCGTCGCAGACGAGGAGGGTCGCACCTCCCGCCGTGGAGTATTCGCCGGCGGAGATACCGTGACCGGCGCAGCAACGGTTATCCTTGCTATGGGTGCAGGTCGCAAGGCCGCCAAGGCTATTGACGAGTATATTCGCAACAAGTAAAAAAGGAGCATATAGACAAGAGCCTATCTAACGAACTGTTAGATAGGCTCTTGTCTATATTCGGCTCAACTCCAAGCCGACCTTCCGTATCTCGGCCTTGATAAGTTCAAGTCGCTCATCGGAGGGCTTCTTCTTAGCCGTCAGGTAATCGGAGAAGAGAGGTTGCGAGATTCCCAATCTTGCCGCAATCGCCGTTGGCTTTATCTCGGGGTGTTCCCTAAAAATACGGGCCAAACCCGTCGGCTCCGGCTCCTCGTACAAGAAACTCTCAAACGACACATCCTCGTCGATAGCATCCCAGCGAATACCATCAACGGTCATTCGATAGTCGTTTCTCTCGGCATCTGTCGCTGCTTTGAGTCGTGGATACCACAGCAACGACTGCCATAGGCTCTTGCCTTCGTCTGTGCAGATGTGTATCCTATCATCCGCAAACCACACCTTCGTCACCTTCATAACCTCTACATATTAAAAGTTTTATGCCACTCTTTGATAAAGTTCTCCCTATTCTCCTCCAAGATAGACTCCGCAAGGCGTAGGGTTGCAGGTTTCAGCCCTTTGTTCTCAACAAGCAGAACACAATCATCAAGTAGGTTGTACTTTGCAATACCGTCTGCGTGTTCCACGTGAACGTGTATTGGCTCGTGCTCACGGGTGTAGAAAAAGAATCTCAACCCAAAAATTGTCAGTATTGTCGGCATATCTTCATTTATCGGTTATGCAAATATAGGTTATATTTTTATAACCTGCAAATAATTTGCCAAGAGAACGGAGAAAAAATTGCAATAGTGACCGCCTATAAATAAGAGATGGCTGTCGGAGCACTCTTCGACAGCCATCTCTTATAGTATTCGAGCAACTATTTCTTATACTCGATACCCTTCAACTTGATGAACGGCAGGTTCTTCTTTGCCCACTCGCCAACCTCGAAGAAGCGGTCGCAGCACATTGCATCGCAACCGAGAGCGGCACCCACGAAGAAGTCCTCGATGGTGCTACCCGGCCAGAGCGAAACAATCATACCGAGCTTATGGCCCAGCTTGATGGTCTTACGGGTGGTACCATCCATACGGCAACCTACCCGCATAATACCCATCTCGTATGCCTCCATAAGAATCTCCGGCGAGCAAGGCTTATTTTTGAGCAACATCATCTCTGCCTCAGGATGCAGGCGGCGCATAACTTTGAGCGCACGCTTGTCGAATGAGGTGAAGAGATAAAGCGACGACTCAGGCTTCTGCGTCATAGTCATATTCCACAACTTGTCGCACAGCTCTTCGAGTTTAGCCTCGGTATAGAGTTCAGGGATGGTCTTAATCTCCCACTCCACATACATATCCGGTTTGTCGGAGAGGTAGTCGGCCAACTCCTGACACAATGCCAACGGCTCACCACCCTTGGTCTTGATTTTCAGGCACTCCTTTGTTGTGAGGTCCTCGGTCTGTACATCAACACCACAGGTGCGATACAACGACTCGTCGTGGCTCAAAATCAGGTCGCCATCACCCGTCATACGCACATCTGTCTCGAAACCACGTGCACCACGCTCGTAAGAGGAGCGGAAGGCAAGCATCGTATTCTCGTTGTCGGGGTACTCGAAGCGGCTGCCTCGGTGAGCAAAGAACTGAATCACGTGATCCTTTTCAAGTTGTGCATAGGCGAAGTCTGTCGTACAAACCAGCGCCACGATGCAGAGGATGAGCTTTGAAAATAAATTTTTCATCTTATCGTTATTTTTATGGTTTTAATCTTTCTGTCAAAGGTAAGATTTTTTTGGGAAAGTTGAAACGAATTTTAACATTTTGGCGACAAAATGCTCTTATAAGCAGTAAAAATATTAACTTTGACCTAAAATAAACGTATATGAGAAAGTTTTTTGCAGTGCTTCTTGCACTCGGTTTTACAGGCGTGGCAGTGGCGCAAGAGTTGTGCGTTCTAACCGGATTTCCCGTGCCTCGTCGCTCCCCCGAGGCTATTGAGGGGGCTTTGGTGACGATGACCAGCGAGTGGGATAAGGATTTGAATTATAAGCGACGTGTGGGTGCTGACGGATTCCGAATGGTTGTACCCAAGGGTGGTTATCTGCTTACAATCGAGGCCGAGGGCTACGAGACCTACGTGATGGAGATTGAGATGGACCAGACCTCCACAGACCTCGGACTTATGCGAATGCTCACCACGGCCGAGGCGACAGCCAAGGCGGAGAAGCAGCGGGCAAGAGCAAAGAGATACTAACACAAGCAAGGGCGTGTCCGAAAAGGTTTCGAACACGCCCTTCTTGTCAGAAGTATCGTTTTGCGCAACAACAAAGGTTGTTAAAGGTTATTAAAGGTGATTAAGGGAAACGCAAGCGGTTTTTTAGGGTGCGATTGTGAGAATCCGCAACCTTTGGCGCAACATTAACAACCCTTAATATCCCTTAAACTTTTGCGCCACCTGCCCATTGCGCAAAGACAAGGCTGCCTTTACCCTACTCCTTCACACAACGCACCGAGTAACCACTACTGCGGTAGTTGGCCGACGAAGTATCGACCGCTGAGGTGGTAAGTTCCAGAATATCTGCATATTTAGCGGTAGAACCCTGCGAGGCAGTACGATAGTACCCCTTCACTCCGACATTTGTATATGCGCCGGCTGCGCTCGTACATCCCGCAATAGGATAGACAACGACCATATCTCCATCGGTATATGTTCGGCAGTATGTCGTGCTGTCGTATGGGAAGTTGGCCGTCGTGAAGAAGGCTGTCCCCGAGGTAAGGCCTACGTTCCACGCATATCGCTCCGGAACACGATAGCCCTTCGGACACGGGTCGTACATAGTCTTTCCCTGCGAGTTCCATAAGGCGTGGTTCTGGGATGCCGTCGAGCTTGCAAACCAATCCTTCGAGGAGCCGTTATTGGCGATGAGTTGCATAGGGTTAGCGATGGCGTATGCCTCCGGAGATGACGGGATGGTAGTCGTGACCTCCGGCCAGCTACCCGTTGTCGCCGCTACCGTATTGCTATTTATCGCCGCAGCACCACGGAACGGGTCCTTACGGCCAAACTGATACAACAGTCCGAGGGTCAGTGGATTGCCCGCCTCGGCAGTAAGGGCTCCGAGGTTTCTGTCGAGCCAAACCTGCCCGTTATACGACTGCTCCTTAACATCCTCGCACAGCCATATATGCCAGCTCCAAAGGATATTTCCCGTGCAGGCGGCATCGTCATACAGCGCAATCACCACATTGCCCTCCTTGAAGCCATTGGCTCCTGCCGTAAATGTGATAAAGCCATTATTCAGAGCCACGTTGCTTATGAGCTCGGCATCGGATGCCGGCGCAGTTGTCGTATTATAGCTGCTCCAAAGCACCTTTGCACCCTTGCCGGCCAGCTCATACGACGTTATTGCGGAGCCTTCCGGAATATTTCCGTTGCCCATCACATCGGCACGAATGGAGTACTCGCCCGCCTTGTCTATGATGTAGCAGTTGGCGGCATCAATGGTCGTGGTCGGCGTATCGAAGTCGTACACCTCCTCAACATCCTCAAAGACCACACGCTCGGCGATATCTCGCACCTTCTGCGCTACCGTAGCATCCACGGCGCAATCCGAAACGGCACTCGTAAATCGGCTCTTATATACAAAGAGGTAGTTGATGCAGGCCTTCATATAGGCACCCACACGACTCTGGTGGCGGTTGTCGGTGTAGAGCAGTTCGAGGTTCTGCTCACGGCCCAGACGGAATCCGAGGCCGATAGGGCTGACCCACACATCCTCGCTCAGCTCCTGCTGCAACATCTCCGTTCCCTTTTTCAGCAGGTAGTCGAGCTTGTCATAACTGCCATAGCCTCGGTAGTTGTCATACGGGCAGGCCCACGTGCGCTCATACACGATTTGGCACGATGGCGAGTAGGTGAGCGTCAGTGCATTTATCTGCTTGCAGGCCTCCAAAATCGAGGCTGTGCCCTGGTCGGCATATATTGCCGGATTAGGCGACGTATCCTGCAAGATGGCATAGTCGTAGTTGCCCTGTCGGATGGCATCGCACGAGAGTTCAAGGTTCAGGTGCTCGGCGAACTCCTGACCACCCTTTACGCTGATGACGGCATCGACCTGATGTCCCTGCGTGCGGGCAATCTCCTTGAACATAAATGCCGTGCCATAGTAGTATGTAAATGAATTACCTACGAAGAGTACTCTCTTGGTGTCGGTTATCGGTGCGGCATTCGGGTAGTTAATCATATACATACCCATATATCCGCTTGCGGAAGGGATGCGTACACCGCCATCACCCGACGACAGAGCACGCAGGCGCACCTTCACACACCCCTGCTCAACCGGCTGCGAGAGTGTAAACGACTGCGTAAAGGTGGTATTGTGTGCCGAGGTGAGGAGCTTGCAGTAGAGTGAGTATCGTATCGAGGCATCCTCCTCCGCCGTGCGCAGGCTGCTCTCCACGCTGTTCCACTTGCCATTATCCCAATACTCGAAAATCCAATACTTCGGAGAGTTCTCCGCCAGAGCCGCTATGGTACACATAAAGTCTATCTGCTCACCCGCTGCCACGCCCTTGGTAGGAACGGCATAGAGCAGGTAGTCGCCCTTGGCCAGATTTGCCACGCCGGGGCCGGTGCTGGTGGTGTAGGTGAGGGTTCTGCCACTTGGCGACACGGCACACAGCACCGCAGCGCTACCCTTTGGCGAGCAGACACCATCGCTCACCCATCGACTGTTGTCATAGCTCGACGACTGCGTCTCCAAGCGAGCCGGCAACGACTCCTATATAGTGGTAAAGTATGGCGACTGCACAACAGGCAGCTGCACGCTGAGGCCACTGCGCACGCCCGTAATCGTTATGACGGCACTACGCTCGGCGGTCGAGAAGTTAGGCTCCGACCACAAGGCCACACTCTGCGCATCGCCCTTTGCTACGGTGGCCGTGCCTCCTACAACGCCAAACCACGGCTCACTCGCAGAGATGGTCACATCCTCAGTGCTGCACCCCACCGACACGCTCTGCGCCTTGGCGCTCTGTGCCGGCAGTGATACCATCTCCGGAGCCGTCAGACCCTCGATTGTAGCCTCTTTCGGCGTAACCTCCACAGCAGCCATAGGCTGGATGGTGTTGCGCTCGATGGCAACCCTCTTGTCGGTATCTACCACAAAGACCTTACCTCCGGCATCTGTAACGGTAACGGTAAATCCTTGCTCGAATGTCGTTGGCGGGATTGCGAAGTAGAGCTGCGTAGGCTCCGTGCTGCTGCCGAGCGACACGTTGTCGCAGAGCAGAGTCACGGCATCGGTTGCCGCATCGCCCATAGTAACCACCGAAGGAGCATCATAGGTCACCGATACCGTCGCCTCACCGGCGAGCTTCTCGGAGCCATTGCCCTTCAAAACGACACTTCCCAGCGTCACATCGTTGCCATAGAGATTGAGGCAGAGGTAGCCACAGACGTTGCGGAACTTCAAATCCCGACGCTCCAAGCTTGCGGTGGCTGCCGTCATCATATTGGCATCCTTGCCCATAGAGGCCGTGGCATAGTTCTGCACGGCAGGCATTGTGACGTGGAGGGTGCTGCCATCCTCCGAGATTGTAGCGGCACTCATATATGGATACAGGGCAGCGTAATGCGACATCGTCGCCGTCGTATTACCCTCTTGTACCGGAGCAAAGTCGCCGTTTATATCGCCATCCTTGCCCTGGAACTGATACTTCTCATTCTTGGCGCTACAAAATAGCGAGATAGCATCCGCTGCGTTCCAGTGCATCGACAAGTCTGTTGCCATATAGACACGTGAAACCTCCTCATCAATAGAGGCGTGGAAAATCTTTGTCGGAGCCGCAGGATTCACACCCTCGACCTCATTGTAATTCGAGCAACCCATCGCTATCAGAGTTGCAATGCAGATAAACATCGTTTTCATATACATTCTCTCCTTTGTTTTGTGGGTTACCAATTCATCTCCTCCTTCTCTATCGGAGTTTCGAGAGAGCCTATAAATCCGCTCTCTATGCAGAGTAGCAGGCTCTTCATTCTGGGTTCTTTGTAGTTTTTTCGGCTTAATGGTCAAAAAAGAGACCTGCGAAAGGGGGTAAAATGTTGAGATATAGTATATTTGCAGTATTTATAATTATTATGGACAAAAAGGTGCTCTCGTTGCGGGAGTTCTGATGTGGTCCGTAAGGGCATTTGGCGGA
>JAFULF010000035.1 GCA_017483225.1 Alistipes sp.
ACAAAATATATTTAAAATTGAGTTCATATACCCACAAAAAAAACTGTCGAAATAATCTCTCGACAGTCTGTTTAGGTCTCATTTTTGACCATTAAACAATTTTACCCCCTTTCGCAGGTCTCTTTTTGACCATTAAGCCGAGAAAACAAAACAGCGATGAGGGATTGGCTACTGCGCAAGCGTTGCTTGCTCCGCTTAACGCCGTTGACTTTGTCTTCTTCCTCACGGCTCGGCATAGTTCAAATAAATTTGCACTCTGCGCTCGCTCCGTATCGTCAGTTCCCCTCTGCTTGCCGCAGGGGCCCCTGCAAAATAGACTTCGCAAGAAGATTGCTGCGCAATCTATTTTTGTTTTCTATGCACTCCGGCTGCAAGTAAACTTGCGCCATCGGCATAAAAAACAAAAAGATGCCGCTTTGCGACATCTTCTTGCTTCGTTTTATTTTGCGGAAAGAGAGGGATTCGAACCCCCGGAGCCTCGCAGCTCAACGGTTTTCAAGACCGCCGCAATCGACCACTCTGCCATCTTTCCGAGCGCAAAGGTAGTATTTTTTTTTCGATTGCCAAATTTTATTCCCCATAAATGGAAAAAGGTTGTCATATTTTCGCATACGACAACCTTTTGACCCTTAAACTACCCCCGTAAGATTACTCCTCGCTCTCGGTTGGCTCCACGAAGATGTAGAACACCAGCGGCGTATAAGGCTGCACCTCGGTACTGATGCTACCCGTATCGCCATCGTAGGTGTATGACGGCGTATCGTAGATAGGGTAACTCATATAGTATGGGTACGAGTAGGAGTTGTAATAGTTATAGTAGTCGTAGTATCCGTAGCCATAGCCATAATCGTAATAGCCCACGTTGCTGCTCGTGCTGCTCGACGATGTGGAGCCGGAGATTCCCTCGGCACCATAGGCATAGCCTGAGGTGGTGATGATAGCACCCCAACGACCATATTTGAGTTTAGGGATGCAGTGATACCAAGCACCCACGTAGTCATCCTTGTTTGTCGAGGCGGTATATGTGAGTGACGAGGTGCTGTCGTCGGATGAGTCGAAGACAAGCTCCCTAACCTCCGGAATATTCGTATCGAGGATAAAGCCGTCGAGGAAGCGTGCGATATACCATATCGTCGTGGAGCCATCCTTGCCTATCACCTTCGCATTCTCGTCATCTGCCGCAAGCTCCATATCTGCAAACTTCTCGTCGAGAGCCTTGACGATTGCCTCGTCCAGAGCCTTCATATCGGCATATCGGCCCGTATCGAAGCTGTCCTCGTAGCAGGTACCTACCTCTGCGTCTGCGACGGTCATATATGCCGGCGAGAGGGTTTCGTTACCCGGCTCATACTCCGTAGTGTAGTAGAGGCCCGTATAGGTCTCCGTCTCGGTGGAAGAGGAGGATGAAGAGTCCTCCGACTCCTCGCTGCTATCCGTATTGCTCTCGGTCTGCACCGTCAGCCATATATCCTTGCCGGCACGGGTGTTGGCATCCTTGACCACCGTCTCAACCATACTGACCTCCAAGTCGGAAGGGTTCTTGACCACACGGACCACCTCCACGTCCATAATCACAGGCACGTTTGTATCAAGATGGAACTGACCTTCGTAGCCACCCTCCTGCGTGGTGCCCGTAGCGCCATAGCCCACCGACGAAGGGAGGTAGAGGCGCACCTTTGCACCCTTGCGCATTGCGAAGTCAGAGCTTGGGAAGCCCTTGCTCTGAACATACTCCTCGTCGAGTTTGAGCACATTGCGGGTGGAGAGGTAGGTACCCTCCAACAAGCTGTACATATTGGTCGAGCCGCAGTAGTTCAGGTATGGAACATAGTGCGTATTCTTCGAGAAGGTGTTCTGCATTCGTGCCGTGAGCGACTCTCGTGTGACGCACACGTCACCCGTGAGGTCGTAGCCCGTGAAGTTGTATATCATCCAGCAGGTATCCTGCTCCATAATAGGCTCGCCGCCAAAGTCGTTGTCGTCCTTCGCCACGGAGGCATCGCCCCACTCCAACACATCCACATAGTAGTCGCCCGTGGCCTGATGGTTTTTGAGCAGTTCGGGTCTATTCTTCTTTATCCAGGCACGCAGAGCACGGCTTTCGAGGTCGGCACCCGACACCTCCGGCTCCTTGACACAAGAGCCGAGCGAGAGTGTGCACAAGAGAGCAAATATTGCCAGAAGTTGTTTCATATCGTCTTATTACTTTATTACGTTCAAAATCTTAATATACCACGCCACGGCAGACTTCTTCGGCACCGTACCCACCAACTGCTTGCCATAGGCCATATTGTAACTCATATAGAGTTGTACGGAGTCTTGGTCGTGACACCCCACCAGTGCCTGGTCAAGCCCCTCGATAACGTCGCCGTTGCCCACCTTGAAACTGAGCGGCTCGGTGCTCCACGTGAGCGACACCTGCTTATTGCTCGACGAGTTCTCGATGCGGGAGATTGTGGTCGGGATATTCGACCAATAGAGGGCGGTAGCCGAGGTCGAAGGCTCGGAGCCCGAGAAGACGTAGGCATCGAAGATTATCTCCACCGTAGAGCCCACCTCTACCGTAGCCCAATCCTCTCTACCCTCCTCGTAATAGTTCGGGATGTAGCGGTATGTTGAGCGACCAAAGGTGGTGTAGAACTTGGGGTTCTCCTCGATGACATTAGGCACCTCAGCCTCGGCAACAAGACGGCGGGAAGATTCCAGATACCTGACCAGCGTATCCTGCTGCGAGGTGAAGTAATCCTCATCGTCAGCACACCCTGCGGCAAGCATCGCCAGCACCATTACCGATATGTAGAGAAGCCTTTTCATAGTCGTATAACGTGCAAAGGTATGAAATATTACGTTAAAACGAAATATTTAGGGAAGAATCTTACGCTCTACAAATGTTTTAGTGCCAGACGCACCGCCTCCTCGACCGTAATTGACGGCTGCTCCTTGAAGAGTTTTCGCAGCACCTTCTCGGAGGCCGCCTTCTGGAAGCCGAGCATCACGAGGGCTGCCAGAGCCTCGTCGAGCACCGGATTTGCCACCCCTGCCGCAATAGCCGCAGAGGCTGCATCGTCGCCTTTGAGGTCGAGCATACGACCGCTCAAATCGACGATAATCTTCTGCGCCGTTTTGAGCCCCAGCCCCTTCACATTTTTCAGCAGCACGGCATTACCCGTGGCGATGATGTTGCGCAACTCCGACGGGGAGTATGTCGATTGAATCATTCGTGCCGTATTGCCACCCACGCCCGACACGCCGATAAGCAGGCGGAAGAGTTCACGCTCCGACTTGGTCGCAAAGCCGTAGAGGGTCTGCGCATCCTCCCTGACCACGTGGTGCAGGTAGAGCATCACCTGCTCGCTCTTCTCAATCTCGGAGAAGGTCTGCAAGGAGATATTGACAAAATAGCCGATTCCCGCCGCCTCAACAACGGCGTAGGCAGGAGCCACCTCGGCAAGTCGTCCGGTAATATATTCGTACATAATTATCTATTTTTCAACAAAATACACATACACAGTTTACAGCAGTTTTCGCTTCACCACGGCAGGATTACCTGCGGCGAGCGAATCATCCGGAATATCCTTCACCACGACACTTCCCGCCCCAATGACACACCTGTTACCGATGGTTACTCCGGGACAGATGGTCACTCCTCCGCCAATCCAGCAATCCTCGCCGATACGAATCGGCATTCCCGTCTCGACAGGCTCTCGGCGCTCGACGTGCGAGAGCGGGTGTTGCGGCGTATAGAGACCACAATTAGGGCCTATCTTAGTGCGGTCGCCGATGGTGATGCCTCCCGAGTCGAGGAAGGTGCAATTCTTGTTGATGAAGCAATCCTCGCCAATCTTTATACGGAAGCCCAAGTCGCAGTAGAAGGGCACCGAGATAGCCGAACTCTCCGGCATATCGGGGATAAGGCGGCGCAGCAGCGGCAGAAACTCCGCATCACGGCGTGTCATAGCGTTCAGGCGCACAAGCAGTTGTTTGCAGCGGGCAAAGGCGGCATCAATCTCCGGGTCGTGGAAATTGTACAACTCGCCATCCATCATCTTCTGAAACTCTCTCTTCATAATTTACGCTGTTTTACGATACAAAGATACAATTTTCCGTAAAAAAATCTTGCATCCGCAAAAAAATCAATACCTTTATGGTGCAAAATGTGCAACTATGCGCAACCCTATGGAGAAAAAACTCTATGCAACGCTAAAAAAGTATTGGGGCTACGACACCTTCCGTCCCAAGCAATGCGAGATTATCCGGTCGATACTCGCAGGGCGGGACACCCTTGCGCTGATGCCTACGGGTGGCGGAAAGTCGCTCACATACCAGATACCTGCGCTGCTCTCGGAGGGGTTGTGCATCGTCGTCACACCGCTCATTGCGCTGATGAAGGACCAAGTCGATTCGTTGCGCCGCAAGGGTATCGCCGCCGTAGCCATCCACGCAGGTATGGGGTCACGGCAGGTGACCAACACGCTGGATAACTGCGCCTATGGCGACGTGAAGTTCCTCTACATCGCTCCGGAGCGACTCTCCTCCGATATATTCCGTATGCGTCTTGCCGATATGAACGTCGCCCTCGTAGCGGTGGATGAGGCGCACTGCATATCACAGTGGGGCTACGACTTCCGCCCCTCGTACCTGCGCATTGCCGAGATTCGCTCCATACACCCGACAGCACCCATACTTGCCCTGACGGCCTCCGCCACAGAGCGTGTAGCACAGGATATTATGGTGAGACTCAACTTCGCCGAGCCCAACACCATCCGCACCTCATTCTCCCGCCCCAACCTGACCTACGTAGTGCGCCACGTTGAGGATAAGAGCGAGCACCTGCTGCGCATCATCGGCAGCGTCGAGGGGCAGGGTATCGTCTATGTCCGCACCCGAGAGGCGGCGGAGCAGGTGGCGCAGATGCTTCAAAATGAGGCTCTCTCGGCAACCTTCTACCACGGAGGCCTGCCAAGCGAGGAGCGCAACATACGCCAAGACGAGTGGGTATCCGGCAAGGTACGTATAATGGTGGCTACCAACGCCTTCGGTATGGGTATAGACAAGAGCGACGTGCGCTTCGTCATCCACTACACGATGTGCGACTCGTTGGAGAGCTACTATCAGGAGGCGGGACGTGCCGGCCGTGACGGCAGGCGCAGTTACGCCGTGCTTCTGGTTGGCCCGAAGGACAACTCTATGATACGCCGCCGTTTCGAGCGGTCGTTCCCCAAGATTGAGTTTGTCAAGAGTGTTTACGAGAAGGTCTGCAACCAGCTGCAAGTGGCGATAGGCGACGGTAAGCACTGCGCCCACCTGTTCAACCTCCACGAGTTATGCCGCAACGAGCACCTCTACCCGCTCGATGTGAGCAGCGCATTGGAGCTGCTGCAACAGAACGGCTACCTGACCTATACCGACCAAGTAGATAGCCCCTCACGCCTGATAATAACCGTGCAGCCGTCGCAACTCTACGGCATAAAACTACCACCACGTGAAGAGGCTGTGCTACAAGTCATTATGCGCCAATATCCGGGCATATTTACCGATATGAAGGCCATCGACGAGATGGAGATTGCACACCTATCCCGACTCTCGCTCGAAGAGGTCAGCGAGGCACTCAAACAGCTGCGCCGTATGCACGTCGTGGGGTATATCATATCGGCCCGCTCGCCGATGATATACTTCGACGAGGAGCGACTGCCTACCTCCGACATATACATCACACCGGAGACCTACACCCGTCGCAAGGAGTTGATGCACGAGCGATTCGACCAGATGCTGCGCTATGCCGAGAACGAGAGCGAGTGTCGCAGTATGATTATCGAGAACTACTTTGGCGACACGCATTCCGAGCCGTGCGGGGTGTGCGACCTCTGCATCGCCCGCCGCAAGGCCGAGGGCTCGATTCCCCCGCTTGCGCACAACTATCGGGAGCAGATACTCTCGCTCCTTGCCTCCGAGCCGATGACCCCGAAGCGTCTGGCAGAGGCGATATCCGGGAATGACGACGACATAACCGCCGAGATATGCCGCCTCACCGACGAGGGCATTGTGGAGGCGAGGGATTTGAGCGGCAAACTCTCCATCAAAAAGCGTTAATTCCCCGACAGGGTGTCGGAAGCGGAACCAAAACGCCGTAAAAACGGCTAAAAAGGGGCTTAAATCACAAGAAAATAAAAAAGAGCTGCGATAAAGAGCACTTTTTCGTGACAAAATTGCTTTATTCGGAAAATAAATGCTATTTTTGTGCGTGTATATTATAGGTCGAAAGACCGTAAAGCAGATAACGAAGAAACTTTAACAAATAAATTATGCTTACTGAAGAAGAAAAGAATGCAGGTTTGCTCGGACGTATTGACCGTGTCAATATCGAGGAGCAGATGAAAACTGCCTACATCAACTATTCGATGTCGGTAATCGTATCACGTGCCTTGCCGGATGTAAGGGATGGTTTGAAACCGGTACACCGTCGTATCCTCTACGATATGAGTGCGGAGCTCAACCTCTCGTCGGACAAGCCGACACGTAAGTCCGCCCGTATCGTCGGTGACGTGCTCGGTAAGTTCCACCCGCACGGCGACTCGTCTGTCTATGATGCAATGTGTCGTATGGCACAGGATTGGGCTATGCGCTACCCGCTCGTTGAGGGTCAGGGTAACTTCGGTTCAATGGACGGCGACTCCCCTGCGGCGATGCGTTACACCGAGGCCCGTATGCAGAAGATTGCCGATGAGGTGCTGGCCGATATCGACAAGGAGACTATCGACTGGACACTCAACTTTGACGACACGATTCCGGAGCCGACCGTGCTCCCTACCAAGATTCCGTTGTTGCTGGTAAATGGTGCCAGCGGTATCGCCGTAGGTATGGCGACGAATATGGCTCCTCACAACCTCGGCGAGGTTATTGATGCCTGCGCCGCATATATCGACAATCCGGAGTGCGAGTGCGAGGATTTGCTCCACTTTGTCAAGGGTCCCGACTTCCCTACCGGCGGTATCATCTACGGATATGCCGGCGTGAAGGAGGCGTTGCTCACGGGTCGTGGCCGTGTGATTATCCGTGCCAAGTACGAGATTGAGACCGCCGCAAACGGCCGCCAGTCAATCGTATTTACCGAGATGCCTTATATGGTGAACAAGAGCGAGCTCATCAAGAGCATCGCCGCCCAAATAAAGGAGGGCCGCATCGAGGGTATCTCCGACGTAAACGACGAGTCGGACCGTCAGGGTATCCGTGTCGTTGTCCACTTGAAGCAGGATGCCGTAGCCAACGTTGTAGTGAATACGCTCTTCAAGAATACGGCACTTCAATCGTCGTTTGCCGTGAACAACATCGCTCTGGTGAACGGCCGTCCGATGCTGCTCAACCTCAAAGACCTTATCAAGCACTTCGTAGGACACCGTCACGACGTGGTTGTACGCCGCACACGTTACGACCTGCGCAAGGCCGAGGAGCGTCTGCACATCGTTCTGGGCTTGCTCATAGCGCAGGACAACATCGACGAGGTGGTACGCATCATCCGCAACGCCAAGAATGTCGAGGAGGCAAAGCAGACCCTCTCGGAGAAGTTCGGCCTGAGCGACTTGCAGACCGCAGCCATCGTGGATATGCGTCTGCGTGCGCTCGTTGCTCTGGAACACGGCAAACTTACCGCCGAGCGTGACGAGTTGCAGCGCAGCATCGCATACTTCAACGACGTGCTCTCGAGCGAGGCGTTGCAGTTGCAGATTGTCAAGGAGGAGCTTATCGAGGTCAAGGAGAGCTACGGCGACGAGCGCCGCTCGGAGATTGTTTACTCCTCGGAGGAGTTCAATCCGGAGGACTTCTACGCCGACGAGGATATGGTTATCACCATCTCCCACTTGGGCTATATCAAGCGCACATCGCTCGCCGAGTACCGCACACAGAATCGTGGCGGCGTAGGTGCCAAGGGAAGTGCTACACGTGACGAGGACTTCATCGAGCATATCTACGTGGCATCGATGCACAATACGATGCTCTTCTTCACGGAGAAGGGCCGCTGCTTCTGGTTGAAGGTTTACGAGATTCCGGAGGGCACACGCACCTCGAAGGGTCGTGCCATCCAGAACGTCATCAACATCGAGCCTGACGACAAGGTACGTGCCTACATCAACTGCAAGCGTCTGAACGATGAGGAGTATGTAAACAACAACTATATCATTATGTGTACCAAGAACGGTACAATCAAGAAGACAAAGTTGGAGGCATACTCTCGTCCACGTACTAACGGTGTCAATGCTATCGTTATCAGAGAGGATGACCAGCTCATCGAGGCTAAGCTCACGAGCGGCAACGCAGAGATTATGATTGCATCCCGTGAGGGTAAGGCTATCCGCTTCAACGAGAGCATCGTTCGTCCTGTGGGCCGTGTAAGTATGGGTGTACGAGGCATCGAGCTCGAAGAGGGCAACGAGGCTATCGGTATGATTTGCATCGAGCCGGATTCGCAGCAGGATGTGCTTGTACTCTCGGAGAATGGATATGGTAAGCGTACCAACCTCGACGAGTACCGCATCACCAACCGAGGCGGTAAGGGTGTCAAGACCATTGCCATCACGGAGAAGACTGGCAAGCTCGTATCCATTCAGGCCGTGACCGACGAGAACGACCTGATGATTATCAACCGCTCGGGACTTACGATTCGCACGCTGGTAGAGCAGATTCGTGTTGCGGGCCGTGCTACGCAGGGTGTGAAAATCATCAACCTGCGTGAGGGCGATGCCATCGCATCGGTTATGGCTGTACCGAAGAGCGAAGACGAGGAGGCTGCCGAAGGGGTGGTTGTCAACGAGAACGCCGAGCAGAGCGTAGCCGAGGGTGTTGAGCCACAGAGCACCGAGCAGGCAAACGAAAAGGAATAAACACAATAAAAAAATAAATTAACAAACCGTTTACGATTATGAAAAAATCAATCTTAATGGTGATGGCTTTGATGGTGCTGGCAGTACCAACCGTCACAGGTCAGAAAATCAATCAGGAGGCTGTGCTTGCAAAGCTTACGAAGTGCGACGCTGACTCCGAGAATGCGAAGAAGGCAGGCAAGGCCGCTACGTGGGTAAACCGCACAAAGGGCTACGCTGATGCCATCTTGGAGCCTACCAAGAGCCTCTTTATCGGCCTTGATGCCACGATGCTCCGCTACACTATGGGCGAGCCGGAGGAGACTTCTGCCGACAAGAGCGGCCGTCAGGTATGGGACTACGAGTGGGTGAATGTCTATATCAAGGATAACCGAGTAGCATCCTGGACCCAGAAGAAGGAGATTAAGGAGGGTGCCTTCGAGGCTGTTGTGGAGTCTGCAAACAAGGCTCTGTCGCTCGATGCAAAGAGTGGTGCGAAGTTGAAGACTATCCTCGATGGTCTTATCACCTACTACTCACAGTCGGGTAGCGCAAGCATCGACATTCCGGACTACCGTGCTGCCGTTGATGCATACGTTAAGGCTGCGCTGTTGCAGGAGATTCCTGTATATGAGAAGGTGGACCCACAGTACTACTTCTTCGCAGGTCAGTTGGCTGCGTTCCTCGGTGCCGAGGATGCGAAGTACTACGCCGATGGCGAGAAGTACCTCAACAAGTCGAAGGAGCTGGGCTATATGGACGAGAGCGGTAACACCTACTACTTCCTCTTCCACTGCTACTATGGCCAGAAGGATATCGATAAGGCAAACCTCATCAAGGCGAAGGATGCTCTGTTGGAGGGTATCCAGAAGTTCCCAAAGAACGACCGCATCCTCGATGGTCTGATGTCGCTCTACACCGCAGAGGACAACGTGGGCGACCCTGCTGACCTCGTGGAGCTTATCGACAAGGCGTTGGCCGAGACTCCTGACAGTCCGGACCTTTGGTTTGGTCGTGGCCGTGTATTCTTCAAGCTCAAAAACTATGACGAGTGTATCGCTTCGTTCAAGAAGATTGACGAGCTCAAACCAAACGATTTCGACACCAACTTCTACATCGGCTACTTCTACATCGCCAAGGGTGATGGTCTGAACCAGAAGCTCAACGAGAAGGTTGACAGCATCAGCAGTATGGAGGAGTATCAGGCTGAGCAGGCAAAGGTACACGCCGTATATAAGGAGGCTGTTCCTTACTTCGAGAAGGCGTTTGATTTGAAGCCGGACAACCTCGACTGCGCACAGTCGCTCAAAGAGTTGTGCTTCCGTCTGCGCAACGAGGAGGGTATGATGGAGAAGTACAACAAGTACAACGCCGCATACAAGAAGCTCAAAGGCATCGAGTAACGATACCCCAAGCAAAAGAGATAGAGGGCTGTCGCAATGACAGCCCTCTGTTTTTGGGAGCACAGGCCTCCGCCCACTACCCATCCACCACCACCCTATTTCAGCTCCGTAGGCGTATGTCCCGTATGCTTCTTCACAAACTGCACAAACGCAGACGGGCTCGAAAAGTTGAGTTGCTCGGCAATCTGCTGCACGGTAAGCTCCGTTGTACGCAGCAGCATCTTTGCATCAATAAGTATAGCCTCGTGTATCCAGTCAAGTATCGGGCGACCGCTCTTGCGCTTGACCACCGTCGATAGGTACTTCGGCGTAAGGTTCATCTGCTCGGCATAGAACTGCACCGAGCGATACTTCCGGTAGTTTACGGCGAGCAGCTTGAAGAACCTGTCGGTAAGATTGTCCGCCTTTATATTATTGGTCGTATCGAAGACAAACATCTTCTCGTACTCGGCAATAATTTCGAGTATCAGGGCGTAGAATATCGAGTGGATAATCTCCGCCTTGTATTTACTCTCCTGCAACGTCTCCTTATAAATAAACCGATAATAACTCATCAGGTCATCAAACTTATCATCCGCCACCTTGATTGCGGAGATATATCTCGAATAGCCGAATATGTTGGTATCAATGGGTGACGGCATATTCAAAATATAATCTACCGATACCGCTATGATACTCACCCGCTCCATCAACGCCGGGGTTATAGGCTCTATTATATGATTCTCCGGCAGGATTATCACATTATTGTTTGCCAACCTATACTGCTTGCCATCAATTACGATAACGCCATTGCCACTCTTGCACAAGATTATGAGTACACCGTTACGAATCAGCATATTGTCGGATATGCTCGTATCGGGGAAGGGGATATTAAGGTCTATCATAAAATCTCGTCCGCCCTCTCTCTCAATCATCTCTGCGATGTCTAATTCCTTGATTTTTTCCATCATTACAGCAAAAAGCGAAATATGATAAATTTATTTGCCTACAAATGTAACAAATTTCCACCAATAAGGCTCTAACTTTGCACAGAAAATAAAAACAACGACACAAATGTATCATTATCAGCAGTCGGTCGAGCAGATAGTTCGACTATTAAAAACAGACATTGAGAAGGGTCTCACCCAAGGCGATGTATCCGAGCGTCTGAATCGGAATGGCTACAACGAGTTTGCAAAGAAGAGGCACACCTCGCTGTGGCATAAGTTCGTCTCGCAGTTCAAGAGTTTTATGATTATCGTGCTGCTTGTGGCGGCGGCGATTTCGGGCGTTACGGGTTATATGAATGGCGAGGGCATAACCGATGCCATCATCATCCTCTCGATACTTATCGTAAATGCCATTATCGGCGTATTTCAGGAGGCGAAGGCGGAGAATGCGCTCGATGCACTCGAAAGGCTCTCTGCTCCGCACTGCAAGGTCATCAGAGATGGTGAGCATCAGGTCATAGAGTCGAGGGAGCTCGTCGTAGGCGACATCGTCGAGATAGAGACGGGCGACAGCGTACCTGCCGACCTGCGTCTTATCGAGAGTGTCAATCTCAAAATTCAGGAGGCCGCTCTTACGGGCGAGTCGCTGCCGGTGGAGAAGGGTACCGACACCATATTGGACACCGTCGGCATCGGCGACCGTGTGAATATGGCTTTCAGCTCTTGCAGCGTTACCTATGGTCGTGGCTTGGGCGTTGTCGTTGCAACGGGCGAGCAGACCGAGGTGGGCAAGATTGCTGCTATGATTAAGTCTGTACCCGATATGCGTACCCCTATGCAGGTGCGCCTCGATAAGTTGGGCAAAGTGCTTGCGGTAATCAGCCTTATCGTCTGTGCCGTAATCTTCGTCATTGGTCTATGCTATGGCCGTGGCCTTTTGGAGATGTTTATGACCGCCGTAAGCCTTGCTGTGGCAGCCATTCCGGAGGGTCTGCCTGCGGTATCGACCGTAGTGTTGGCACTTGGCGTGCAGCGACTTGCAAAGCAGAATGCCATTGTGCGCAACCTGCCATCGGTCGAGACTCTCGGCAGCACAACCGTCATCTGCTCCGACAAGACGGGCACTCTTACTCAAAACAAGATGACCGTGGTAGAGGCATACCCTGCAACCTCTGATATGCTCCTTGCTATTGGCACGCTCTGCAACGACACAACCCAAAGTGGCGAGGGCGAGTTGATTGGCGACCCGACGGAGACAGCGCTGGTGGCATACGCTGAAAGCAACGGCAATAGTCAAGAGAGACTAAATGCAGATTGCCCTCGTATTTCGGAGATTCCTTTCGACTCGGAGCGCAAGCTGATGACCACGCTCCACCGCAAAGACGAGCAGACTATCCTCATCGCCACCAAGGGAGGGTTTGACGAGTTGCTTACCCGCTGCAACCGCATCGTGGGCGAGGAGGGCAATGTTCGCCCAATAGAGAGCGCAGACAAGGAGAGGCTCGCCGCAAAGAATAATGCAATGGCACAAAATGCGTTGCGTGTGCTCTGTATGGCATACTCCGAGGTAATCATCGACAAGGAGCCGAGCGAGGAGGAGTTGGCCGAGATTACCGCAGGGGCCGAACAGGAGTTGATTTTCGTGGGTATGGTCGGTATGATAGACCCTCCTCGTGAGGAGGCAAAGGTTGCCGTTGAGCAGTGCAAGGTGGCAGGCATCAAGCCCGTGATGATTACCGGCGACCACAAGATTACCGCCTCGGCCATTGCGCAGAGCCTCGGCATTATGTCATCATCGGACTACGTGCTTACGGGTAGCGATGTAGAGCAGATGAGCGACGAGCAGTTGCGACAAGTTGCAGGCAGCGTTTCGGTCTTTGCACGTGTTGCTCCGGAGCATAAGGTGCGTATCGTCAAGGCATACCAGAGTCTGGGCAATGTCGTAGCGATGACGGGGGATGGCGTGAACGATGCCCCTGCACTGAAACTTGCCAACATCGGCGTTGCGATGGGCATCACGGGTACAGACGTGTCGAAAGAGGCTGCCGACGTGGTGCTTGCCGACGACAACTTTGCCACTATCGTACAATCTGTGCGTGAGGGTCGCCGCATCTACAACAACCTGATAAAGTCTATCCAGTTTATGATTTCGACCAACCTCGGCGAGATTGTACTGCTGCTGGTTGCCGTGCTCTGCAACCTCGATATGCCGCTGTTGCCTATCCAGCTGCTCTTTATCAACCTCGCGGGAGATAGCCTGCCATCGTTGGCTCTCAGTGTTGACCACGCCGCAAAAGATATTATGCGACGTAAGCCAATAGAGCCAAATCAGGGCATATTCACCCGCCCGTTCACGACAAGGATAACCATTCAGGCCCTGATTCTCGGCGCAGCAACCATTGCAGCATATATCATTGGACACGACACCTCGTTGGATACGGCTCGCACAATGACCTTTGCGGTGATGATATTCTCGCAGTTTGTGATGATATTCTCCATCCGCTCGGGCAACAAGTTCTTCACCAACCGCTTTTTCAGCAACCGTTGGCTCTGGCTCACAATCTTTATCGTCGTAGGATTGACCCTTATGGTGATGCTTGTGCCAAGTATGCAGTCGCTCTTCCACCTTTCATCTCTCTCTGCCGAGCAGTGGTGGATAACCATAGGCCTGACCTTGGGAGTTCTGCTGCTGAGCGAGTTCTCGAAACTCTTCACCGCCAAGGAGCAGAAGTAGAAGGCTCCCTCACAGAGTGCACGCCTAAACAAGTTAGAGGCTGTCCGCAAAAAATGTCGGACAGCCTCTAATGTTACCCCCCCCTATATTATATAAAGGTATCACGCCTGCTTACGGCACTCGAACCACGGGTTGTGCAAATCCTCCTTGTTGTACCTCAACGGCTCATAGTCGGGCAGCGAGCGTGTCACTCCGCCCGCCTCGGCGAGAATCAACTCGGCAGCCGCCGTATCCCACTCGTAGGTGTGCGTGGTGCGTGGGTAGTAGTCGATGGCTCCCTCGGCAAGCAGGCAGAACTTGTAGGAGCTGCCCTGCTCGACAATCTCCAAGTCGGGGTGCTGCTCTCGCACCTTGTCGATATACGCTCTGGTCTCGGCGGTCTGGTGCGAGCGTGACACCGCCACACGGAATCGCTCGTGCGACTGCTCGGCAAGCGGCAGACGACGACGCTTGGCACATATCTCCTCATATGTATAGAGGGCATCCGCCGCAGGAGCAACGCCAGTAATAAGGTGTGAGCCAAGACCTTGGCTCGCCACATAGGCCTTCTGCAAGTATGGCACATAGACCACCGAGCAGATGCACACACCATCCGACATAAGGGCTATGTTTACCGTAAATTCGTTATTCCCCTTGATAAACTCCACCGTACCATCGAGCGGGTCCACCAGCCAGAAGAGCTCCCAATTGCGACGCTCCTCGTAGAGCATCTCACGCCCCTCCTCCGAGAGTATCGGAATACGTGTCTCGCCGAGCACCTCCTTGATGCGGTTGTGTGCCAGACGGTCGGCGATGGTTATCGGCGTATGGTCGCTCTTGACCGTGATATCGTAGTCGTCGCTATTCTTATACACGGTCATAATCTCCCACCCGGCACGCACCGCAGCATTAAAGGCACGTGGCAGCAGGTAGGCTCTGATATCTTCGTTTAATTTCATTCGTTTTAAGGTTTTATCAAAGATACAAACTTTTTTCTATATTTCATAATATTAAACAGCAAAAAGTCATAAAAATTATAGGTACGCATCCGAGCAAACACAAAAAAATCTTTTTCAGATAGTTGCGCTGCGGGCAGGGCTATCGGATGGCGCAGGGTGAGGGTGCGCATTCTGCTCTGCGGGGAGGCTCGCTTGGAATAGGCGGCACGCAGAGGGCCGAAGCCTCCGCAGGCGGCTACCCTATCCCCCGAAACGGCATAGATGCCCCGTGTAGCGCACTCGACATACTCCACCCGAGGCAACTCCGCAGCGGCAATCTCCACGGCAAGGCGGCACAGCGCATCGGGCAGGAGCCGACAGGTGGAGGGTATGGGCATAAGGTAGTCATACGAGCACACCGAGGCGGCAACGTCGAGCATCGAGCTCTCGGTCGAGATAAAGCCATCCACGACAACAAGGCGGCGGAAGGCCCTATGGCGTGAGCGGTAGAGGGCCTTGACGGCGGCTCGGTCGCACCTCACATTACAGAGGGCGTAGCGACGGCGCAGCACGGCGAAGAGTTCGCTATCGGAGTCGAGCATCACCACCGCCTCGGTAGCGGGATATCGGGAGGCGAGCATAGCCTCCACGACACGCACATCGCTCGGATGGAGACAGAGGAGCGAGATGCCGATATTCGCCACCCCATCCTGCTCCGCAACGAGCGAGAGGCTCATCAGGCGGTCGTACCACAACGCCTCACGACGACGGCGCACGCAGAGCCCTGCATACCGTCCTGCGGTCACCATCACACAAAAACCGAGAGTAATCCAGAGAGCAAGCATCAGGCAATACGGCATTTATAGGTGTTCAACATACGCTCCGCCTCGTTGCACTCCTCCGCCCCGAAGAGGGCACGCAGGGTGTGTATCGAGTAGCCGGAGCGGACAAAGTGGCGGCACAGCGAGCGTCGCTCGGAGCGTGGGCGGTGGTAAATCCAGCGTCGCAGAGCCACGCCGGAGAGGTTGCCACGCAGCGAGGCCAGCACATAGACCGCCTCCAAGCGCAGGCATCCCGTCCCCTCGACGACCACACGTCGCAACTCACGCTCCGCCTCCACGGCATCCATACGCCGCACGAGGCTGATGCCGAGCATACAGAGGTTGTAGTTATGCGAGCGCACAAGGGGCGTATATGCCACGGCACACACCTCTCGGCAGAGCAGGGCGACCACCTCCGCCATCTCGTAGCGGGTAAAGCGGGGTCGAAAGGCGGCGACATAATGAACGAAGTCCCTATCCCCTGCCACGCCACACAGCAGGGCGTAGAAACGCACACGACGGTCGTCATCCTCGCCAAAGAGGGCGTAGGCACGCTCCGAGGTCGCACGGCTCAACGGCATACGGGCCAGCAGGGCGAGGGCATAGGCCCGCTCCACGCCCCGCCGACGTGATGCCCTATCCACAAGCCGCCGTTCCAGAGCATAGTGCTCCATAACCTCACGCAACGGCTTAACGCCCGTGCCCCTGACCCGCTCCGAGACGTAGGCGACAGCCTCCGCAAGCAGCACGAGGTCGGTCGGCGAGGCTATATTGCGCAGCGTGAAGGTGCCGAACTCATACCCCACCGAGACGTATATGGATATGCGTCGCACATACTCGGCTCGGCGCACGGCACGTTGGCGGCGTGGCAGCAACAGAAGAATCAGCGAGCCGAAGAGCGTAGAGAGCAGAAACAGAATCATACGCCAAAGACTTTGCGCCGCAGCCGTGCAGGGACCACCGGCAGTGAGACGTATTGATTGACTCCTCGTTCCAACAGCGACATCACGCACTCCTCCGTAATATCGGGGGCAAAGACCAGAATCTCCGGCTCACGTGCTCCGCAGGGACGTATGCGCTCCACCGTATCGCACCCCTCCATAAAGAGTGCCGTCTCGCCGACCACCACCTTATCGAAACGCTCGGCGGCACAGCGGTCGAAGAGATTTTGGCGGGAGGTTGCCACGCATACCTCCGCCCCGCAGTCATAGAGCAACCCTTCGAGCAGAGCACGCATACATAGCGACGAAGAGTATATGATAATCTTTTGCATAGGGCATCTGTTTTTATTGTGAATATATTTTGCACAGGAGCAAACTACACAAGCCAAAAATATGCCAAATAGCATCCTCCGTACAGACTTGAATATGCTATAAATATAAGTATAGGGGGGGGTGGATGTTTTTTACTCAAAATATGCACAATTTTGCATAAAAACGGGAGGTTTTTAATTTTTTTTACTATATTTGCAAATCGTCATTCGATAAAAATGACAAGACACAACATTAGTTTAATTACAGATTTGAACATTTACTAATTATTTAACTTCAAAATTTAAGGTTATGAAGAAGATTTTATTATCATTCGCAACTTTTGCGCTGGCCTTGGGCCTCGCAGGTTGTAAGCCGGGCCCGGAACCGGGAGGTGAGAATGGCGGAGGTACTCTTCCTCCGCAGGACGGACTCTCCGTATCTGTAACAGCAGGCGAGAGCACCGTTTCGTCAATCTCTTTTAGCGTAGATGCAGACAACGCCGAGGAGGTAAAATATTTGGTTACTCTGGCAGACGGAACACTGCTGGCAGACGACAACTCCACGTTGGACGACAAGATACCAAGCGAGGCTGCCGAGGCTATGTCGCCGGTTGAGCAGCCGGAGGTAAGCCCTGAGCACGTATGGGAGAATGGTACCGCATTGAGCGATTTGCCTGCAAAGGTTACCGTCGGCGACCTCAAACCACACGTAGAGTACAGCGTATGGGCTGTGGCATCGGCCAAGGAGGAGGGTTCAGAGTTGAAGCTCTCCGAGAAGGTGGTTATGCAGACCAGCCAGGGCTCGTTGGAGCTCTCCGGACTGGGTAACTACGACTATTTCGACGTTTCGCCAAGCGGAGCGACTGCCAACTGGATTGTACAGGATGCCAGCCAGTTGAAGTCTTGGTGTCTGGCGTTCCACAACGTAGCTGCATTGAGCGAGCTCGACGGCAAGTACTACTTCTGCACCTCGCAGGCCGAGGCTGATAAGTTGGCCGGCAAGGAGAATGCTCCGTGGATTGACGTTGACGGCTCGGTACTCATCTGTGACGGCGTAACCGCACACTTTGCCCCTAACTCGGCAGAGAACTACTTGGAGGCCAACAAATCGACCGAGAGCAACTCCACTTCGTATCGCCTGAATGCCCTCTCTTACTCGGGCAAGTATGTGCTCACAGCACTCTACCTGAAAGGCGGCGAGGCCGAGGTTGAGGATGTGAAGGCATACCGTGCTATGGACCCATACTATATGGTTGAAATCGTGAAAAATGGCAACACATACACGCTGAAACTCACCGCTCACTCCGGTACATTTACCTGCGAGTTGGAGACCGAGGATGGCGTACTCTCGAAGGATGGCTTCACCGAGTATGTTATGACAGAGGATGGCACCGGCTCGTGGAAGAGCGGCGTTATCGTAGAGGATGTGTACCGCCTGAACATCACCAGCGGCTCGCTCTTTGTTCGTAAGATTGACGAGACCACATACCGTTTCATCATTGATGCGAAGGGTAGCGGTAGCGGCGTTGACGTAACCGTAGGTTGCGACTCGAAGAACGGCTGGGATGCTACCGTAGTAAGTTTCACCGACGAGGAGAAGCCTGCCGAGAAGGTTGTTCTCGAATTGACATCTGTCGATGTATCGGTTCCTGCTTACGACGCAGCAAGTGGCGACTACACGATGACTTTCACTGCTACCGACAGCAGCAGCAACAAGGTGGTTCTCTTCTGCCACAGCACAAAAGATTACCTACTTTACAGCTCTTACATCGGTCCTAATACTACCGAGGTGGCAAAGATGAACAACAACCTGCCACACCTCTACTGGGTTGAGTCGGGCAAGAGCTACATTGAGTATCAGGGTACAAAGTACAACTTGTTGAACAACAACCCTAACTCGTACTTCCGTGTTGTAAGCCACCAGATGCCTTACGCCGACAACAACTCGGCTATGTTCCTGGCTTGGGACGAGGCAGCAGAGAAGGAGTTCAGCTTCAACTACTCGGGTGCGTTCAACTACAAGAACGTAATCGAGAAGGTGGCCCTCACACTCTCGTCGCTCTCCTACAACAAGGCAAGCGATACGGGTCGTGTACTTTCGGGCGAGGATAGCAATGGCAACAAGGTATGTCTCCACTGCGAGTTGGATGGCAAGTATGCCGAGAATGACTTTGTTCGCAAGGCTCGCTACCCATTCCGCTCGGAGGCTGATGCCAACGCTTCGAACAAGAACTGGACAGATACCACGAAGAGCTACGTTGAGTATCAGGGTACCAAGTACTACTTCTCGACCGAATCTACGGCTCATTACCTGCAAGTAGCTGCGTGCGAGATGCCTACAACCAACTTCACCTCGATTAAGCTCACCGCTGTTTCTACCGAGGGACACAAGGAGTTCACGGTTGATTACTCGGGTGAGGTTAACGGCTACACCGGAAGCCCTGTCGAGATGAAGAGTGTACAGATTAGCGGTTGGGTATCTTCGGGTCTCTATGCTGACTCTAACAACGCTTCATTCTACTCGTTTATGGCACAGGCCAACGTGGCAACGTCAACATACCAGATTAAGTTCAACGTGCCTTACAGCGCATCTGCACTCAAAACCGGCAAGCACTATGTTGCTTCGTCGCAGGCAGAGGCTAACGAGTTCGCAGGCTCTACCGAGGATGTTCTCTGGATGGATGCAGCGTCGAGTACATTCTACTACAACAGCGCATTCTACTCGTTGAAGCCGGACAAGGATAGCTACTTCACCGTGAAGGAGGATGGTTCATTCGAGTACTCGGTAAAGACCAGCAACGGCCTCTACAACTTCCACGGAACAGGTTCTGCCGAGATTCCGGAGGCAAGTGAGGAGGTAGGTCAGACTTCGAAATAAGTCACCACAAATCAAGAAAGCAACCGTCCCTTCTTCGGAGGAGACGGTTGCTTTTTTGGGTATAAATGTTGCATAATCAAAAAACTATTTCTATCTTTGCAAGCCGATTGCAGTAAAAAGTCGGCAAAACAGATAAATTTTATAGTATAAATGTTTGTAATTGTAGAGATTGCAGGTCAGCAGTTCAAGGCTGAGAAAGGTCGAAAACTCTATGTTCACCGTCTTGAGGGAGAGGTTGACTCTACCCTGAGTTTCGACAAAGTCCTGCTTGTAGAGAACGGCGGTCAGGTTAAGGTAGGTGCACCTGTTGTAAAAGGCGCCTCGGTAAAGGTAAAGATTCTTAAACACTTGAAGGACGACAAAGTTCTCGTGTTCAAGAAGAAGCGCAGAACCGGTTATCAGAAATGCAACGGTCACCGTCAGTATCTGTCGCAGATTTTAGTAGAAGACATTGTTGCATAACCTAAAAAACTGTAAAGAAGTATGGCACACAAGAAAGGTGTAGGTAGTTCGAAGAACGGTCGTGAGTCAGAGAGCAAACGACTCGGCGTTAAACTTTACGGTGGTCAGGTTGCTAAGGCAGGCAACATCATCGTACGTCAGCGTGGTACAGTACATAACCCTGGCGAGAATGTAGGTATGGGTAAAGACCACACCCTCTTCGCTTTGGTTAATGGTACCGTAGTCTTCACAAAGAAGGCATCCGGCAAGTCATATGTAAGCGTTACCCCGCTCGCATAAGGCTCGCTCAGAAAGCAGAACGACAAATAGAGGCTGTCCGACACAAGTTTGCGGACAGCCTCATTTGTGTTAGAAGTTGTATAACAAGAGCTAATTTTAGGCTTAATCCATCTACGATGGCTTTTAGTTGCTTCGGCTCAAAAAACGCACTTGTTTTCATTCGCCTTAATCGCAACCTTGCGAAGTCCGAGAAACCGCAGCATACTTGGGCGTATGCGAGGATTTCGAGGACGAGCATAACGACAAAGTAGCCTTGTTAGACAGCTTCTTTTTTGTACTCATTTGTAGGTATTTTTATGATTTACCCTCTCTTTTGCAGGAGAATAGGCGTTGCTTTCATATCTTTTTATTACCTTTGTTTGGTAAACAAACAACAATAACAAAAAACCTAAACCTCACTATGAAAAGATTTATCTTAACGATGTTGCTCTGCATTGTGGCAGGCGGCAACTCGTGGGCTTGGGACAATCGTGGGCACGCAACAATCGCCCGCATAGCCGAGCGTCACCTCACGCCTCGTGCCAAGGCCAACATCGAGAAGTATCTCAACGGGCAATCCATCGTCTATTACGCCTCGTGGATGGATTTCAACCGCAAGGACGCTCCGTTTGATGTCACCAACGACTGGCACGTGGACTATTGGAGAGATGACCAACGCAAGGATGCCGAGGGCAACCCTCTGCCGCCTATCTCCGTGAGCCAAATCAAGCGTATCGTGGCCGAGATGTCCGATTTCAGGACGTTGAGCGACTCGCTGGTTAATGTAAACATCAAGTATCTGGTACATCTGGTAGGCGATATGCACTGCCCCGTACATATCGACTTCCCGACATATCGCCCTGTGAAGGTTAAGTACAAGGGCAAGAGCGTGAAGTACCACAAACTCTGGGATGGAATAATCGTTGCCGACACCCGCTACGGAGCCTCGCCGCTATCGTTGGCGGAGGAGCTCGACCGTGCGACCGAGAAGGAGCGTGAGGAGCTGTCATCCGGAACTCCGGACTATTGGTACGCCGAGTCGGTGGCCTTTGCCGGCACTGCATACTCTCTCCTGCCGGAGAGCAAGGAGGTGGACAGGGAGTACATCACGAAGGCCAACGACATCATCAACCACATCTTCCCTGCCGCAGGCTATCGTCTGGCGAAGATTCTCAACACCATATTTGACAAATAACGACACGCAACCATGAAAAAGATTCTGTTATCAATAATTGCCGTGCTCGCTCTTACGCCGGCAGTCAAGGCGTGGAACGGCGCACTGCACACTGCCGTTGCAGCCATTGCCGATGCCAACCTCACGGCGGAGGCCCGCAAGAGTATAGAGGCGGCACTCGACAACCATAGCATTGCCTACTACGCATATTGGATGGAGGAGGTCAGCGACACCGAGCAGTACCGACACACCGAGAATTGGCACAACGTAGCCCTCACGCCGAAGGGTAAAATCATCGCTGCCAAGAAGGCCGACAAGTCGGATGCCGGCGTAGTGCGCCGTGCCGACGCTCTGGAAGGGCTGAGCCTTGCGGTGGCGGCGTTGCAAAATCGTGCCTCACTCTCGAAGCAGGAGGTGGCGGACAACATCCGCTTCGTAGTACACATTATGGGCGACCTCCACTGCCCATCGCACTACGTCTTTACCGACCTGTTGGAGGAGCGCAAAATCAAGTACCGCTACGACAAGGAGAGCAAGACCCGCTCCTATATGAAGTTCTGGGAGGGGGATGTCGTGCACCACACCTTCGGATGGAAGGTCAATGAGTTCGTGCACCAGCTCAACCGTTTAAGCCCCGAGAAGGTTGCGGAGCTGACCAAGGGCAGCGTATGCGACTGGGTGACGGCCAATGCGAAGGTATATCGCCCGATATACTCCTACATAGAGCCTAACCAGCACCTGACGGCAAAGACCTACCGCCCGTGGCTAAACAAGAGTTTCGAGATGGCTACCGACCAGATTGGCGTGGCAGGCTACCGCCTGGCGGCACTGCTCAACGGTCTGTTTGACGAGTCGGCACCAAAGAAGAGTGTAAAATAACACATCACACAAGGAGGAAAAAGTTATGAAATCAAGAGTTATCATATTATCAGCGTTGCTATCCCTCTTCATCGGAGGTAACGCTTGGGGCTGGGGTCGTGACGTACACGCCACCATCACCTACATTGCCGAGCGACACCTTACGCCGGAGGCAAAGGCAAATATCGAGGCCTGCATCGACGGCCGCTCCATCGTCTATTACGCATCGTGGATGGACAACTTCCGTGAGGAGTCGAAGCAGTGGCGACACTCGGCATACTACTACGTCGAGACGGGCAAGCCTGCCGGCACGGCATATCCGGAGCTGAGCACCACAATCAAGAAGCTCGGCAACTACAAAGCCCTCAGCGAGAAGGAGTTGAAGGAGCGCATCTACCACTTGGCGCACGCCCTCGGAGACTTCCACTGCCCGGGACACACCTACTCGCAGAACGAGGACCGCAGCTGGAAGCTCAACTCACACTACGACGTGGTATTCGTCGATGGCAAGGTTATGTCGTACCACAAGATTTGGGACACCAACCTCATGCGCTACCTGCACCCATCGTTTGGCTATATGGACTTTGCGCACTCGCTCGACTGCAACATCTCGCAGGAGTATATCGACCGAGTGACCGCAGGAGGTCTGTACGAGTGGCTGTGCGACACCTACCAGTGCAGCAAGTACATCTACGACGTGATGAAGAAGATGCCGAAGGGCACTCCGAAGGAGGAGTTGAGCCGTATGACGCTCGACCAAGTGCAGGAGTTCAACACTCTGGCCGACGAGCAGATACTCAAAGCGGGCCTGCGTATGGCAAAGGTCATAAACGAGGCTTTCGGAAAGTAAACATCTAAAACAAGAGCGATATGAAGATTAAAGTAACTATCCTTACCCTCGCACTTGCCCTAATGGCAAGTTATGAGGTTTCGGCGTGGGGCCGTCTGGGCCACCGCACCATTGCAGAGATTGCCGAGCGACACCTCACACCACAGGCAAAGGCGAACATCGAGAAATACACGCACGGCACACCTCTGGCCGACTACTCTCTGTGGATGGATGAGGTGCGCAATACGCCGGAGTACAAGAAGCCTACATCGGGTTGGCACGCCTCGATTGTAGATGAGAAGTGCCACACAAGCCAGGAGTTGCGCAACAAGCACCGCAAGGGTCGTGACTCGGTCACCGGAATCATCGACCTCTCCGAACTGTTAAAGAATCGCCAAGAGTTGAGCGACTCGACGGTTATGTTTGCTATCAAGTGCTTGGTGCATATGGTTGGCGACTTCCACTGCCCGTCGCACCTGCGATACACCGACTTTGCCAACAAGGGTCATCAGAAGATAACATATCTGGGCCGTGAGACGACGTTGCACAAGGCGTGGGATACGGGCATCATCGCCTACAACCACAAGAAGTGGTCATATCAGCGCTATGCCGACAAGCTCGACTGCTACACCAAGAAGCAGATTAAGGCTGTAACGAAGGGCGATGTCGAGCGATGGATGGAGGATGCAGCACGTGACGTGCGCCCATCAATCCATTGGGTGAAGGATGGCGACGTGCTGGGCGAGGAGTTCACAAAGAAGGCTCTGCCGCTGGCCGAGCAGCAGATTCAGAAGGCTGGCTACCAGCTTGCAAAGGTACTTAATACACTATTCAAATAAATAACCAAACTACCCTACAATGAAACGATTACTTTTTCTTGCACTGCTACTTGTGGGCTCCTCCGCAGCCTATGCGCAGTATGACAATCCGGACATCATCCATACCGAGATGTCCAAGACCAAGGCTCCACACCGCCTCGGCATCATACTCCCGCAGGTAAACGGCTACACCCCTTACAAGGCCGACCTGCACACCCACTCCATCTACTCCGACGCCGAGGTTACGGCGGCATACCGAGTTCGTGAGGCGTGGTCCGACGGGTTGGATGTTATGGCTGTGACCGAGCATATCGAGTACCGCCGTATCGAGCCTTGTATGCTCAAATTCCTCAAAGGCTACACCGACGGGGAGGTCAAGAAGCCGGTAAACCACGCCGTGAACTACAAGGATGCTGACGAGCGTGGCATCCCTGCCGACCTCAACTACCCTGTCAAGGAGGCGCAGAAGGAGGCAAAGAGGTACGGTCTGCTCATCATCCCGGGAGCCGAGATTACACGTGCTCCGGAGACTATCGGCCACTACAACGCCCTCTTCACTACGGACAACAACACAATCTATACGCAGGATGCCTTGCAGGCTATCCGCAATGCTCGTGCGCAGGGTGCTCTCGTTATGCACAACCATCCCGGATGGAAGCGCAAGAGCGTCGAGATGCTCGAATTTGAGAAGAAGGCCTATGGCGAGGGTCTGATTGACGGCGTAGAGATTATGAACGGAGGTCAGTTCTATCCGAAACTCATCGACCGCTGCAAGGGAGGCAAGCACTTTATGTCGGCAACCACCGACATCCACACCACCACGCAGGAGGTATATGGACACCGTGGTCTGCACCGTAATATGACCTTTATATTTGCGAAGGAGAAGAGCTTGGAGAGCATCCGTGAGGCCCTCGAAGCACGCCGTACCATAGCGTATAGCGCAGGTCAGCTCGCCGGCGAGGAGCAACTTCTGGCCGACTTCTTCAAGGCTGCCATAGAGGTAAAGGTTGTGCAGGCGGACAAGAAGAAGAAAACACAGCGTGTGGAGATTCGTAACCTCTCCTCTATCGACTTCCAGATTCGTCAGGCAGGCGATATCGTGCAGGATGTACACGGCTTGGAGTCAATAATTCTCTCCGTCAAGGCGGGTTCGAGCGTTAAATTCGTCGTAGAGAATATGTGGATTGGCGACCACCTCCACCCTACCGTAGAGGTTGAGATTAAGAAGTAGCACGCCACTGCAAGAGAGCACTACGAAACACAATGAGCGTGTCCAACAAGTTTTCGGACACGCTCTTTCTTTTCAGAAGTTGTATAACAAGTGCTAATTTTAGGCCTATGAAGCCCGAAAAAGCGCAGTTTACTCGGCGTAAATGAGCATTTTGAGGGCGAGTATAACGACAAAGTAGCCTTGTTAGACAGCTTCACTTTATAGATTAAGTCGCAACTACTTATTATCCTTGGCGCCTCGGTTATTATAGAGGAAGCGGCGAATTTTCTTCGACGGAGTCTTTACAAACTCCTCTTCCTCCTCGACAACCTCGGTGATGCGGGAGTAGCGGTTTACTCGTGCATTGACATACTCCTTAATCTCCGCCATCATCTGGTCACGGAACTTAACCCATTCATCCTTCTTCTGGTTCCACTCATCGACCATCTCTGCGTAGCGAGCCTCGATAGCCGCCTTGTCGAAGTGTACCAGAGCCACCAAATGTCCCTCGTGCTCGGTAACAACCGACTCCGAGATAAAGACGTGCTGGTTGAGAACACTCTCGATATCCTCCGGATAGATATTCTCTCCACTTGGGCCCAGAATCATATTCTTCAAGCGACCACGTATATAGAGCCATCCGTCCTTGTCAAACGAGGCCAAGTCGCCGGTGCGGAACCAGCCATCCTCGGTAAACACCTCCTTGGTAGCCTCCTCATTCTTGTAGTAGCCAACCATCTGGCTTGGGCTCTTAACGACCAACTCGCCGATACCCTCCTCATTAGGATTCTCGATACGAGCCTCGATACCCTGCAACACAGGGCCCGTAGAACCGAGGCGCAACATACCATCCACAGCACCTGCAATAAGCGGAGCCGTCTCGGTCAGGCCGTAGCCGATATCGTAGATAAACTTGGCATCCAGCAGGAACTGCTCAACCGTAGAGTCGAGTTTCGCACCACCGATACCGAAGAAGCGCACACGACCTCCGAAGGTCTTGGTAAGCGTTTTACCTGCCACACGGTGCAACATACGGCGGATGAATCCCACCTTGTAGAGGGTTGCGATAAAGGCGTTGGAGGTAAACTTCTTCAACACGGCACCTCGGTAAATCTTCTCGATGATGAGCGGCACCGTAAGCATAATCGTAGGGCGCACCTCCTTCAATGCAGGCAGCAGGGTCGATACGGTAGGGGCCTTGTCAAGATATACGACGTGGCTACCGTGATAGAACGCCAGCACAAGGCCTATGGTACACTCGTAGGTATGAGCCAGTGGCAACACCGAGAGGAAAATATCGGTCTCGTGAACGAGGAAGAGCTTGTCAATCATCCACAACTGCGAGCAGAGGTTGTAGTGCGTAAGCATAACGCCCTTTGGCTGCGAGGTTGTTCCCGACGTGTAGATGATGGCCGCCAAATCCTCCGGCTGCGGAGTGCGGGTTGCACCCTTGCCACCCTTGACATTCTGCGAGATGATGCCGAGGTTCTTGGTACGTACCACGAGGTTCAATTTATCGGCCGTGGTCTTCGAGAGTTTCGAGAAGAGTTTATCGGACACAAAGAGAGCCTTCGACTCCGAGTGTTCTACAATACGGTCGATATCCTCCGACGAGAAGTCCGGCATAATAGGCACCACAACATATCCTGCGGAGGTAATTGCGAAGTACGCCACACCCCAGTTAGGTACGCTGCTACTGAGAATTGCCACACGGTCACCCGGCTGAACATCTGCATCCATTAGCATCTCCTGAATCTGCTGCACTCTCTCTCCGACCTCCTTATAGGTCACCTCTGCTCCACGCCACAACGAGAACGCTACTCGGTCTGAGAATTTTTCAAGACTCTGGTGCAACACCTCTCTTAAAGTGTTAATTTTCATCTGTTTCTCTAATTTAAGTTATACTTGTTTTGTTGGTTTATCGTGTTGTTTTTCGATAAATCGGTAATATACAATTATTTGCAAATATAATGTATTTCCCCATATTTTCACTATTTTTGGGACTAAATATGGATAAAATGTTGAATAATGGACGTATCAAGCAGTTGGCGAAGGAGGTCGGATTCGACCTCTGTGGCGTTGCACGCTGTCGGCAAATGGGGCCCGACGGCACATTCCTGCGCAAATGGATTAAGCAGGGATACGCCTCCTCGCTCGACTATATGGGGCGAAATATCGAGAAACGCACGGATGCTGCAAAGCTTATGGAGGGGGCAAAGAGTGTCATCGTCTGCGCCCTCGCCTACAAGAACGACATCAGCGAGGGGTACCCCGCCGACTGCCGCACCAAGATAGCCTCCTACGCCACGATGCGTGACTACCACCTCACCATAAAGCAGATGTTGCGCACGCTGGCCGAGAGGCTCAAAGAGGAGGATCCGGAGTTGAGCGGACGCATCTTCGTAGATTCAGCACCGCTCTTCGAGAAGCGATACGCCGTCGAAGCGGGGCTGGGGTGGATTGGTCGTCAATCGCTGCTTATAACACCACAATTCGGCTCATTTGTCCTGCTCGGGGAGATTCTCCTCTGCGGGGAGTGCGACACCTACGACGCCCCATACTCGGGCGTAGGGTGTGGCGAGTGTCGCCGTTGCGTGGAGGCGTGCCCGAATGGTGCGATACTCGACTACCACATAGATACCCGCCGCTGCATATCCAGAGCCACCATCGAGCGAGAGTTCGACTTGCAGACGGAGTGTCACGGTTGGATATTCGGATGCGACGAGTGCCAGAGCATCTGCCCATACAATCTCCATGCACCAAAGGCCTCCAACCCCCACACCACGCCGCTTTTCGACCCACGCATCCTCTCCGTCCAAAAGTGGAAGGAGATGAGCGATGAGGAGTTTGCAGAGCGTTTCGGTGACACCCCTCTGTCACGCACATCACTCGACAGAGTCAAAAAAATGTTATAAATAGTCACCAAATGTGCAACTCTATCACATTTTTTATTAAATTTGTACACTATACTTACAAACAACACACCAAAGAAGATGAACAAAAGTGCAAATTACAACCTGACAATCATTGTCCCCGTATATAACGAGTCGGAGAATATGCCTCGCTTGGAGGAGGCTTTCTCTGCATATTTGGCAAAGGCCTCGGTTCCGTGTTGCGTGCTCTTTGTAAACGACGGCTCGACGGACGACGGTCGAGAGAAGATTATGGATATGTGCTCACGTCACGGCGACTTCTTCTACCTCGACTTCGCCCGCAATGCAGGCCTGAGCGCAGCAATCAAGGCGGGCATAGACTACGCAGAGTCGCCTCTGGTCGGATATATAGATGCCGACCTGCAAACCTCGCCGGAGGATTTTGAGCTGCTGCTCCCCTACACCAAGGAGTTTGCACTCGTGACGGGCATTCGTGCCAACCGCAAGGATACAAGTTTCAAGCGTTTCCAGTCAAAGTTTGCCAACGGATTCCGCCGCTCGATGACGCACGACGATGCCACCGACACCGGCTGTCCGCTCAAAATACTGCACACCTCAGCGGCCAAGCGCATCCCTTTCTTCAAGGGTATGCACCGCTTCCTGCCGGCACTTATCCGTCTGCAAGAGGGGCAGAACTACAAGGAGACCCCCGTGCGTCACTTCCCTCGCACGGCAGGTGTATCGAAGTTCAACCTCTGGAATCGTCTTATCGCACCGCTGGTCGATTGCTTTGCATATCGCTGGATGCGTTCACGATACATCAACTACACCGTTGCACAAAACAATCTCTAAACAAGGATGTCAAACGAGTGGTGGATATACGTCATTGGATTTACGGCACAAGCCTTCTTCTCGGCCCGAATCCTCATTCAGTGGATTCTCTCGGAGCGTGCCAAGAGGGTCGTCTCGCCCGTAACCTACTGGGTATGCAGCATCGCAGGCTCGTGGCTGCTCTTCATCTACGGGTGGCTGCGTGACGACTTCGCCATAATCCTCGGGCAGTCGGTATCGTACTACATCTATCTTTGGAACCTCCACCTCAAAGGTGCGTGGCGTACCGCCGCAGCACGCTACGTGGCCCTGCCCGTGCTGATACTCACGCCGATAGCCGTATTTTGCGCCATAGGCAACAATGCCGCCGAGTTCTTCTCGACCTTCATCAGCAACGACGAGGTGCCTCTGTGGCTGCTCATCTTCGGTTCGAGCGGACAGGTAATATTCACCCTGCGCTTCGTCTATCAGTGGTACGTGTCGGTCAAGCTGCACCGCTCGGTAATGCCGGCGGGCTTCTGGGCGCTCTCGCTACTCGGCTCCGGAATGATTGTCCTCTACGGCATAATACGCCACGACCCCGTGCTTATTCTGGGGCAATCGGTGGGCTTTGTCGCCTACATACGCAATCTTCTAATAGGTAAGAAAGAGAAACAACAACGATGAAACGCAAACTCTCACTCCTTGCAATCGCCATCTTCGTAGCACTGCTTCCGATAATGGTGTTGCGTGACTATACCCCGTCTAACGAGCTGCGCTATTTGAGCATCGCCGACGAGGCAATCGAGCAGGGCAACATCTTCGCCTTCACAAATCAGGGGGCAGCCTATGCCGACAAGCCCCCCGTATATTTCTGGTACGTGATGCTGGGCAAGGTGCTCTTTGGCGAGCATCTGATGTGGTTCCTGTCGCTCCTGTCGATAGTTCCGGCGCTTGTGATTCTGTGGGTAATGAGTCGCTGGACCGCACCGTGGCTTGACGAGCGCACACGCATAAGTGGTGCGCTGATGACTATGTGCAGCGGGCTGTTCCTCGGTCTGGCCGTCGTGCTGCGTATGGATATGCTGATGTGTATGTTCATCACGCTCGCTCTCTACGCCTTCTGGCAGGAGTATAGCAGCGAGGGCAACTCCTCGAAGCCACTGTGGCTATTCCCGCTATACACCTTCCTCGCCCTCTTCACCAAGGGCCCCGTGGGGGTGCTTGTGCCGATACTCTCCGCCCTACTCTTCTGCGCAATCAAGAGGCGCTGGCAGACAATGGGCCGCATCTTCGGATGGCGTTTCTGGCTGGTGCTTCTGTCGGGGTGTGGCGTATGGTTTGGTGCCGTATATATAGATGGCGGAGCCGACTACCTGAACAATCTGCTCTTCCACCAGACCATAGACCGTGCCGTGGATGCCTTCCACCACAAGGAGCCGTGGTACTACTACCTTATCTCGGTGTGGTACTCCGTTGCGCCATTCTCGCTGCTGGCTGTGGGCGTTGTGCTCCTGCACTGGGCGTGCCGCAAGCCTATGAGCGACATCGAGCAGCTCTTCTCGGTCATCATCGCCTCAACATTCGTGATGCTCTCCGTATTCAGCTCCAAACTGGCCGTATATCTCGCCCCTACCTTCCCGTTCATCATCTTCCTTGCACTGCTCTTTATGCAGGGCGAGCGGGTCAAGAGGTGGCACCGCATAGCAGTAACCCTTCCGGCAGCAATCTTTGCCCTTGCACCCGTGGCTGCTCTGGTGGCTCCCCACGTTGCAGAGTTGCCGATACGGCTCTCCGTGACGCTGTGGGCGGCTATCATTCTGCTCGGCGCAGGAGGCCTTGGTACCATACTGCTTGTGTGGCGTAGAGAGAGCCTGCACGCAGCAACAGATGCCCTCTCGGCGACGCTCCTTGCGGCGGCATTTGTCGGGGGTATGGCCCTGCCACAACTCAACCCCGAGATGGGTTACGGAGCACTCTGCCGTGAGGCAATGCGTATGGCCGAGAGCCACGAGGCGGAGGAGTTCTTCACGTGGAATATACGCCGCCCGGAGAATATGGATGTCTATCTGGGTCGTGATATCGTGCAGGTCAGCACCGCCGAAATCCTATCGGGCCGCTGCAACGGCTCAGTGGTGATGCTCTCCAAGCGACACCTCGCCTCAGAGACGGAGCTGCGGGAGGCCCTCGATTCACTTCCTGCAACCGACACGGGCGGCTATCGTACAATATACATCCCGACGACCTCGGAGTAGAGGTGTAAATAACAAGGAGCTGTCTAACAAGTCTTCAAAAATAAAAATTACCCCCGTCAGATGCACTTCTGGCGGGGGTAAAATCGTTAAAATTAGACTTGTCGGACAGCCTCTTTATCTTGTTGCCTTTACCGAGAATGTCAGAGGCTTCGACGGCCCTACAAGGAAGTTATCAACGTAGAAATTAACCGAAACCTCCTTGGTCGAGGCATCGAACTTCGGCTGCTTATTATCCACCAGAAGCAACTTCGCCGACACGCTGATACTGCTCATTGGAGGGATGGTAATCACACGTGGATACCAGATGTGCTCCGAGCCGGGTGCCTTGGTCAGCGTTACCGGAATGCTCGACTTGTTCTCCAACGTGAACGACACCTGCTTATCCGTGAATTTCAGTCCCTTGACTCTCACGCAAGCCTTGAAGAGCGGCTCCAACTCCCTCTCTCGGCCATAGACCATACCCTCGGCAAATACCGCCGTGCGCTGATTATCCAGCGCATCACGCACTCCCGACAGCGACTTCTCGGTAGCGAATACGAGCGTCACAGGGCGGTGTGCTCCGTGCAGGTAATCGACCTCATACATAAACATATGGTGAACATCCGAGTTGCCGAACATCGTGATATTGCGCTCCAAAGCCCACTGGTGAGCCTCTGGCGAGTAGCCCGTATATTTATTGTAAATCTCGATGCCGTTCATATAGCCCGCCTTGTATAGCTTCTCGTGCTCCTTCCACCACTTCGTCTTGTTTGGAGCCTGCTTCTCCCAATTCGGGTGGTTCCACATCGTGAAGGCACCCTGCTCGTGAGCCTTGGCAAGGCCACCCTTCATAGCAAGGAAGTGGTCGTGGTCGTTAGCCTCGGCAGCGGCGGTAATATCGTCGTTATCCTTCACAAAGAGGCAGTTCCAATGTCCCGGAGGCATACCTCGTGAAATCTCTCCACCGTGGATGACCAGCAGCTTCTTGCCGGCCGCCTTCTTGGCTACACGGTACGACTCGTCACGGTCACACTTGGAGGTAAAGTAGCCCTCCTTGACCATCTTCTGATGGCGTGTATCGACGTGGTCGGTGATGGCGATAACGTCGAGACCCTCCCAAACAGCCTCATCAACACGGGTTGCAGGCCACACCGTACCATCCGAGAAGACGGTATGGATATGGAAGTCGCCCTTCAAGGTCTTGTAGCCCTCGATATGCGGTATCACAATCTTGTTCGGTGTGACGGCGGAGGCTCCCAACACTGCGGAGAGAGCCAGCGCAAATAGTAATATCTTCTTCATAATCATTTCGTGTTTAGTTGTTTATGACTACCACTCGCACGGAACACTAACCGAGAACGAGAGAGGCTTGTTTGGCCCTACGAGGAAGTTATCCACGTTGAAATTGATAACAACCTCCTGCATCGAAGCGTCGAACTTCGGCTGCTTGTTATCCACCAGAAGCGGACGAGCCTTCACAGACTGCGTGCTGAACGGCGGGATGACAATATAGCGAGGGAACCAAAGACCCTCCGAGCCGGGAGCCTTGGTCAGCACAATCGGAATGCTCGACTTATTCTCCAACGTGAAGGTTACGCCGGTCTTGGTAAACTTCCTGCTCTTAACCTTCACGCAGGCCTTAAAGAGCGGAGCCAGCTCCTGCTCACGGCCATAGACCATATCCTCGGCAAGTACCGCCGTGCGGCGAGCATCCAACGCCTCACGAACACTTTCGAGCGTCTTCTCCGTGGCGAAGACCAGAGTCACAGGGCGGTGGTCACCACCCAGATAATCTATCTCCGTAAAGAACGGGGCGTGGCAGTCCGAGTTGCCGAGCACGGCCAGATTGTTATCCAGAGCCCACTTGTGCGACTCCGGAGAGTAACCGCAGGCCATATTATAAATCTCGATGGCATCCATATAGCCCTCTTTGAGAATCTTCTCGTGAGCGGGCCACATAATGGTCTCATTTGGTGCCTGCTTATGCCAATTCGGGTGGTTCCACATCAGGAATGCCCCCTGCTTGCGAGCCTCACGCAGACCGCCCTCCATAGCCAGAACGTGGTCGTGGTCATTCTCCTCGGCGGCAGCGCATATATCGTCGTTATCCTTCACAAAGAGGCAGTTGAAGTGTCCCGGAGGCATACCTCTGGTAATCTCTCCGCCGTGTATCACGAGGAGCTTCTTGCCGGCATACTTCGCCGCCACACGGTACGACTCGTCACGGTCGCACTTGGAGGTGAAGTAACCCGTATTTACCATCTTCTGGTGGCGGGTGTCGATGTGGTCGGTGATGGCGATAACGTCGAGCCCCTCCCAGATAGCCTCTTGCACACGTGTCACAGGCCATACCTTGGCATCCGAGAAGACGGTATGGACGTGAAAGTCGCCCTTCAAGGTCTTGTAACCCTCGATGTTAGGCACGACAATCTTGTTCGGCGTAACTGCCGATATTGCAGCCGACGAGAGCATACTCACGGACAAGGCTGCAATAAGTAGAAATAGCCTTTTCATTTTGTAGAGTTTTTAGTTATGCTTATGCAAAGGTAGAAAAAAAACGATAACCCCGCAACGGATTATCGTCAAATACCCAAAAATAAGTAATGGTCAGGAGCTAACGAAAGCGGCTCTGCAACCGCTCGACAAGGCCGCTGCGTATGGCATCACGTGTGGCGAGAATCATATTCCGCACCGCCAGCGGCGTGGACTTGCCGTGACCTATGGTCACAACGCCGTTTATGCCCAACACGGGCGTTCCTCCCGTGCGCTCGTAGTTCATACCCTCCCAGAAGTCGTTTTTCACCCCCTTGGCGAGGTTTATCGCATAGAGGCCCTCGCAGAGTTTGAGTATGGTGTTGCCCGTGAAGCCGTCGCATACGACAACATCTGCCACGTCACCCGTGAAGATGTGCGAGGCCTCGACATTGCCCACGAAGTTGTAGCGTCCCTCGGACGACCCTCTAAGCATCAGGTCGTAGGAGGCCTTCACCTGCGCATTGCCCTTTGATGGCTCCTCGCCGATATTGAGCAGTGCCACCCTCGGGTGCTCGATACCCAGCACCGCCTCGGCATATACGGAGCCGAGCAGGGCATATTGTTCCAACACCTCGGCACGACAATCGACATTGAGGCCTATATCGAGGATTACCACCCGTGAGCCGGCGAGCGTCTGCACCGCCGTTGCTATGGTTGGTCGCAACACCCCCTCCACAGGCTTCGCCACAAGCATCGAGCCGACCATCATCGCCCCCGTGGAGCCTGCGCTTGCGAAGCCGTCAATCAGCCCACGACCAAGGTGGTCGAAGCCCACGGTGATACTCGACGATGGTTTGCCCTGAAACGCCTTTGCAGGGTGGTCGCCCATCTCGATAACCTCGCTCGTGGCGACGATATCGAATCTGTCTGCGGGACAACCCTCCGAGGCAAGTATGTGGAGTATAGGCTCTCTGTCGCCAAAAAGCACCACTCTGCACTCATCACCCAACGCTTCGAGGGCCATCACTGCCCCCTTAACCGCCGCCTTGGGTGCGAAATCGCCACCCATAGCATCCAAGCCTACTCTAATCATAACAATACCTCTCTAATGCAAAAGCACAAAAAGAAGAGAGGTTGGCAACATCTGTTAGGCAACCCCTCTCTTTCCGAATCTTCCTTCGAACTACTCTGCTACCTTCTTCTCGATAGCCAACTTGCCACGATAGTAACCGCACTCTGGGCAAACACGGTGATAGAGCACCGATGCACCACAGTTCGAGCAGATTACTACGGTAGGAACAACAGCCTTGTAGTGAGTTCTTCTTTTGTCACGTCGAGTTGACGAGACTTTGTGTTTTGGATGTGCCATAACTGTTTATTATTTTTAAGTTTATATTTTAGTTCTCTTTTCCAGAGTTTTCGTCATTTTTTTCTCTATCCCTCTCTATCCCTCTTTCTTCCTCTTTCTTCCTCCTTCTTCCTCTCTCCTCCTCTATCCCTTTAATCCTCACTTCCCCTCTCTCTCGGCCCTTCGGTTTGCACCTCTGCGGCCCTTCTGCGGACTACTCTTCGGTTACGGGGGTAAAGCGGGACATCATATCGGGGTCGCACTCTCCCTCGGCGTGTACTCGGCGATATGGCAACGAGATTATGACGCTCTCGTAGATATACTGCGCCAGCGAGAACTCCTCGCCCGGTGCAATCCACATCTGCTCGCCATCATACTCGCCCTCCTGCTCCGAGAGGTGAACCGTAAGGTTGCCCTCGTAGTCGATAGGGATATCGCAGTCGTCCAAGCAACGGTCGCACTCGACAACCGCCTTGCCGCTAATTGCCACGGAGAGTTGAAGAGCCGTCTGCGTGCGCTCCATCTCGACGTGAACGCCACACTCGGCATCCTTAACCTCCACCGACTCCATCTCGCCGAAGAGCGAGCCATCAACCGTAAAGTCGAAGGCATAGTGACCGTTCTTCATTGACTGATAGTCGATTATGTATCTTTTACCAATACTCATTGTGCGCAATTAGTCCGCAAATGTACGACAAAAAAGCAAATTGTGCAAAGTTTTCCGTGTAAAGTTATTACATTTGCACAAATTAAGAGTGAAAATTCCCGAAAATTATGGCAGAAGCAAAACGATACCGCATAGAGATAGAGGTCGCACATCCGCAACATTGGCGATATAACGTGGTCGTCACCTGCGGGCTCTTCGACCGTGAGGGCAACCAGATGGGCTTTACCGGTGTGGATGACTCCATCGCTCCGATAGGCAGTGCCCTTACGTCGGCACCCGAGGGCACTCCCGACTTCCGCTTCATCATCTTCGAGGCGGAGGATTGCCACCACATCCATCTGTTTGCCTACGTCATCCCCAACACCCTGCCGGCGGAGAGCGACGTGATACACGTGCGCCCCTTCCCCTTTATAATAAAGGTAATGTACGACGGCAAGCTGCTCCTGCGCAAGAAGCTGCGCACCAGCCAGTGGGCAGGTCTGAGCCGGGACTTTGTCGTCGAGAGGCCGGAGCAGTAGCCTGCCACGCTGCCGCTACGACGGCAGCTCCACCTGCACCTTCTCGTATCGGAAGCCGAGCATAGAGAGTGCGATAGAGGCACCCAGAACGAACATAACCTTCACGGTGCGGGCAAAGATATGGAACGCCATAACGCTCTGTGGCTCTATGCCCTCCTTGCGGATTGCCGTCTCGGCCATCTGTGCTGCCGAGCGCAGCACATCCTCCACACGCTCTATCTCCTGCTTCTTGAAGCCGACATCCAGAAGCATATAGTTCACATACTCGTCCATCTCGTCGAAACCTCGTGCATCACGCAGGTAGAGGTAGGCATTCTGCTTCTGCTCCAACAGCGTCTTATCCCACAAGATAGCGGCACCGATGCCGAAGTATGCCGCCCAAGCTATGGCCGCCAGCGGGTAGTCGGCAATCTGCGGCACAGCATCCGCCATATAGTCGGGGGCACACTTTCGCCACGTCTCGTCCAACTCCTCCACGGTAAAGAGGTATCCGCCAAGGAGCGTGCGCTCCGAGGCATATTTTGTCAGGCTCTCGGTCAGGGCCTGCTCAAATCGCTGCAAATATTCGCTCTGCTGCTGTTCCATATTACTCCTTCTTTTTATCTCGTTTAATCTCCTTGCGCTTGGAAGAGCCACGCACCGTCCATCCGAAGTTGCCGATAAGCTCCCCGACCTTGAAATACTCGCCGTGCGAGTAGCAAATCAGGCGTGCACGCTCCAAGTCGAACTTACCCGTCTCGGGGTCTATATACTGCTCGTCCACAAGCACATTGACCACCTCGGCGATAAACATATCGTGCGAGCCGAGCGCAACCACCTCCCGCACACGACACTCTATGCTCACGGGTGCCTCGGCAATCGCCGGTGCCGACACCACGGCACACCTCTCGGCAGTCAGCCCGCAGTGGTCAAACTTGTCGAAGTCACGCCCCGAGCGCACGCCACACCAATCGGTAGCCTCCGCCAGAGCCTCGGTCGTGAGGTTTATCACAAACTCGCCCGTGCGCTTGACAATCTCGTATGAGTGACGCTCGGGGCGTATCGAGACGTAGCACATCGCCGGCTCCGAGCAGATAGTACCCACCCAGGCGGCTGTCATTATATTATACTCCTCGGGGGTTGCTCCGCAACTCACCATCACGGCAGGCAACGGATAGACCATTGTCCCCGGCTTCCAACTCGCTTTCATAATATACACGTATAAATTTAGGTACAAAGGTAAGGCTTTTTTCTGCGAAAATGCTATCTTTGCACTCTATTAAACCCAAAATAAGTTATGAAATATATTTTCAGCACAATTCTTTCTCTCTTGACACTCGCACTGTGCGGCTGTTCAAGCGACGAGATAATCGAAGTCCGCTACCTCGGCTCGGCGACACACACCGCCATACTCTACTCCTTCGACGAGGAGCAGTCGGCAATTCTTCCCGCCGACACGCTGCCACGAGGCACCGAGTTACAGGCAGTCGTAAATCGCAGCGAGAGGGTCGAGAAGCAGACCTACGTGCAGGTCATACGAGGTAAGCAACGCCTCTACGCCCCCGAGCAGTCGCTGGTGGCAGAGCCTCGTGCCGTAGTTATGGAGCAGGAGGTATTTGTCCGCACCCCCGCCTCAATCATCGTCGATACCGAGACCTCGAAGATTGGCTCTCTGGCCGACAAGGGGTCGAAGTTGCAGGTTCTCGACTACGACAGCATCGACGAGCAGGGTGCCGTGAATCGCTACAAGGTGCGTCAGGGCAACATCGAGGGATATATATACGGCAAGTACACGGTATTCAGCCACGAGGAGTCGCTCAAACGCTATATGCCGGAGCGATACGACCGTGCGCACAAGGCGGTGAAGAACCCGTTTGGCGGTGGCGAAGCTATGGGTTGCGACTTCTACCCATACCCGAAGCCGTCGTTTGCGGATAACAAGATGCCGGAGTCGTGCTACGCCCTCTACCTCAACATCTCGCCGAAAGTCATCGGCGGTATCGAGAAGTATATCGAGTTAGCGAAGCGTACCAAGATAAACACCTTCGTAATCGACATCAAGGATAACGAGTGTCCGGGCTACAAGGCGGAGGCTATGCGCCTCTACTCGCCGACCAACTACGCCCGTGCCGGAGCCAACAAGGAGGCTCTCTACGCCAAGGCCGTGAAGCGGCTGAAAGAGGAGGGCTTCTACGTCGTGGCACGTATCACCTGCTTCAAGGACTCTTATCTGGTCAAAGACCACCCCGAGGTGGCAATCACGGAGAGAGCCACAGGCCAGCCATTCCGCCACAACAAGGCCTACTGGCCAAGTGCCTACGACCGTAAGGTGTGGCAGTTCAACGTAGAGCTGGCGAAGGAGGTTGTGCGCAAGTTCGGCTTCAACGAGATTAACTTCGACTACGTCCGCTTCCCTGACCGTATGACCCGTGTCGAGAACCTTATCGACTACCACAACCGCTACAACGAGAGCAAGGTACAGGCGATACAGCGCTTCGTGCAGTATGCCTGCGACGAGATTCACGCTCTGGGAGCATACGTCTCGATTGATGTCTTCGGCGAGGCGGCAAATCCGGGCTACACAACCGCCTACGGACAGTATTGGCCGGCACTCTCCAACATCGCCGACGTGATGTGCGGAATGCCTTATCCGGACCACTTCTCAAACGGATACTACGGCATCAAGAAGCCGTGGAACCACCCTTACGAGATTCTCTACGCTTGGGGACAGCGTGTGCAGGACCGCCAGAGCATCACCCCGCAGCCGGCTGTGGTGCGTACCTGGATTCAGGCCTATAACGTGATGCGCCACGTGGATAGAAACGGTATCGCCTACGATGCCGAGAATGTCGAGAAGGAGATTCGAGGTCTGTTTGACGCCGGCCTCACGGGAGGATATACCACTTGGCTCTCCTCCTCCAACATCGAGAAATATTACCAGCAGGAGGGAGCATTTGTCCACGACTACTACAAGGAGTGGCAGTCGAGAAACCGCTAATATAGAGATTGAGATACCACGAGCGGGTCCAACAAGTTTTCGGGCACGCTCTTTCTTTTCATAAGTTGTATAACAAGTGCTAATTTTAGGCTTAATCCATCTACGATGGCTTTTGGTTGCTTCGGCTCAGAAAAAATACACATTTGTTTTCATTCGCCTTAATCACAACCTTACGAAGCCCGAAAAAGCGCAGTTTACTCGGCGTAAATGAGTATTTTGAGGGCGAGTATAACGACAAAGTAGCCTTGTTAGACAGCTTCGTTCCTATAAAATAAGTATAAACACCTACGCCAAATCGAGCATTCATGTTTACCTTTGCGAAGTGAAATACTAATTAAAACTTTTTATTATGAAAAGATTTACACTCCTAACCATCTTCTGTACGTTGTGTACAACCCTCGCCATCTCGGCGCAGGAGGGTGCCACCACAGAGAAGGCAAACCTCGAAGCGCAGGTGGACTCCTTGAAGCAGTGCCTTGCAAAGGCCGAGAAGCGTGAGAAGACCAAGGCGAAAGTTAAGGAGGTATTCTCCAAGTACCTCAAATTCTCCGGTTACATTCAGGCAGGATACGACTGGAACGACAAGAAAGACGGAACCTCGACGTTCCACCTGCGTTGTGCCCGTGTATCGCTCGCCGGCACCGTATTCGACAACAAGAAGGGCGGCAAGGCAGACTATCGTTTGCAGGTAGATTTCGCACGAACCCCTACCATCGTAGATTTATACATCCGCTACCAGCCGGTTCATGAGTTCGGCGTTCAGGTGGGTCAGTTCAAGTTACCTATCTCGTTGGAGAACACCGACTACAATGCAACCAAGCTCGAATTTGTAAATTACGCTATGCCGGTACAGCGTTTGGCTCGTCTGGGCAGTGGCGATATGACCGGCATCAGCGCAACGGGTCGTGATATCGGAGTGAAACTCTACGGAGGATTTATCCACCGTGACGGTTTCAGCATCATCAACTATGAGGTTGGCGCATTCAATGGTGCGGGCATCAACACAAAGGACAACAACAAGTCGAAGGATATCGCAGCAAGATTGACCATCCAGCCGCTCAAACTCCTCAAAATCGCAGGTTACTACCAGTATGGCGAGGGTGACGGAGCATCGTTAAGCTCCAAGTATCCGGCAATTCTGGCGGGAGCGGCAGAGAATTACAACCTCAAATACCTGACATATCACCGTTATGGTGGAGGCTTCGACTACAACAACGACTTCCTCTTCGCACGTGCCGAGTACCTCGGTGGTAAGACCGGCGACCTCTCGTCGGAGGGTGCCTACGGACAGGTGGGCTACAAGTTCTTGAAGAAGTGCACCGTAGGTGTTCGTTTCGACTACTTCGACGAGAACAAGCACGCTGCGGGCCACCAGTTCAACTACTCGGTCGCTCTCTCGTATCGTCCGTGGAAGTATCTGCGTCTGCAAGCGGAGTACACCTTGGAGCAGTATCGCAATATGTCGGCTCCTCGTCCGTTTGGTAATTGCTTATATTTGATGGTAACGGGTATATTCTAAAAAACAAAATATGTTATGAAAAACTTTTTGAAGAAACTTTTGGTAGAGGATTGGGTGGTAACCTTCTTGTCGATTCCTCTGCTTATCATTGCAGGTTGTGCATCGGTATTGCCTCACGGCGGACCAAAGATTCCGTCTGACTTGGTATCGTATGACTCGTGGGCAAACATCGGCGTTCTGTTCCTCATTGCGCTGGTGCTCCTATACTTCGGCAACCGACTCCTCTCCCGCCCTTTGAAGGGTCTGTTCTGGTCGTTTGTCGTTGTCTTTGCCGTGTCGATGTTGGCACAGCTTGTGGCGAAGATTCCGATTGTGAAGCAGTTTGGCTTCGAGGCGGTATTCTTCTCCGTAATCTTCGGTCTGATTATCCGCAACTGCTTCCACATTCCGGAGTGGCTCAAACCGGCTATTCAGGGCGAGTTCTTTATCAAGATTGGCGTTGTGTGCCTCGGTGCCACAATCCTCTTCCGTGACTTCCTCGCAGCAGGTAGCCTCGCACTCGTGCAGGGCTGCATCGTCATCGCCGGCGTATGGTTCTTCGCCTACTGGCTCTCGAAGAAGATGGGCGTGGATGAGCGTAGCGGTATGACCCTCTCTTCGGGCGTATCCATCTGTGGCGTATCGGCGTGTATCACCGCTGCCGGCGTTACGAATGCCGACGGCAAGAAGCTCTCGTATATCGTATCCGTAGTGCTCATCATCGTTGTTCCGATGATTTACCTGATGCCTTTCCTTGCAAAGTTCATCGTTCCGCTGGTAACCGACGACCCTGCGGTTGTAAACGAGATTGCAGGTGCCTGGATTGGCGGTACGGTAGATACCACCAGTGGCGTAGGTGCCGCATCGGCGATTTTCAGCGACGAGGCCAACAAGATTGCGATGATTGTGAAGGCTACCCAGAACGTGCTTATCGGCGTGGTGGCATTCTTCATCGCCCTCTACCTCTCGTCAAAGAGCGCAGGCGACGGCAAGTTGCACCGCCCATCGTTGCGCATCGTGTGGGAGAAGTTCCCGAAGTTTGTGCTCGGATTCGTGCTCGCATCGCTCGCATTCAGCCTCTTGCAGCAGTATGAGATATTCCCTGACTTTGCTGCGAAGAAACTCTCGGAGACTGCTATGGCTAAGACCTTCTCGGGCTTCTTCTTCTCGCTGGCATTCGTTTGTATCGGTATGGATACCCGCTTGAAGGATATCGTGTCGAAGGAGAATCGCAACATTCTCTACACCTTCCTCGGCGCACAGACCTTCAATATTATCCTGACCTTCTTCGTCGCTTGGTTGCTCTTCGGAGTTGTTAAGCCTATGCTCGGATAGCAGTCTGCTCGGATAGCTGCGAACAAATAGTCGAAAACCTCGCCCGAAACAAGTTCAGGGCGGGGTTTTCTGTTTTCCCATTTTTTTCTAACTTTGCATAGAACTAAAACCACAACACCTATGAAAAAGTTCCTGCTCTTGCTGCCCCTTCTGACACTGCTGAGCATTGCACACAGCAGCAGTGCCAACCATAGTGGCAACAAAAGGGCCAAAAACAACAAGTCGGCAGTTGCCGAGGTGGGCAAGCCGCTCTCTGCGTGGAGCGAGGGGTGCCTCGACATCCACTTTATAAACAGCGGGCGGGGCGAGTGCTGCTTCTACATCCTCCCCGACGGCACAACGCTGCTTGTAGATGCGGGCGAGGTTGCCGGGAGCGACATATCCGTAGCACAACGCCCCAACGAGCAGGTGCGCCCATACATCACCTATGCAACGTATATCAAACACTTCCTCCCCTCGAAGAGGAGGGCGATTGACTACTGCGCCCCGTCGCACCTGCACACCGACCACATAGGCAGTGCCGATATGGCGACCGAGACATCGCCGGCCGGCTATCGCAAGTCGGGCCTGCTCTCGCTCTACGACGAGGTTCCGTACAAGCATATCATCGACAGATGCTACCCGAACTACACTGCGGAGAGCATTCAGGGGCAGCTTGCGCAGGATTGGGCCACGTTTGTCGGTTGGGGAGTCGAGAACGGCCACTTCACCGCCGAGCAGGTGCGCCTTGGCGAGGAGCAAATCAAGATGCTCAACAAGCCCAAGAGACACAAGGAGTTCTCCATCCTCAACATCTGCGCCAATGGGCTTGTGTGGGGAAGGGATAAGAGCGGGGCGACGAAGGCCGCCGGCAAACTTGCCGCCAAAGGGGGAAATCCCGCCTCGTGCGGCTTCCACATCCGCTATGGAGCGTTTGACTATATCGCCTGCGGAGACCTCACAAGCTCCGCCCAGAACCGTGTTGCATACTACTACCGTGATTTTATCGGCAGCGGAAGGCTCGATGCCTTCAAGTGCCACCACCATTTAGCCGGCAACTCATGGGGAACGCAGATGCAAAACTGCAACTTCGAGCCACGGGTGATAGTGGGCCACTGCTTTGCCGGCAACAAACCCCACCCCGAGAAACTCGCCTACATCTTGCGCTGGGCAGAGGGCTTCTTTGCGACAAATATGCACCCCGACATCATCTCCTGTCCGGAGGTTCGGGAGGGCAAACTTATGGATAAAGTCACAGGTTACAATGGGCATATTGTCCTGCGTGTAGCACCAAAGGGAGAGAGCTTCTCGGTCTATATGCTTGACGATAGCGACTTTGAGTACAGAGTAAAATCCATCCACGGCCCATACGAATCAAGGTAAGCACACCCTTGGTGTCATACAGAGAGGCCTCTCCGGCGCAGATTTTCAACAATCGGGGGGGGGCTTCTGTGGCTACGAGAGAGGGGCAATGGAGGCTCTATTGCAGGCGGCGCATACGGCGCAACTCCCTGACAAGGAAGATGGTTGCCAGAACGATAGAGGCGCAATCGGCGATAGGCATCGAGACCCACACGCCCACGGCACCCAGCGAGCGAGGCAGAATCCAGAGCAGGGGCAGCAGGAAGATGAGCTGTCGGGTCATAGACATAAATATCGCAAGCTTCGCACGGCCTATATATTGAAAGAAGGCACCTGCGACAATCTGGAAGCCGACGAGCGGGAAGAGTGCCACCACAAGGCGCAGTCCCTGCGTTGCGGCATCGACCATCATCTGCTCATCCATACCCTTGCCATTATCGACAAAGAGGCGTGCAATAGACTCCGGGATAAACTGTCCGAGCAGGAATCCGAGCGTTGCGATTGTGACACCGCAGGCGATAGTCATAAAGAGAGCCTTGCGCACACGCACATAGTTCTTGGCTCCATAGTTATAGCCCACAATCGGCTGCATACCCTGATTAAGGCCCTGAATGACCATTATGAGCAGCAGTACCACACGATTCACGATGCCGTATGCGCCGACGTAGAGGTCGCCGGAGCCTGCCGTGCGCACCACGTCCCACTCGCCCGTACCGCCAAATTTGAGCAGTGCTCCATTGACGAAGGCGGCGACCATCGAGGCGCATATATTGACCATAAACGGCGCAAGGCCGATTGAGAGTATAGCCCAGACAATCTTCCCGTCAAGCGTGAAGGCCTGACGGCGGAAGCGGATGAAACTGCTCGGCGAGCAGAAGTGCGCAAAGGTTATCAGGAAGGCGATAAACTGCGATATCACCGTTGCGGCGGCAGAGCCCTTGATGCCCCAGCCGAACTCGAAGATAAAGAGTGGGTTAAGCACAAGGTTGATAGCCACGGCGGTAAGTATCACATACATCGACTTACGGGGGTATCCCGAGGCACGAATCTGCTCGTTAAGCCCCAGATACATATGCTGGAAGATGTTGCCGACCATTATTATCTGCATAAACTCCCTCGCATAGCCGATAGTCTGCTCCGAGGCTCGACCTCCGCTAAACAGGTGCAGTATCGGGTCGAGGAAGGTGAGCATCACCGTCATTATTATTGCGCCGAGGATAAGGTTGAGCATCACGGCATTGCCGAGCGTCTTCTCCGCCGCCGCCATATTCCCCTCGCCCAGACGTATAGACATACGGGCGGCGGCTCCAACGCCCACCATAGCACCGAATGCCGAGGCGATATTCATAATAGGCATCGTGATTGCCATACCTGCGATGGCGGCACCACCTACGCCGTGACCCACGAAGATACTATCTATAATATGGTATAGCGACGAGGAGGCCATCGAGATTATCGCCGGCGTAGCATAGCGCATCAGCAGAGAGCCTATGCTGTCTGTCCCCAGAGAGAGTGTATTTACCGTCTTGCTACTCATAAACCTCCAAAATCGTGGCAAAGGTACAAATTTCTAATCAAGAGTCACTATGGCGTACCCATCCAAAAACTCTACTTTCATATTCAATTTATCGCCGTCGAGTATCTCTCCGCAGACTCTGCCCTGCTCCACCTCCGCCTCGACGATGCGCACATCACGCAGCAGGTCGAGCGCACGGCGACGATGATACTTATACATACACTCCTTGGCGCACCACGCCACAGCCTTGTAGTGCGGATGGAGCGAGAGTGCCTGCTCCGCCGCCGAGAGGTATCTGGGCAGCACACGCTCGAAGTTGCGGTCACACCGCTCAACATCCACGACACACGCCCCCTCGCGGCTCATTATGACGGCGACACGGCCCGCCGAGTGCGACACGCCGATATGCCACTTCCCGCCACGCTCCCCCTCTACGATGGGTGCACCCCACTCGTCGTAGGCAATACGCACCATCTCGCCCGCCTCTCGGCGCACGATAGCCCTCCACGCCAAGCTCTCGGCACGGCGGGCGGGTGCGGTCACAGCGGCGACGGCGAGCAGGTCCTGCTCCGTAGCGTCACGCTCCAACACCTCCAACGGGGGTACAGGCTCAAAGAAGAGGCGACTACTCATTACTGCGCAGTATGATTTTTATCTTGTCGATACGGCGGCCTTCGAGCGCAGTGACGATGAAGCGCACCCCGTGCGACTCCAACTCATCGCCCTTTTTCAGGAAATTGCGGTTGAGTTCGAGCATCAGTCCTGCGATGGTCTCGGCTCGACCCTGCACATCCTCAAAGAGTTCGTCGTCGAGGTTCAGCACTCGGAGCATATCGACGATATGTGTCTTACCCTCAAAGATATAGGTATTCTCATTGAGTCGATGGTAGAACGATTCCTCGACATCGCTCTCGTCGGAAATCTCACCCACGACCTCCTCCAAGATATCCTCCAAGGTCACCAGACCCTGTGTTGCGCCATACTCATCCACGATGATTGCCATATGCACCTTATCGCTTTGGAAGTCCTCCAACACAGCGTTGATTTTCTTGTGCATAGGCACCATATACGGCTCTCGGATAAGGCTCTGCCAGCCGAAGTCGTTACCTCGCTTGGCGTGCTCGATAAGGTCCTTGACAAAGAGCGTACCCTTGATATTGTCTATCGAGTCGGCATACACCGGCAGGCGAGAGTATCCCGAGCGGATAATCACCTGCTTGACCTCCTCGAAGCTCATCGTCTGCTCCACCGCTACGATATCCATACGTGGGCGCATAATCTCCTCGACCTCTCGTGAGGCGAAGTTCACGATACCCGACAGAATCTTCTGCTCCTCCGTCGAGCCCGTGGTTGTCATATCCACGGCATCTGCCAAGTCCTCAATCGAGATATCGCTATTGTGCTGTGTCACCTTGTCGCCAATGCGGCCACTCGTGCGCACAAGCACATACGAGAGTGGATAGCAGAGCCAGCGCAACACGAGCAGAGGCTGTGCAAAGGCCTTCGCAACGCCTATATTTGCACTCTGCACAAAGACCTTGGGCAGAATCTCGCCGAAGAGCAGGAGCAGGAAGGTTACGAGCACACTATGTATCAGGAACTCGAAGCGTCGGAACTCAAACATCGTGTTGATAATATCGGTCGAGAGCACTACGATAGCGATGTTTACCATATTATTCACGACAAGAATCGTCGCCAGCAGCATATCGGGCTTGCCGAGCAGTCGCAACACCGCATCCGAGGCCATAGAGTCCGAGCGGCGCAGACGGCGCATATCGGCAGGCGAGAGCGAGAAGAATGCCGCCTCCGAGGCCGACATCATCGCCGACATCATTATAAGCAGCAGAGCGACCGCCATCTTGAAAATCGCCTGCGGAGGGCAGCCCAAATAGGTTACAAAATCCATACTGCGCCTCCCTTAAAACAGTGACTGAACGGATGCTCCCGCATTGTTATCCTGCGACGGCTCCTGACCCTCGGCAACCTTCTCCACGGCACGCTTGCCACGTCCCACGGTCTCGGTAATAAACTCCACCTTACGGGTACGGAATGCCGGCACACTCTTGCGCAGGTGCACCTCCGAGTAGTTACGACGGTGCTTGTCGAGGGTATTCGACCCCGAGGCACCGATATTCTGCGGCTTGGAGATACCGACCACCGGCTTGGTTGCTGCCGCCACCGGAGGCAGGGTCGTCACGGGCGTTGCCGGAGGTGTATCCGCCACCGTCACGGCCGGCTTCGCAACAATCTGTCGAGGCATCGAGTAGGCCTCGGTATAGTATCCCGACGGGAAGCCCGTCACCACGATAATAATCTCCAACTTATCGCCGAGTTCCGGCTTGATGCTCGTACCCCAGATAACGTCGGCGTAGCGCATACAGCCATTTTCGTCCTTCTCGCCCGTGAACTCCTGCACACGGTTTATGGCCGTATCGACCTCCTCGATGGTGAGGATGCCGTCGGCAGCCACGGCGAAGTTGATAAGCACGTTTCGAGCTCCGACGATGGAGGCACCTCCGAAGAGTGGCGACGAGAGCGACGCCTCAACGGCCTCTATGGCACGGTTATCGCCGGCGGCTGACGACACGCCCATAACGGCGCATCCGCTACCCTTCATAACCTTCTTGACATCCGAGAAATCGACGCTCACAAGGTTGCTCTTGGTCATCACAATCTCGGCGATACCCTTTGCCGCCAACGCCAGCACATCGTGCGCCTTGCCAAAAGCCTGCTCGATAGGCAGCGAGCCGTAGAGTTTTATTATCGACTCATTGCTCAACACGATGAGCGAATCGACCCACTCGCTCATACGCTCCAAGCCCGCCTTCGCCTGCGCCATTCGCTTCGGGCCTTCATTCACCGGAGGCATCGTGACGATGGCCACGGTCAGGATACCCATCTCGTGCGCCAGCTGCGCAATGATAGGCGAGGCTCCCGTACCCGTACCGCCACCCATACCTGCGGCGATAAAGAGCATCTGCGTATTGTGTGCCTGCAAATATTGGCGTATCTGCTCGATTGAGCTCTTGGTCTTACGCTCACCCTCCTCTGCCTCGTTACCTGCACCCAGGCCGTCACCCAAGCATATCTTCTGGTCATCCGGCAGAGGGCTCTTGCGCAGAGCCTTGATATCGGTATTGCATACCACCAGATTCACTCCGCTGATACCCATCTCCCACATATGGTCCACAGCGTTACCACCTGCGCCGCCGACACCGGCAACCATTATCAGCGCAGGAATACCCGCAACATCGGGCATATCGTCCATTATATTGTCTATCTCTCCCATAGTCTGCTACAAAATATCGTTTCCATCCTCTTCGTTACCTACAATCATATTCACGGTTCGGGCGATGCCGTGCCAAGCACGGGAGAAGAGTCCCGGCCCCTTGTTGCCCTTCTTGCTCTTGTTGCCCTCGGTGTTTCTCTCCTCCGGTCTCTGCTCCTGCGACTCAACCTTCGACGTGGTGTCGCCCTCATCCGTCACCTCACCCGTCAGTGTCGCAGGGCCCTTAACCTCTGCAACCTCCGTCACCGGCACCTCGGCCGACTTCGGCACCTCGGCCACTGGTCGCTGCGTTGTCACGCTCGGCTGTGGGCCTCTTACCGTCTGCGAGTGCGGCTGTGGCTGCACGGGCACAGCACCACGCTGTGCCGTCACGTTGCAGGCCTGACAGGTCGCTCCGTAGAGCATCACCGCCACGGCTGCCGAGTGCGCAAAGGTGCTGATATTATCGAGCGAACCCTCGGTAACGCCCTCCTTCGCACCGCCCAGACGAGCCGGCAACTTGGTCTCACGACGGAACAGCTCGTCGATATTCTCCAACGTACTACATCCGCCCGTAATGACGAAACCGCACGGCACCTTGCTCGTCATCTTGGCATACTTGACCTCCGCCATAGCATACTCGACGATATCTTTGAGGCGGGCCTCGATAATCGAGACGAGGTTACGCTGCGGGAAGTCACGCTTGTGCATACCCGCCAACGCCATAGGGATAACGCTATCGGCCTCGACCATATCTGCCACGGCCGAGCCATATCGCTTCTTGATGCTCTCGGTCTTGCTCTCGAAGATACCGAAGGCGTGCATATCGGCATTGATACTCTGTGCGCCGATAGGCACCGTGGCTATATAACGCAGTTTGCCACCACGAGTAACTGACACGTCGGTCGTGCCGCCACCGATATCCACGATGACAACACCCTCCTCACGCTCCTCCTGCGAGAGCAGCGTGCGTGGCAGTTCGCACGGATTCACACGCACCGCCAACGGCGGTTTGAGCCCCGCATTGAAGAACGACATACGCACACGCTCCAACTGGCTCTTCGGGCAGAGTATGAACATAAAGGTCGAGGAGAGAGTGTGGCCAAACGAGCCGACAGGGTCCTCAATCTCTCGCCCCTCATCAATGACATAGTTTTGCGGTATGCGTGCGATAATCTCCTCGCCCGAGTCGGCGTGTACATTGTACATACGCTCGTGCAACGAGGCTACATCCTCCTTCGAGATGCAGTTCGAGGTGCTATCCTTGACGAATACGTGGTCGGTGTAGTAGGCGCAACGTACCGACTCGCTCGAAATACCGGCATAGGCTTCGTTGATACATATGTGGAGCTCCTCCTCCAACTCCTCCTTCGCCTTGCGGATTGCCACTCCCACCGTATTGATGTTGTCAATACGGCCGGCCGAGACACCCGACTCTATCTCCTGCGAGGATACGCCCTCAATCTCTATCGCTCCGCCGGAACCCTTGCGTGAGCCCACCACCATAACTACGTTGGATGTACCGATATCGACACCCACAAAATAACTCTTGCTTTCCATATCTACTGCGTGCAAACCACTTGATTATTATATCTTAAATCTATCTTACTCCATCGTTCCCATCCCAGACTCGACATAGCACTGCGATAGAAACTCATCAGTCGCTCCAACTTCTGCGACGACCCCTTCGGCTCGCCCAACTCTATGCTAAAATTGCCGCTTCGAGGCACTACCGAGAGCGACAACGCCCCGTAGGAGGTTGTCGTTGCGCATATCTGCACTATCTCCGCCCGCCAGAAGCTATCCCGTTGCACCTGCTTCACAAATGCCAGCAGGTGGCACAGGTCGTCATACTGCATCTGCAAACGCTGCATTCTCTGCTGCTCCGCCCGCTGTCGTGCCGTCACGGCATCGAGTCGGGATTGCACATCACGTCGCTGCGCCTCTATATCAAGCCTCTTGCGCAGCTTATCGTCCTTAAACTGCTCCAAGCGACGACGATAGTCCGAAGGCTTCTCGTTGCCATACTTCTCAATCGAGGTCTCGCCGACTTTATCATAACTCTCCTTTAACGCCTTGTCCTGCTCCCAGAGTGGCTTCTTCTCCTTGCCTATCTCCTTAATTTTCTGCTCCGAGGCTCTGCGCAGGGAGACCATATAGTCGGAGAGCATACCCTCGAAGGCAGGGTCAAACAGCGGCTTGTAGTCGCCCGTGACCACGGGGGCATAGAGCGACGAGGCCTCCGGAGTCGAGAAGACGAAGCCCTCCTCCGTAATATATACGTTGTAGCCATCCACAAGCAGGCGCAACAGAGGCTGTCGCTGGCTGATATCTATATGCAGCGTACCCCGATAGGAGGCATAGACGTTCACGTTATCCACGAATCCGTTGCGGGCAATCATATCACGTATGCCCACCACATCGACCCTCGACAGCGGTGCTCCGATGGTGGCAAATCCCTCCGTGCGCAACCACTCTCGCACACGCTGCGCACCCACCAGACGGCCCGTAGTCATACTATCCACGATAGCGATATCGACACGCTCTATGGTCTGTGACTCCAAGTGGCGCTGTACCCTCACACCCGACCAAGCGACGTATGCAATCACGCCTGCCCAGATTGTAAGCATAAGCAATATTTTACCAATCTTCTGCCACATACCCTGTCTCTGTTTTAAGCCTTTATCTTCAACTGCTCGGCAACCGCCTCGCAGCACGCATCAATATTTCCTGCGCCGAAGGTCACCACCACGTCGGTATCCATCTGCGCTAACGTCTGCGCCAGCGCCTCACGCTCCACGATACGGCACGGCACCCCCACTCTCTCGGCGATAATCTCCGAGCAGATGCCCTCTATCGGCTCCTCACGAGCCGGATATATCGGCAGCAGCACCACCTCGTCGGCCTCGCTCAACGCCTCGGCGAACTCCACGTAAAGGTCACGGGTGCGGGTGTAGAGGTGTGGCTGAAATACCGCCGTCATACGACGACCAGGCAACATACGCTTCACGGAGGTTATCGTCGCCGACAACTCCCTCGGGTGGTGGGCGTAGTCATCCATATAGACCTGCTTCGGCGTATTTATGTAGAACTCGAAACGTCGCTTCACGCCCGAGAACTCCTCCAACGCCTCACGTACCACGTCTATATGCAGCTGCTTACCCTCGGCACGTGCTGCGCACCAGAACAGAGCCACCGCCGCCACGGTATTCTCGATATTCACCCAGCCCGGTATGCCGAGCGTACAATCCTCGATGACCACATCCGGAGTAACGATATCGAAGCGGTAGTATCCGCCCTCCATAAGGAAGATGTTGCGGGCGTAGAAGTCGCACGGCTCATCATACGAGTAACGATACACCTCTATCTCGGTGTTGCGTATAGCCACATCTACCCCCTGCTTTATAATCAGCGCACCGCCGCTCTGTATCTGCCCTATAAACTGCGAGAAGGCCTCCTTCACCGCCTCGTGTGTTCCGTATATGTCGAGGTGGTCGGCATCTGCGGATGTCACCACCGCCACGTGCGGATGCAGGCGCAGGAACGAGCGGTCAAACTCGTCGGCCTCCACCACCATACGCTCACCAACGCCAAGCGTGAGGTTGCTGCCGAAGTTCTTGGAGATGCCTCCAAGGAAGGCACACCCCTCGCCCGCTGCTCGTGCATTGAGCCACGCCGCAAGGGTCGATGTGGTGGTCTTGCCGTGTGTGCCGGCCACCGCCATCACAAACTTGCCCTCGGCAAGCAGTCCCAGCATCTGCGAGCGTTTCAGGCACTCGAAGCCTCCGTCGAGGAACATCCTCAACTCGCTATGGTCGGCAGGCACTGCCGGCGTATATACTACCACCGTGCGCTCCGCATCACGGAACGGCGCAGGTATCTGCTCCACATCATCCTCGTAGTGAATGGCAGCACCCTCCTCCTCCAAGCGGAGCGTGAGAGGTGTCTGCGTGCGGTCGTAGCCCGCCACCTGCCACCCCTCGTGGAGGAAGTAGCGTGCCAAAGCACTCATTCCGATACCGCCTATGCCGACAAAATATATATTGTTCTTCTTCATCCTCTTTCAGTTCGGGGCAACCCCTATTTTGCATATTTTAGAATCTCGTCCGCCACACGCTCCGCCGAGTCGGCAATGGCGAGCTTCTCTATATTTTTCGAGAGCTTCTGCAACTCCGCCTTATCCGAAACCATACGCAACGCCGTGGAGATAGCGCAATCCACCGCCTCCGAGTCCTTGACCATACGTGCAGCGTGACGCTCCACCAGCGCCATAGCATTCTTGGTCTGGTGGTCCTCCGCCACGTTTGGCGACGGGATAAAGAGCGTAGGCTTGCCCGCCAGACACAACTCCGACACGGTGCAGGCACCGCTGCGGGAGATTACCACATCGGCGATGGCGTATGCGTAGTCCATACGCTCGATAAATGCCCCCTGCCAGATGTTCTGCGTAGGGTACTGGTCGAGGAAGGCTCGCATCTCCGCCTCGTAGTAGCGTCCCGTCTGCCATATCACCTGCACAGGAGCCTTACCCCCGAGGGTCATCACCCACGAGCGCATCATATTGTTGAAGGTGCGTGTGCCGAGCGAGCCTCCCACCACAAGCACCACGGGCAACTCCGCATTGAAGCCATAGTGGGCCAACGCCTCCTCACGGGAGATATCCTGCGCCGAGAATGCCGAGCGAAGCGGGTTTCCCGTCTTGACAATCTTCTGCGAGTCGAAGAAACGCTCCATACCGTCATACGCCACACATACCGAGCGTGCCGAGCCACCTACGAGCTTATTCACAAGGCCGGCGTAGGAGTTCTGCTCCTGAATCACGGTAGGTATGCCCATACACTGCGCCGTCCAGAGTATCGGGGCACTGGCGTAGCCTCCGAAGCCGGCGACGATGTCGGGCTTGAAGTTCTTGATGATGGTGCGAGCCTGACGCAGACTGCCGAGCAGTCGCACCGGCAACGTGAAGTTGCTCCACGCAAAACGTCGCTGCAAACCCACAATCGGCAGACCTACGATACGATATCCCAACTTCGGGATAAGCGTCATCTCCATCTTGCCCTCGGCACCCACAAAGAGAATCTCCACATCCTCGCCCAGACGGCGACGCAGAGCCTCTGCAACCGATACGGCAGGGTAAATATGACCGCCCGTACCACCTCCTGAAAGTATAATTCGCTTCATAAATTTGGCAATTACCGAATATTAGCTACAAAATTATGGATTATTCCTCGAACTTCAAAGCATAATAGCAAGAAACGAGTAATAAAATTACTCGGTAAGGATAGAAAGGGATAGGAGTGGGTGTGCAGGGTGTGGTCGGGAGGGGGGTAGCAACGACTTTGCGCAGGCTTAAAGTCAAGTAAGGTCAAGTAAAGTCAAGTAAGGTCGCTCCTTTGGAGCTGCGCAACGGGCTTGGCGCAACAGACTTGGCCCAACAGACTTGGCGCAACATTAGGGAAATTAGGGAGATTAGAGAGATTAGAGAGCGCAAGGCTATTCTCCTTAAACTCATTAAACTCATTAAATTCCCTTTTGCGCAACGATAAAGGTTGTTAAAGGCGATTAAAGGTTATTAAGGGGAACGCAGGCGGTTGGGGCAAGGTTGTAAGAGTCCGTAGCGTTTTTTTTTTGCGCACCCTTAACAACCCTTAATATCCCTTAACTCCCTTAATAGCCTTTAACTTCTTCGCCCGACCTACCCACCAGCACAACCCCTAAAAATCATTTTAAGTGATGAGTTGCAACGCTCGCCGATAGGCTCGTCGATGGGCTGTACTTGGCGTACTGCCCATTGACGAGAATGAGGTAGCGGAAGCAAATCGCTCTTAAAATGGTTTTCTACCCACCAGCACAACACAAAAAAATCATTTTAAGGAGGCAGTTACAACGCTAACGAGTACGCCACGGTGGGAGCATACTCGGCGTATGTGACCATCGTGGCGCACGCAAGTTAAGGCAGTAAATGCCCCTTAAAATGATTTTTATCTCCCCCAGTTATCCCTATCGAGAGCACGATAATTAATAGCCTCCGAGATATGTGACACAGAGATTTGCTCGGCGCCTTCGAGGTCGGCGATTGTTCGGGCAACCTTGATTATGCGGTCGTAGGCTCGTGCGGAGAGGTTCAGCCGCTCCATAGCACGTTCCAACAGAGCTCGCACGGGGGCCTCCAACGGGCAGAACTCACGCAACATACGGCTGTTCATCATCGCATTGGAGTAGATGCCGGCCTCCTTGAAGCGTCGCTGCTGAATCTCTCGGGCCCGCACCACACGCTCCCGAATCTCGGCACTCGTCTCCTCCCTCTGCTCGGAGTTCATCTCGCCGATGCCTACGGGTGTCACCTCGATATGCATATCTATACGGTCGAGCAATGGCCCCGAGATGCGTGAGAAGTAGCGGTGTATGGCGTAGGGCTGGCAGGTGCACTCCTTCGTCGGGTGGTTGTAGTAACCACACGGGCAGGGGTTCATTGCCGCCACGAGAGTAAAGTTCGAGGGGTACTCGACGCTATACTTGGCACGTGATATGGTTATCGTCTTGTCCTCCAACGGCTGACGCAGCACCTCCAAGACATTGCGGCCAAACTCGGGCAGCTCGTCAAGGAAGAGCACGCCGTTATGTGCGAGGCTCACCTCACCGGGCTGTGGCGACTGTCCACCACCCACCAGAGCCACCTGCGACGTGAGGTGGTGCGGCGCACGGAAGGGGCGACTGCGCAGGATGCCGCTCTCGCCTCCCAGCTTGCCCGCCACAGAGTGAATCTTGGTACACTCCACAGCCTCTTCGAGGGTCATCGGCGGGAGTATCGTCGGCAGGCGACGTGCCAGCATCGTCTTACCGGAGCCGGGTGCGCCTATCATCAGCACATTGTGGCCTCCTGCGGCAGCAATCTCCAAGGCTCGCTTTATGTGAGGCTGACCCTTGACATCGCTAAAATCCTCCGAGTAGGGGCTCTCCTGCTGTGGTGTCAGGAAGAGGGGTGTAGGCGTCGCCGGCAGAAGAACCTGCGAGCCGTTAAGGTATGCGGTCAGGGTGCGCAACGTATCGACACCTATGACCTCCACGCCATCCACGATTGCCGCCTCGGCGACATTCTCCGAGGCGAGGACAACCCGTCGCAGGCCCTGCTCCTTCGCCATAATCGTCAGTGGCAGAGCCCCTCGCACGGCCTTCACAGAGCCATCGAGTGAGAGCTCGCCCACGAACATCGTGTCGTGCAGGCAGCTCTCCGGCACTTGGTCGGTAGCCGCCAGAATACCGACGGCAATAGGCAGGTCGAAGCCCGAGCCCTCCTTGCGCAGGTCGGCAGGAGCCAGATTCACAACCACCTTCTTGGCCGTCATCCGCAGGTCGGAGTTTTGGAAGGCGGAGCGTATGCGCTGCTCGCTCTCCTTCACGGCATTATCGGGCAGGCCCACAAGGAAGAGGCCCAACCCTCCGCCAGCAACATTGACCTCGACGGTCACCTTCACGGCTCGGATACCCACCACAGCACCCGCATAGCACTTGGCAAACATTTCGTCGTCGTTTAGAGGTTAGAATGGAGCGATATCATTGGAAGGCATCGCCGACGGCACACTGAACTCGCCGGCACCCGTCATCGACTGCAAGTGCGACCCCGAGGATTGCTGCGACGGCTCGTAGTCGTCGTACTGCTCTCCCGGCTGTGGCTGCGGATGGGTAGCCGCCTGCATAGTGTCGAGGTCGGCGAAGAGGGCCTGATTCTTGACGAATTTCAGGCGCACATCGGTAACCTCTCCGTTACGGTGCTTGGCAAGGATAATCTCCGCCAGACCTGCCGTGGAGAGGCCATCCTCGGTAGTCGTAAAGCCGTAATATTCAGGGCGGTGGATAAATGCCACGATATCCGCATCCTGCTCGATGGCTCCCGACTCACGCAGGTCGCTCAACTGTGGTCGCTTCGAGCCGCCACGTGATTCCGTGGTACGGTTCAACTGCGAGAGGGCGATAATCGGCACATTGAGTTCCTTGGCGATGGCTTTGAGCTGGCGGGAGATATATGCCACCTCCTGCTCTCGGTTACCATTTGCCCCCTGATTGCCGGCCGTCATCAGCTGTAAGTAGTCGATGATGATGAGTTTGATGCCGTTATTGGCGTGCATACGGCGGGCCTTCGAGCGGAACTCGAAGATGGAGAGTGCCGGCGTATCGTCGATATAGAGCGGAGCATTCGAGAGTGGCTCGGTAGCGACGTAGAGCTGCTTCCACTGCTCGGGCGAGAGTTTTCCGCTTCGCACCAGCGTACCCTCGAAGCCTGTCTCCGAGACGATAAGACGTGTCATAAGTTGCGTGTCGGACATCTCCAACGAGAAGAATGCCACGGGAGTATTGTAGCTCACAGCCATATTGCGGGCCATCGAGAGCACGAATGCCGTCTTACCCATCGACGGACGTGCCGCCACGATGATAAGGTCGGAGGGTTGCCAACCGAGGGTTATATTGTCCAAATCCTTGAATCCGGAGCATACACCGCTATATTTCGAATCGCTCTTTCCCGCCTTCTCAATCTCCTCGATGGTACGGCGGAGGATATCCGACGACTTCTGCACCGAGCGCTTAACGTGGCCCTCCGTGATTTCGAGAATCTCCTTCTCGGCAAAGCCGATGAGGTCATTCACATCGACCGAGCTGTCATACGAGCGGCGCTGAATCTCCACCGCCGAGCGGATAAGCTCTCGCTGCACATACTTCTGCGCAATGATTCGTGCGTGGAAATCGACATTTGCCGCCGAGCCGACCCTTTGGGTCAGCTGCGCCAGATATGCCGCACCGCCCACCTTGGTCAGCTCACGCTTCGATTTGAGGCGGTCGGTCACGGTGTAGAGGTCCACGGGCTTGTCCGACTGCGCCAACTCATCTATGGCACGATAAATCAGGCGGTGCTCCTCAGTATAGAACGAGACCTCAGTCAGGAACTCCTGCACGACGGTTATCGAGTCGTTTTCGAGCATCATAGCGCCGAGGATAGCCTCCTCCAACTCCACCGCCTGCGGTGGCACGCTACCGACCTCGGCAGCCTCGGGGACCAATGCCGCATAGGCATTTCGGTTATTTTGTGATGGTTTGAAATCCTTTGCCATTCTCTTTTCGTTTTTTGAAATCGAACAACAAAATTAGGCATTTTTATCGCTACGTCAAAACGCACGCACGTATCCGCACGCCTGCGCCTGTTGAAAACTCTGTTTATAACGCCTCCAACGCCCACTTTTTCAAGGCGAGAAGGGGTGTTATGACGTATCCTCGCTGTTGATATCTTTTGAAAACTACCCTACACACCCATAGCCCTCGGCATAGGCATAGCAAGGGCACCCATATCTATCCGAACATCCCCGTCGCACGCCTCAACGATGGCGAGTGCGCAGGAGGAGATGGTCGCTCCCGTGGTGCAGACATCATCCACAAGCAGCACCCTGCGACCACGCAGACGCTCCGGATGTGACACCCGAAATATACTATCGACATTGCTCCACCGCACGTAGCGGGATTGTTGCGCCTGACTCGGATTATCCTTGGCTCGAACAACAGCCCCGAACTCCACCGGAACGCCCGACACACGACTCATACCCAGCGCAATATACTCCGCCTGATTATACCCTCGGCGGGCCCTGCGTCGCCAATGCAGCGGCACGGGGACAATAGCATCCACATCTGCAAGAAGTCCCGCCTCGACAAGGTTATGGGCATACCATTCGCCCATCCTCACGGCGGTCATCCAGCGACGACGATATTTGAGCGAGTGTATAACGCTTCGCCACGGACTGCCCTGCGTGTACCACATAAAGGCAGAGGCTCGCTCCACAGGCACAATGCCGTAGAACCGCTCCATCATAACATTCTCCGGCTCCTGCCACATCTGCGTAAGCGGAGCCCGACGGCGGCACCTCGTGCAGACCTCCACCTCCGCCTCGGAGAGCAGCTCGCCACAGCAGATGCAGACCCTCGGCAAAAAGAGCGAGAGCAGGTCGAACAAGATATTTCTAATCCGATTAAAGAACATCGACATCGCAGATTATCACCGTATTACGATACTCCGACCGACCTCTCACGGCATCCACAGCCCGACGCACCAATCCTCTGGCACGACTCATCGAGGCCTCGACCTCCACCTTCAACATTATCTCGACGATATGCCACCCTCGCACGCAATCCACCAGAGGTGTTGCGGGACCCACGACCCTCGGCCCGAAGGTCGAGCGCAAGGAGGTTGCCAACTCCACCGCTGCACGGCTGACCCTCTGCGGGTCGGTATCTCGCAGCGTGATGCGCACAAGGCGTGAATATGGAGGGTACTTGAAGAGGTGCCGCTCGGCAAGCATCGCCGCCGCCATAGCAGAGTACTCGCCCGCAAGCATCCATCCAAAGAGCGGATGTGCAGGGTCGGAGGTCTGCACCACCACCTCACCACGGCGGTCACGTCGCCCACAGCGTCCCGCCACCTGCATAAGCATCTGCCAGCCACGCTCCACGGCACGAAAGTCCGGGGCATTGAGCAGGTTGTCGGCATTCAGCACACCGATAAGCGTAACACGTCCGAAATCAAGGCCTTTCGCCACAATCTGCGTGCCGACCAACACATCTGCCTCGCCACGGGCAAAGGCCTCAATCATTCGTCGGCAGGCCCCATCGGAGGTCATCGTATCGCCATCCAGACGCATCACCCTCGCCTGCGGAAAGAGGCGGGAAATCTCCTGCTCCACCCGCTCCGTACCGAAGCCCATAGGGCGCATCTCGCCCCTGCCACAGCGTGGGCAGAGGTGCGTAATCTGCTGCGTATGACCGCAGTAGTGACATCGCAGAGTACCATTTGAGGTGTGAGGCGTAAGTGTCACATTGCACTTGCCGCATCGTGGCGTATATCCACACTCCGAGCACTCCATATATGAGGAGTAACCACGTCGATTTTGGAAGAGGATGACCTGCTCGTGACGCTCTAAACGCTCCCCTATGCGGTCCAGCAACTCCTTATTAAAGTGCGACTTACGCTCGCCTCGCTTTACCGCCCACAGCGTATCCGAGATGATAATCTCCGGCTCCGCCACGCCGCCATATCGCTCCGTCAGGCGCACATAGGCATACTTGCCACGCATAACATTCGAGTAGCTCTCCAACGAGGGTGTTGCACTACCCATCAGGCACTTCGCCCCATAGAGCGAGGCGAGCATCACGGCCACATCACGGCCATTGTATCGAGGTGCCGTATCGCTCTGCTTATACCCTCCATCGTGCTCCTCATCCACAATCACAAGACCGAGCCGGCGGAACGGCAGGAAGAGTGCCGACCTTGCCCCGACGACGAGGTTTCCGCCATCGGAGGCCGAGACCTCCATAAAGGTACGTGTGCGCTGCGCAGGCGTAAGTTTCGAGTGGTGCGACACCACCCTCTCGCCAAACATTCCTCGCAGGCGTGACACCAGCTGCGTCGTAAGCGAAATCTCCGGCACAAGGTAGAGGACATCCTCACCTCGTGCGAGAGTCTGGTCTATGATGTGTGTATATATCTCCGTCTTGCCCGAGCTTGTAACACCGTGAAGCAGTGCTACTGCGCTCTGTTTCAACCCCTCCCGAACACCTTGCAGAGCCTCACTCTGCGCCGGCGACAGGTCGGGCAGCCGCCGCTCGGAGGCTACATCCTCCGTCGCCGAGGCCTCCCTCTCCACAACCTCCACGATGCCTGCCTTCACGAGCGCAGCAACCTGCGCCGCATCCGCTGCAACGGCACTACGGGGCAGCTCCCCACCCGCCGAGCGCAGTTGCTCGACCACGGCATAGCGACGTGGTGCACGACGGCTCATACGCTCCATCATCGGCTCGTCGTCAAACGCCTCATTCAGGCGCAAGAACTTCACCGTGCGTGGCGTATAGGGGTGGTAATCCTCATCCGAGAGGGCGTGGCTCTTAATCAGCGACGGCAGCGCCACACGCATAACCTCGCCGATGCTGCACATATAGTAGTCGGCAATCCACTCCCAGAGGCGGATATGCTCCGCAGGAAGCAGAGGGCGCTCATAGAGGCGTGCCAGAATAGGCTTCGCACGGCCCCCTTGGGGTGGCGTGTCGTGCAGGCGCAGCACTATGCCCGTATATATCGACCTTGCGCCAAACTGCACCGTCACGGCATCACCCACGGCGACACCCTCAACATCGCCTACGCTGAACGTATAGGCAGGTTGAGCCAACGGCAGGACAATATCGGCATAGCGAGCAGGCATAGTTCTAATTTTTCGTAAAGATAGAAAGAATTCGGGGATTTACACACCACCAACGGGGGTAAATCTCAAAAAAAGCAGAAACCGACGTGTTGTTCATTTACAAAAAGTGTTCGTTTATTGAATATTGCCACCTGTTCGTTGAATTTATTTTTTCATATCAAATCCCGATATTACTTTTGTACTACGGATGAGGGGGAGGTCTTCCGCATCCGACATAAATTCGGCACTAAAAACTTCAAATAGTGTGTCTCTTATAATGTTTTGTTGAGGAAGGGGTCTGCATTCACACTGCAACCCCTTTTTTCGTGTCGTCATTCGGGCGAGGCGACGGCTCGTGACCCTATACTTATATATATACAATATAAACACACAAAAGGCTTCTCCTCTCGGAAAAGCCTTTTGTATTAAGAGCAGACTCTTAAATACAACGGAGCATATTATTTCATAAACTCCGCAATCTGGTCATTCGGAACGATAGCCTCCTTGAAAATATAGGCGCCGGTCTTCTCCGACTTAACCATCTTGATGCACTTGGTAAACTGCTTACCTACACCGGTTTTGAGTGTTGCGACTACTTTCTTTGCCATAACGCACTACAATTATTTAATTTCACGATGCAATGTAACCCTCTTCAAGTACGGATTGTACTTCTTGCGCTCCAAACGCTCTGGGGTGTTCTTCTTGTTCTTGGTGGTGATGTAGCGAGACATACCTGGTACGCCGCTCTCCTTCTGCTCGGTGCATTCGAGAATCACCTGAACTCTGTTACCTTTCTTTGCCATTTCGACTTAAAATTTTTAGTAAACCTTTTTCGGAGCGGCAGCCTCTTTCAGAGCAGCTGCAAGTCCCTTCTTGTTAATTGTTTTGATTCCGGCTGCGGACACTTTGAGAGTAATCCAACGACCTTCCTCCTCCGACCAGAAACGCTTTGTACGCAGATTTGGGCTGAACGTGCGCTTGGTCTTGTGGTTCGAGTGCGAAACATTGTTTCCCACTACGGCAACCTTACCTGTAATTTCGCAGACTTTCATTTTGTTAATACTGTTTTTAATTTAACTCTCGCCGGATTATCCGGAAAGAGCGTGCAAATGTACGAATAAAATATTTAATACGCAAAACTCTCTTATACAAAATATAAAAAAAGCCCTGCTCGGGAGTAAAAATCCCGTCAGGGCTCAACACCATAAGGGGGGGGGTGACAGCTACCCCTTGCAGGCAATCTGTATCTGCAAGTCGAACTCGCCCTGCACCTCGACAGCCAGACGCAGGTAGTTGCCGAAGTGGCTGACCTTCACGAAGTAAAGCCCCGCCTCGTGCATCGGCTCGAAGCGCACGCCCTCGTCGGCCCAATGCACGCCGTCGAGCGAAATCTGCACCCTCGCACGCAGCTCCGCCGACTCGCCCGACACACGGTTTATGTTGATGAAAAATATCGCCTCATCGGCCCAACCGCACTCATAGGGGTGGGTTTCGAAGTTCTCCGCAAAGGTGCGCTTATGTTCCAGATGCGCAGCATAAAACTGTTTCATAGTCAATACATTACTCTTGTGACACAACAAACGAATCTACATACAGGAATACACGGCGGGAGGTGTCGGCCTCGACCCAAATCACCGGATTCACTAATCCGTCGATACGGCGATACTTATCCACCGTGGTTATCGGCGTGCCTCGCAGGTCAAAAACCTTATTCTGGCACTGCACCTCGACATACTCCCTACGCTTGACATCGACCTTCAAGCGCAGATACTGCCAGTTAATCTTGCAGTCGGTCTCGTTATACACCAGATTCTGCACGCCTCCCGGCACATCCTTATACCCTGCGTGGGTGCCATCCCCCGAGCGGTGGCCAAACCACCACGGGTCAACACCCCACTTACACCAGTCGCCATCCTGTCCGAAGGCCCAATCCTTATCCGTGCCCGGGGTTGCCGAGATATACTGCCACTTACGCATCGGGCGACCATCCACGGCATTGAGGTAGCGCACACCCCAGAAGAAGCGGTTGTGGTCATCCTGCGTGTCGGAGCCGATGCCAAAGGCTCGGATAGAGTTCTCGTGGAGCCCCGGCTGCTCGCCCTCGCCATCTACCACATCCTGCTCGGCAGTGTAGGCAAACCAGCACTCCACTTGCAGATACTGCGCCTCGGGGTCGAAGAACGAGAGACGCTTGATGGCGTGGCCCATAGAGCCGGGTGCCGGAGGCATATTGTAGGGGTTGGCAACGGGGCGTGTCGAGAGTTTCAGGCTGTATGTGCCCGACATTGAGCCGTGCGTGCCCGGAAAACGATAGGTCGCCGAGGAGAGCATCACAGGCGGCCACTGGTCCTTGTTCACCTTCGTCGGCGGAACATCAAAGTCGGGCCCCTCGGTAAAATTAGGCATCAGCACCATCCAGCCGTTGAAGCCCTTGTCAAACACATCATACGTGAGCACCCTGCGCAGCGGATTGAACCTGCCTGCCAGAGCAATATCTTCCATACTCATACCTTTGACTCTTTAAATTTTAGTTGAAGTTTTAGCGGTTTGTCAAACAAAATTACACATTTTTTTTAATCATTGTTGGAAATAAAAAAATAATTTCTACCTTTGCAGTCGCTAATGCATCAGTGCAGAGCACGCCCGGATGGCGGAATCGGTAGACGCGCTGGTCTCAAACACCAGTAGGTTCACCCCTGTGCCGGTTCGACCCCGGCTCCGGGTACTAAGAGAGGAACGTGAGTTTCTCTCTTTTTTTTGCCTATGTGCAAAGCAAGCCGTTTGACCCGGAGCCGGGGTCAGACGATTCGGTGGCTCCTCGGCCGACTTATCTGCGCTACGGTTGTCGTTTGCTTGCGCAAATTCTTGTGCTTGGAAATTATTGGCACGAAAACAAGCTTTCGGCCGCTATTTCCCAACCCCAACAATCTACGGTTGCAACAACCTCCGCCGCGGTCCCCTCTCGACTGCGGCGAACGTTCGACCCACGATTACATAAGAATTGAAAGCCGCAATCCTCAACTGCCGCATCTGCGCTAAATACTCCAAAACGGGCCGGGAGGCAGCCACCCTCACAAGATTTGGGCTTAATGGTCAAAAAGAGACCTGCGAAAGGGGGTAAATATCTGAGATATAGTATATTTGCAGTATTTATAATTATTATGGACAAAAAGGTGCTCTCGTTGCGGGAGTTCTGATGTGGTCCGTAAGGGCATTTGGCGGAGTTCACAGCGTTG
>JAFULF010000036.1 GCA_017483225.1 Alistipes sp.
CCCCGTTAAAACCATCTTTGACGAGGGTGCGATGCCCACATTTTGGGCAAACTTTTTATCCATTTCTAACGCAAATAGTGCAAATATATAAAAATCAATCGATTGCCCCGATTTTATCTACTAATTTTGACCAATAAGCCGCAAACACCCACTATTTATGCTCCGCCAGAAACTCCTTGGTAACAACAACCCTTATTGCGTGAGGCACCACCTCGATATCTATCGGAGTCTCGCCCATTCGCTCGCCATCGCACTCCAACATTGCCGGCGGCACGGAGAGGATGCGAACATGGGAGCCTTGTGCGTGCTTCACGTGACCTATCGAGTATATGCCGCCATTGAAGAGTCGCTTGACACGGAAGACGATATGCCACCAATGCACCGGCTTAATCAGCGTGAGGTCAATAAGCCCGTCATTCGCCACGGCGTGAGGCAACTGCTGGATACCGCCGCCATTATACTTACAGATTCCGAGGGCGATACTGAACAGCAGGTTGTTATATATCTCCTCGCCATCCAGCTCAATGCGCATACCCGACGACTTATAGGCGAAGAAGGCCCGCACGATGCTCAACAAGTAGAGCCAGCGGCCATTGTAACCCTTTGCCTTCCAGTGGTTAAATATCGAGATGACGTAGGCATCGAAGCCCACACCGGCAACATTGGCCATATAGCGTGTCTGTCGGAACTTCGACTCCGTATATGTCACCTTTGCAACATCTTGCAGGAAGGAGTGCTCCTCGCAGATGGCATGAATAGCCTCGGAGTAGTGCAACGGCGTGCCGAAGGAGCGCACCCAGTCATTGCCCGTACCTACGGCAATGACCGCCAGCAGGATATCATTTGGTTCCACCTCGCTCTGGATGAACAGACCATTGACCACCTCGTTCAGCGTGCCGTCACCACCCACGACGATAATGCGTCGGAAGCCTCGACGAACAGCCTCCACGGCGAGCTCCGTAGCGTGGAACTTATGCTCGGTAAATACCGACGTATGCTCCACGTTATGGTCACGCAACAACTTGGCTATCTGCGGATAGTCCGTCAGCCCGTGGCCACCTCCGGCCACGGGATTGACGATGACGAACCACTCCTTGCCCACTCTCTGCTCCTGTTCCATACTACTTCTCAGGTGCGTTTTTCAGCGTGTGGAGCAGGAAGTCGTAGAACTTTGCCACGGAAGCAATCTCAACCTTCTCATCCGGAGAGTGAGGGTAGCAGATTGTCGGGCCAAACGAAATCATATCCAGATTAGGATATACGCCACCGATGATACCGCACTCCAAGCCTGCGTGGATAGCCATAACCGCAGGTTTGCAGCCATACAGAGCCTCGTAAGAGTCGGTCATCGCCTTCAAGATAGGCGATGCCATATTCGGCTTCCAGCCGTCATAATCGCCGGAGAGCTCTACCGTAGCACCCGCCAACTCGAAGACTCCCTTGATAGCCTCGCCCAGAGCGTGCTTCTCGCTGTTCACCGAGCTGCGGAGCAGGCACTGAATCTTCACGCACTCGCCATTTGACACCACACGTGCCAAATTTGATGAGGTCTGCACCAGACCCTCCATAGCCACCGACATCTTGACAACGCCGTTAGGCGCACCTACGACAGCCTTTGCCAACGCCGTAGCCACCTCCGCAGGGATAACCTCCGCAGGCACCTCCGTAGGGGTCACGGTGATAGATACACCATCCTCGATGCCGTCGTACTCGGCAGCGACCACCTTCTCGTGTGCCGCCACCTCTGCCTCGAAGCTCGCCGCATCGGCCTCCTTGACGAGCACCGTAGCCACCGCCTCACGAGGGATAGCATTGCGCAGGCCACCGCCATCTACCGAGGCGAGCAGCAGCGAGAGGTCGCTATGCAGCAATATGCGGAACAACTCTCGATTGGCATTTGCTCTCTGGTAGCCAATCTGTATGCCGGAGTGTCCGCCTTTCAGACCCTTGACCTCCAACAGGTAGGCCTTATACCCCTGCGGAGTCGCCACAGCCGTATAAGGGAGGGTGATGTTCGCATCCAGACCACCCGCACAGCCCACATAGAGCTCGCCCTCGGTCTCGGAGTCGAGGTTCAGCAGGATGTCGCCTTTGAGCAGGCCGCCCTTCAATCCGAAGGCACCATCCATACCCGTCTCCTCGGTAGCCGTGAAGAGGGCCTCAATCTCGCCGTGAGGGATGCTGTCATCCTCCAAAACTGCCAAGATAGCCGCTGCGCCGATACCGTTATCTGCACCCAGCGTTGTACCATTGGCCGTAACCCACTCGCCGTCGATATAGGCCTCGATAGGGTCGTTCTCGAAGTCGAAGAGCTTATCGTTATTCTTCTGTGGCACCATATCGAGGTGTGCCTGCATTATGACACCCTTCTTACCCTCCATACCGGGGGTTGCAGGCTTGTAAACATATACATTATTCGCATCATCGACGCTATGCTCCAAGCCCTGAGCCTTGGCGAAGTTTACCACATACTCACGAATCTTCTCTTCGTGGTGCGACGGGTGCGGAATGTTGCAAATGGCTGCAAAATGTTTCCATACAAGCGCAGGTTTCAGCGCTCCGAAATCCTTATTCATACTCTTAAAGTTTTAATTATTATTTATTTACGTTATTCTCTCTTTGCTGTTTCTGCTCCGCCTTCATCATCCTCTTGTAGTGGTCGTACTCATCGAAGATTATTCCATTACAGATATCCTCCCACACCTTCGGGTGGCGGGTTTTGAGGTAGTAGCGCAGGCGATTCTCCTCCTTATATCGGTCGGTCAGGCGGCGTGACGTGCGGTCGGCAAGGCCGCAATCGGGATTCTTGCTCTGCCAATCGGCCATATAGCCACGCATACGCTCCAACACCCCCGCATAGTGCGGCTTCTCGGCGAGGTTGTCGATACAGTGCGGGTCGGCGATGTAGTCGTACAGCTCCTCAACGGGCTTGGTCGGCGCCATAAAGAGCATCTGCGAGGCGTTGAGCGACCCCTGCTCTTTGAGTTTGCGCATAATATGGAGTGACGGACGGTGCAAATCCATATACATCTGCGCCCTATCGTATGGGTGCTCCGGAAAGTAGTTGCGGATATAGGTATATCGGCTGTCGTGCACGGCACGGAAGCACTCTATAATGTCGTCGAAGTTGTCGGATGCGGTGTAGAGGTACTCGTGCGGAGTGCTCTGCTCCTGCGGCGGCAACAGTGCGCCGAGCACCTTGCCCTGATAGTAGTCGGGCTGCTCGACACCCGCAAGGTGGAGGAACGATGCCGGCAGGTCGAGCTCGCTCACAAGCTCATCCACAACCCCCGGCTTGACACCCCTGCCACTCACGATAAGAGGTACACGTGTTCCGGGCTCGTAGAGGTACGACTTGGCTCGCACGTCGCACCGCCCATTGTCGGCGACGAAGAAGACGACGGTATTATCCATCAGCCCTCGCTGCTCGAAGTCGTTGAGTATCATACCCACCTCCTTGTCCATATACTCCACCTGGTCGAGCAGTGTGGCTATGTCGTGGCGCACGACAGGGTGGTCGGGCATATATGGCGGAACCTCAACCTGCTGCGGATTGACAGGGTCGTCGGAGCAGCGGCGGATACGGTTCCAGTGGTCGCCTCGGTGGGTGATGTAGAGGGATATCTGACAGAAGAACGGCACATCCTCCGGCTCCACCTCGTGCAGCTTATCGAAGAGCCCGAATCGGGTCTTGCCGTCGTACTCGCCCACATTCTCCCAGCGGAAGTTGCAGTCTATCTTGCGGCTGCTCTGCACGTCGTTGTCGGCGATATTCTTGTTCTCGTAGCAATCCTTATGGCCCAAGATGCAGGTATAGCCCGCATCACGCAGGTAGGAGGTCACGGGCAGGATACCCTCCGGTAGAGGGGTGTTGCGGTTGCTGCGGTGGTTGTGTGTACCCGACACGGTCTGATGCAGTCCCGTCATCATCGCCGACCTTGTAGGGGAGCTGATAGAGGAGCAGCAGCGGGCGTTGGTGTACATCACACCGCTCCGAGCCAGAGCGTTCAGGTTGGGGGTCTGAACACCCTTGCAGCCATAACATTCGAGGTCGAGGCTCATATCCTCCGCAATTATAAACAAGATATTGGGTCTCTGCGGCACCTCCGCCTGCTCTCCACACCCGACCAACGCAAGGCCCGCCGAGAGAACGCCTGCCAATCTCTTCATAGCTTATACTCTTTTATTCTACCGACTCTTCACTATCTCTATCTGCCCGACGCAGCGTATTCTCCAACTTGTCCTGCTTGTCGAAGGCATCCACAATATGCTTCACAAGCGGATGTCGCACGATATCCGAGCGGTCGAACTCCACGAAGCCTATGCCGTCGATGCCACGCACAGTCTGCATCGCCCGTGTCAGGCCGCTATCGCTGCGACGAGGCAAATCGACCTGCGTAACGTCGCCCGTGACGATAAACTTCGCATTGCGGCCCATACGTGTCAGGAACATCTTTATCTGTGAGCGTGTGGTATTTTGCGCCTCGTCCAGAATCACGAAGGCGTTATCCAGCGTGCGACCACGCATATAGGCCAGCGGAGCAATCTGCACGGTGCCGTCCTCCATAAACTTTTGCAACTTCGCCGCAGGAATCATATCGTTGAGGGCATCGTAGAGGGGTTGCAGGTATGGGTCGAGCTTCTCCTTCAAGTCACCTGGCAGGAAGCCGAGCTTCTCGCCGGCCTCCACGGCCGGACGGGTGAGGATGACACGCTTGACCTGCTTGTCACGCAGAGCACGCACGGCAAGGGCTATCGCCGTATAGGTCTTGCCCGAACCGGCAGGGCCCGTGGCAAAAATCAGGTCGCTCTTGTCGTACAGCTCCACCAGACGGCGCTGGTTCGCCGTGCGGGCTTTGATTATCACACCATTGTTGCCATAGACAATCGCCTCGCTATCACGCTTGGGGGCACTCTCGGCCGGAGCATCTCCCGTGGTGAAGCCCGCAGCAAACGACTGCTCGACAACCTCCTTCGAGATGTGTCCGTAGCGGTCGTAGTAATCTATAAGCCCCTGCATACGGCGCTCGAAACGCTCGATGTCGCCACGTGCACCAAGCACTTTGAGAGTGTGGCCTCGGGCGATGATTTTCAGCTTCGGATGCAGTGCCTTTATCTGCTCCAAGTAGAGGTTCTTCGCCCCGTAGAGTTCCCGTGTATCTACGCCCTCGATAAATATCTCTTTCCCTTCGGTATCCATCATTCGCTATCGGTTAAAAAAGGTATCCAATACGCAGTTGAACATTATGAATCGTCGATTTAATCTCCCGATCCTCGGTTGCCGAGTCGTAGGAGATATAGTTAGTCGTGTCGGAGGGGATTATAGTACGCGGGTCTATGAGGGCCCGCAGGTCTATGAGAAAGTGTCGCCAGAGGCAGAGCCCTATGCCCACGGCATACGACACCGTCGGGTAGAGGCGACCAAACATAACCTTCTCGCCGTTGTGGTCGTTATACGTCGGATTGTCCATCACCGTCAGCACCGGACCGGTATTAAGGCGAAAGACGGAGCCGAAGCGCAGCGAGAAGAGCACCGGAATCTGCAACGTATTGGTCTTCATCTGCGCAGCAAACGAGTGCTCCGCATCCTTTATATCGACCTTGGCATAGGTGTATATGATTTCGGGCTGTATGGCAAATGTATTTCCGAATTTGAGAGCCATATGCAGACCTCCCTGCCACCCTATGTGGTGCTTGATGCTCGCCGTGGACTCCCCCATATCGAACTTGGTGATGGGATAGGAGCCTCCCGCCACAAGACCCCACTCGGTACGCAGTCGGGTCTGTGCCGACACCTCCGTCAGCCCTGACAGCGTGGCGATTAAAGCGATTATTATTAGAAACTTGCGAACCATATCGTAATATAAAACGTATATTAAGCCAATTTAATTCAATATTCAACCTCAAAATTAAATATTTTTTCGCAAACGACCGAAAAAGAGCGAGGTAATATTTCCTAAAATTTTGCAGAGCCGACTATTTGCACTACCTTTGCCACCGTATAAAGGCGTAAAATAAGCAATAAAACAGATATAGTTATGAGTTTGGTAGCGATAGTAGGACGTCCGAATGTGGGCAAGAGTACCCTGTTCAACCGCCTCGTGGGTCAGCGTCAGGCGATTGTCGATGCTGCGGCAGGTACAACACGTGACCGTCACTACGGCAAGACCGACTGGAACGGTCGGGAGTTCTCGATTATCGACACGGGAGGTTACTCGGTAAACAGCGACGACATCTTCGAGGATGAGATTCGTCGTCAGGTGATGCTCGCCATCGAGGAGGCGGATGTGATTCTCTTTCTGGTGGAGGTGGGCACCGGTGTCACCGACCTCGATATGATGATGGCCGAGATTTTGCGCCGTGCCAAGAAGCGTGTGATTCTGGTCTGCAACAAGGTTGATAACTACGAACTTATCTATAACTCGCACGAGTTCTACGCTCTGGGCCTCGGCGACCCGTTCTGCATCAGCTCGATGTCGGGAAGTGGCACCGGCGACCTTATGGATGAGATTCTGCGCCACCTGCCCGAGGATTGCACGGCAGACCAGCTCGAAGACCTGCCTCGCATAACCATCGTGGGCCGTCCGAATGTCGGCAAGTCGTCGATGACCAACGCCCTGCTTGGCGAGGAGCGCAACATCGTGACAAACATCGCCGGCACAACACGTGACTCCATCCACACCCGATACAACAAGTACGGTATGGATTTCTATCTGGTAGATACGGCGGGTATGCGTAAGAAGGGCAAGACGATGGAGGACTTGGAGTTCTACTCCGTGATGCGCTCCATACGTGCCATAGAGGCCTCGGATGTCTGTGTGCTGATGCTCGATGCACAGCAGGGCCTCGAATCGCAAGACCTCAACATCCACAACCTCATCGTGCGCAACCGCAAGGGGTGCGTCATCGTGGTCAACAAGTGGGACTTGGTCGAGAAGGACAACAATACGATGAAGGAGTGGCGTGAGTTCCTCGAAAAGAAGCTCGCCCCGTTCAACGATATTCCGATTATCTTCACCTCGGCACTGCACAAGCAGCGCATCTTGGAGGTGTTGCAGACGGCAATACGTGTCTGCAAGTCACGTAGCCGCAGAATCCCTACCTCGGAGTTCAACGACTTCATCCTGCCGATTATCGAGGAGACACCTCCACCATCGACCAAAGGCAAGTATATCCGCATCAAGTATGCGATGCAGCTGCCGACACCTACGCCGCAGTTTGTATTCTTCTGCAACCTGCCGCAGTACATACGCGAGAACTATCGTCGCTTCCTCGAAAACCACATCCGAGAGCAGTACGACTTCTCCGGCGTACCTTTGCAGATATACTTCCGACAGAAGTAACCGAGAGGAGAGAACGAAAAAGGCTGTTTAACATTGCGTTAAACAGCCTTTTTCATTGTCAGACAACAAATTAGAGCAGGGCCTCAATCTTGGCACGCAGGTCATTCTTGCTGATTGCGCCAACGTGCTTATCCACAACGGCACCACCCTTAACGAAGACAAGCGTAGGGATGTTGCGCACACGGTAGAATGCCACGATATCGTCGTTGCTATCTACGTCGCACTTGCCGATATTGACACGGTCGCCATACTCCTCCGAGAGTTTGTCAACGATAGGAGCAATCGTGCGGCAAGGGCCACACCACTCTGCCCAGAAATCAATTACCAACGGCTTGCTGTCGCCCAGCAGAGCCTCATAGTTCTCATTTGAAATTTTAATAGCCATAGCGTTTTTGTTTTTATGTGTATAAATTGTTATGCAATATCGTATTCGAGGTTGTACTGCTCGATAAACTCCTTGAACTCCTCCGTCAGCTTCACCTTGCGCTTCTTGGCGTGCAGTTTCAACCCCACACCCTCCTCCAAATCGTTGAGTTGCAGGTTGAGCGCAGCGGTGCCTCGTGAGTGCTTCGCCACACTCGTCAGCGAGGCGATGAACTCCTTGGTAATCATCTCGGTAGGGATGGTCAGCGTCAGAGCCTTGATGCTCTCCGCCACCTCATTAAGCTGTGTCATCGTCGAGATGTTGAACCTTATTCTGGTTGTAGGGTTCTCACGATTGACATCCTCCTTCTTATAGAAGGTAGAAATCACAACACGGCCACGAATCAGGAGGTAGTAGCCCTCGAACATCATCGGGCGGAATCGCTCATAATCCTTACCATAGAGGCGGAACTTCTCCTCGCCGCTATAATCCTCGACCGTCATCACGCCAAACTGCTGCTTGCCATCGGAGGTGGTGAGGTGTTGCACCGCCGTAACAACTCCGGCAATAACAATCTCCTTGCCATCGAGCGCCGCAAGGTCGTTCATCTGGCTGATGCTCGTGTTGCACATCTTCTGCAAGATGAGCTTATACTCGTCGAGCGGGTGCTCCGAGAGGTACATTCCGATAACATCCTTCTCCTTGTTCAGCCATACGAGGCGGTGCCACTCGGCACATACGGGCACCGTAGGCCTCTGCAAATCGACGTGCAGGCCGCCACCAAAGAGGCTCTGCTGTGCATTGAGCTTCTCGGCGATGAATCGCTGTCCGTAGCGCATCATCTGCTCGATGAAGTTCAACCCCGAGGCATCACGCTCATCGGGAGCGAAGAACTTACAGCGGGAGATGTCGCACAGCGAGTCAAAACCTCCTGCGTAAGCGATATTTTCCAGACACTTGCGGTTTACCACCGAGTAGTTCACTCGCTCGAAGAAGTCATAGATATCCTTGTAGTTGCCATTCTTCTCTCGCTCCTCGATTATGGAGAGTGCCGCCGCCTCGCCCACGCCCTTAATCGCCGCCAAACCGAAGCGGATATCGCCCTGCTTGTTTGACGAGAAGCGCTGCATAGACTCATTGACATCCGGGCCCATTACTTTGATGCCCATATGCTTACACTCACTCATATACGTCGTGAGCGTGCCTATGTTGTTGAGGTTGCTCGACAGCAACGCCGCCATATACTCCGACGGGAAGTTGGCCTTCAAGTATGCGGTCTGGTATGCCACCCACGAGTAGCAGGTTGCGTGCGACTTGTTGAAGGCGTATGAGGCGAAGGCCTCCCAATCCTTCCAAATCTTCTCCAACACACTCTTGTCGTGGCCGTTGGCAACACCGCCTTTGAGGAACTTCGGACGCAACTCATCCAGCTTCGAGCGAATCTTCTTACCCATAGCCTTTCGCAGGGTATCCGCCTCGCCTCGTGTGAAGCCGCCGAGCAGACGTGACAAGAGCATCACCTGCTCCTGATATACCGTAATGCCGTAGGTATCTTTCAGATACTTCTCCATTATCGGGATATCATAGACGATAGGGCTGCGGCCGTGCTTGCGGGCAATAAAGTCCGGAATATAGTCCATAGGGCCGGGACGATAGAGTGCATTCATCGCAATAAGGTCCTCGAAGACACTCGGCTGCAACTCTCGCAGGTACTTCTGCATACCCGCCGACTCGAACTGGAACGTGCCGACGGTGCGACCCTCGCAGTAGAGTTTATATGTCGTCTTATCGTCAATAGGGATGTGGTCGATATCGACCTCCACGCCCTTTATTCGCTTGATATTCTCGACGGCATCCTTCATAATGGTAAGGTTCTTCAACCCGAGGAAGTCCATCTTGATAAGTCCCGTATCCTCAATAACGGAGCCTTCGTACTGCGTCACGAGCATCTTCTGGCCCGTCTCCTTATTGTCGGCGGTAGATACCGGCACCCAATCGGTAATATCGTCACGGCAGATGATGGTACCGCAGGCGTGGGTGCCCGTACCACGCACGTTGCCCTCCAAGCGAAGGGCGTATTTGATGGTGTCGTGCAGTATCGGGTCATCCGAGTTGGCTGCCGCCTGCAACTCCGGCACGGCTGCGATGGAGTTCTTCAAGTTGACCTTCAACATCTTCTCCTTATTCTTCGGGTCGGGGATGCGCTCCGGAATCAACTTACAGAGGGCATCCGACTCCTGCAAAGGCAACTTCTGCACTCGGGCAACATCCTTCAACACCATCTTGGTAGCCATCGTACCGTAGGTGATGATGTGGGCAACCTTCTCCTTGCCGTACTTCTTCGTCACCCAATCCAGCACTCGGTCACGACCCTCGTCATCGAAGTCGATATCGATATCGGGAAGCGAGATACGGTCGGGATTGAGGAATCGCTCAAACAGCAGGTCGTATTTTATAGGGTCTATCTGCGTGATGCCGAGGCAGTATGCCACAGCGGAGCCCGCCGCAGAGCCACGGCCGGGGCCTACCCACACACCCAGCTGCTCTCGTGCCGCAGCGATAAAGTCCTGCACGATAAGGAAGTAGCCCGGGAAACCCATAGTCTTCATAATATGCAACTCAAATTTGAGTCGCTCGGCCACCTCGTCACTCAACGGGTCGCCATAGCGCTTGACTGCGCCCTTCATTGTCAGGTGGGCGAGGTAGTCCGCCTCGAACTTGATGCGGTAGAGGCGGTCGTAGCCTCCCAGCTTATCAATCTTCTTCTGCGCCGAGGCCTCGTCCATCACCACATTGCCATTCTCGTCCTGCGTGAACTCGTCGAACAAATCCTTCTCCGTGAGGCGGGCACGATACTCCTGCTCCGTACCGAACTCGGCAGGAATCTCGAACATAGGCATAATCGGGTTGTGGTCTATGGAGTAGTGCTCCACCTTCTCGCAGACCTCAACCGTATTCTCCAACGCCTCGGGGTACTCCGCAAAGAGCTCGCTCATCTCGGCACGGGTCTTCATCCACTCCTGCTTCGAGTAGAGCATTCGCTTCGGGTCGTCGAGGTCACGCCCCGTATTCAGGCAGATGAGGCGGTCGTGCGCCTCCGCATCCTCCTCGTCGATGAAGTGAACGTCGTTGGTGCAGACGAGTTTTATGTTGTGCTTGGCCGCCAACTCCGCAATATGCTTATTGGCCTCCACCTGCAACGGATAGACCTCGTGGTTGGCCCGCTCGACGGTCGCCTTATGCAGTTGCAACTCCAAGTAGTAGTCCTCTCCGAAGAGCTCCTTGTACCAAAGCACCGCCTCCTCGGCACCCTTCAAGTCACCCTCGTTGATACGCTTTGGCACTTCGCCACCCAGACACGCCGAGCAGCAGATAAGACCCTCGTGGTACTTTTGCAGTTCGGCACGGTCGGTACGTGGACGGTAGTAGTAGCCGTCAGTCCACGCCTTCGAAACTATCTTGATAAGGTTTTTATAGCCTTTGAGATTCTTTGCAAGCAGGATGAGGTGCCAACCGCTCTGGTCGCTCTTCTCCGACTTGGAGAGTATACCATTGCGGGCCACATAGACCTCGCAGCCCAAGATAGGCTTGAAGTCGGGCACAGCCTCCTCGGCGATAATCTTCTCACGCCCCTTCACGGCATCGAAGCCGAACTCCTGCTCCATCTGCTCCACCTCGGCGATACGTCCTTTCAGGGAGTCGTATGCCTCGGCATCCTCGATTGTCGCAGCCTCTTTCAGCGCATCCAGACGCTCACGGGTCTGCTTCTCCTCGGCCCGCAACGAGTCGAGGTACCCCGACAGCGACTCCTGCTCCGTCGAGAGCTTCATCATCTTGTCGAGCAGCCCCTTCAACCCCTTTATGCGCTTATGTTTCTCGTCGTTCTTCTTGCAGACATAGTTCCAAAACTCCTTTATGCCGAACATATTGCCGTGGTCGGTGACGGCCAAGCCTCGCTGACCGTCTGCAATAGCCTTATCCACAAGCCTTTTGATGCTTGCTTGGCCATCCAATATCGAGTATTGGCTATGAACGTGAAGATGGACAAAGTCGTACATAATATAATCGAGTGTTATCGCTTACAAATATATGAAGATTTTTCGATTATTCGTGGCGTGATAGTTGCAATTTTCAAACAAAATCTCTAATTTTACCTTACAAACCTAAAACTCAGAATTATGCAGGTAGAAGAATGGGTTGTTGTAGCCGAGTACAACACGTCGCTGGAAGCCGAAATGGCGAAGAGTATCCTCGTCTGCGCCGGCATTGATGCCGAGATTCGTAACGAGTATATGTCCACCCTCTATCCGAGTGTGGTACCCTCCGAACTTGTGGTTCCGAAGAAGGATGCCGAGCAAGCCGAGGCTCTATTGAGAAACAGATAGTTACATCCTGTTCCAGATGCGCCATGAGGCCTCTGCCTGACAGCGAAACATCTCGCTGCCTCCTACCGTCTTTGCCCCTTGCGCTGCGCCCCGCAACAGAAACTCCGTGGGGTCGGGATTATATATAAGGTCAAAGAGTATGTGCTCCTCGCCGAGTGCCTCGTATGGCAACTGCGGTGCCTCGTCCGTATGTGGATACATACCCGTAGGCGTGGCATTGACGATGATGTGGTACTCCTGCAAGGTCGCCGGAGTAATCTGCTCGTAGGTCACGTCGCCACGCTCCGCCGAGCGGGAGACCGTACAGCACTCCACACCGCACTCTCGCAGCACGTAGAGGACTGCCGCCGCTGCGCCACCGCTACCCAGCACCAGAGCCCGCCTGCCTCTCAAATCGCCAAAGCGGGACAGCGTGGCACGGATACCCTCAACATCGGTATTATAGCCGTGCATAGCACCCTCCGAGTCGAACTTCACGCAGTTCACGGCACCGACACCCCTCGCCTCCTCGCTGATTGACGCAAGGTATGGGATGATAGCCTTCTTGTAAGGTATGGTGACATTCATCCCCGACAGCCGACCCCGCAACGACTCCACCTCGGCAATATCCGCCAACTCGCACAGCGAGTAGTCGGCATCTATCGCCTCGGCCGCAAACTTGGCAGAGAAGTAGGCGGCGGATGCGGAGTGTCCGAGCGGACGACCTATGAGTGCGTAGTGCTTCATCCCTTACAGCAACTTACCGACCAGCCAGAAGGAACCGATAAGCAGCACCGTAAAGGCGATGGCCAGAATATTGAAATACTTGTCTATGAAGCTCTTTATCGGTGCGCCGAACTTCCAAATCAGACCTGCAAAGAGGAAGAAGCGCAGGCCTCGCGAGATAATGGAGGCGACGATAAACATCGGTATATTGATATGGAACAGACCGCCGGCAATGGTAAACAGTTTATATGGCAGCGGCGTGAATCCCGCCGTAAATACCACCCAGAAGTCGTACTGGTCATAGAGAGCCTTAACATCGTTGAACTTCTCCAACGAGAATACGTGGTTGAAGAAGAAGTTTGCCAAGGCGGTGAACTCTCCCGATGGGGTCTGCCACGCAAAGAAACCCAGCGCATAGCCCGCCAAAGCACCGAGCACCGAACCCACAAGGCATACGGCGGCATATCGGAACGACTTGGCGGTGGTGCCTATACAGAGTGCGATGAGCAGCACATCGGGCGGCACGGGGAAGAACGACGACTCGGCAAATGCCAACACAAACAGGGCGAGTGTTCCCCAGCGTGATTCGCTCCACGAGAGCACCCAATCATACAACCTCTTAACGATATTCATTACCTCTTATTTTTATTCCGTAATTCTGTTACTTCGGGCAAAGATACAAATATTTTTAGAAAAAATCGGATTTTCTTTCTCGACACAACCCTCTATAATCAAAGCATTTGCAGAGAGTGCGGCGGTGGGGTGGCAAAAATTTTCGGCTGTACCTCTTGACAAACGGCTTTTCGGAGTTATATATTTGCACCGTCAATTGGGTGTTCGCCCGGCAGTTTTCGACACAAAATCTTTCATTGTCGAAAAACTTATCAACAAAACAAATCACAGACAATGTAGGCGATAGCGGGAGTTATTCTCGACTATCAACACATTCTCAACAAACTTATCAACTTTTCTGCACTATGAACCGCCAATCACTTTCAACGGCGGTGCAGGGGCTCGCCTCATCCAAAGGCTACGACTTCCACACCGCATCTGCGGAGTACCTCCCTGCACTCGCATCAACCAAGCCGACAATCGTTATGCTGCACCCGAAATTCCTAAGCATCGAGGGGCACAAGCACGGCAAAATCTCGCACTCGCTAACGCTCCACGCCCTGCAAGGCGGCGCAAAACTCTCCCACGCAGAGCGAGTTACGTTGCTCGACACGCTCGAAAACGATGTGCTCGACATCCTCACCTCACTCTCCAACGAGAGCTACGTCGTCGCCGTCGAGGATATCTGCTTCACCCCCTCGACACTGAAACTAAGCGTATCGGGGGATGTGGCAATAACGGCAACCTGCATCGTAACCTGCTTCTTCTAACCCAAAACTCCCCGATATGTATTTTGAAACAACCCCCTCTGATTTTACCCCGATAAGCAGTGGTCTGCCATTCGACTTCTGCTGCGAGCAGACGTGCGACATCGAGGCCGTAATCATCAACGACCTATCTCGGGCCGAGGTGGCTCGTCTGCAAGTCAAGAACGTATATTCCGGCACCATCGACATCGCCCCATACATCCCCAAGCCGAATGCTCTCACCCCCGTAAATGTCGGCAAGAGTCGCTTCCAGAATATCGCCACGGGGCTATACCACGTCGAACTATACCGTCAGGGCGAGACAACCCCGCAGTGCTCATCCTCCTCGGTGCGGGTATCCTCTAACGGCTACCTCTCCGACGAGATGCCCTTCCTGACAACAACCCTTGCAAAGGAGCGCACCATCTCGACGGGCGAGTACGACAACATCGCCGTATATAGTTACGTGGGTGCGGAGATTTCCGCCCGCATAACCACCGATGCGGGCGACGACGTGACGCTGACCAACACGGCGATAACCGGTGTCTCGCACCTGATTTTTGCCACGCAGTACCTCTCGGCAGAGGCTACCACCGCCACAATCGAAATCTGCTGCGACGACGAGTATGTGGAGCAGTTCTCATACACGCTTCTGCCCAAGCGCACGACGGGTATGCGCATAGCGTGGCGCACCACCACGGGCAGCATCGAGCACTACACCTTCCCCGTGGCGACACACCTCTCCGTCGCCGCCTCACGCAACCTGACGCTGACAAAGAACAACGTCGAGAAGGTGCTGGACGGCAGCCTCGTCAAGCAGCAGCACCTCATCTCGGACTTCGAGCCCCGCAGCACGCTGAGTGCTCTCTCCGAGATTCTGGCAGCATCCGAGGTGTGGTGCATATCGCCCGGGCAGTACCGCACAAGGGTTGTCGATGTTGCCCTGAAATGCAGCCTCTTCAACGAACCCGGGCACATTGAGATAGATGTCGTGACCGACAGAAAGGAGGCCTGCGTATGATTCGCCTCTTCATAGACAACATCGAGTGCGATGTTCCGCAGCAGATAGACATTCCGCTCGACATCTCCTCGTCGAACCTCCGCAACGTGCAGAGCGCACGCTCGGGCCGAACCATCGAGTTGGAGTTGAAGGGCACGCCGTCAAACATCTCCATCTTCGGCCGGTCGGGCCACCTCTACGCCACGAAGCGATTCAACGCCGAGCAACACACCGCCCGCATCGTCGTCGATGGCTCCACGCTCCTCGAAGGTACGGCAAATCTGCTCCAATGCCAATCCGAGCGGGGCGGCGACCTCCGCTACCGCATCCGCATCACCGGCGGCGGTGCCGAGTGGGCAAAGCAGGCGGCACACGACAAGGTGCGTGACTGCGGCATAGAGTTCTCGATGAGGCTCACGCACGACGAGATTGCCAAGAGCTGGGAGGGGGAGCAGGCGGTGCGCTTCCTGCCCGTCAGTCGCAACAGATACAGCGCAACCTACACCTCCGCCACCATCCCCAACGAGCACATTATGACCATAGATGACTACCACCCCTTCATCTCGGTCAAGGCGGTCGTGGAGCGAATATTCACCAAGGAGGGCTACACGGTGGAGAGTGAGTTCTTCGACTCGGAGCTCTTCCGCTCGCTCTATTTCAGTGGCGAGTACTCCTCCGCCGACACCTACGCACAGCGAGCAAAAGCCTCCTTTCGAGCACGTCGTCAGGCTCCCGTTACAGCCTCGGCCGACTCCCTCGGCAGGGTCTTCGCCTCGCCGGGCGTGCTGAACTACTCGGTGGGCAACGTCGTCGATACCGCCAACCCGCTTGCTGTGGATTGTAACGGCAAAACGATGTCGGACACCTTCGTCAATAACGATGTCTTCTTCACGGACGAGTATGGCTACATCTGCTTCTCGCCGCCATCGGCGATGAACGTGGGATTTATCCTCCACTTGGAGTACGAAACGCCGTTCAGAATCCTCTCCCGAGAGCGACTCAAAGGCTTCGACAAGGTGGAGTTCCTCTCCGGCGTATCGCTCGACTTTGCGCTGACGAACACCTACATCGACTTCCGAGAGAGGATTGCGGCAGCGGGCAGCTACAAGCTCTTCATCTTCGACTTTGCGGCGGGCGAACAGTACCGATTGACCATCAAAGACCAGAGTGGCAACGTATGCTCCACGCTAGTTGCCACGGCGCAAAGCACGATAGTAAATATGCCCGACACTGAGGGTCTTACCGCCTCCTGCGAGAGGTTGGAGGGAGGCTCATACGTGCCATACGAGGGAGATTGGACTCTATACGAGTCGTTCATCCCCGAGAGTGGCACAAAGCAGGTGAGTGTCGATTTGCGCATCCCACCACAGCAGATGTACGCCGGAGAGATGTTCTACTTCGACAAGATATTCTTCGGCGGTGCCGACCCGGGTATGGAGATTACGCTGGGAACGGGGTGCTCCTTGCAGCCATACTTCTCCACCACCCCCGGCTACGGCTCCACGGTGACCTTCAAGGATATAACCCACAACAACATTTGGCTGATAGACCTGCTGGATGCCGTGCGACAGATGTTCAATCTGGCGATATACACCGACACCCGCCAAAAGAGGGTCTATATCGAGCCGATGGAGGAGCTCTTGGGCAAGTGGGCGACGAAGGATTGGAACAACCGTATAGATGCCTCACAGCCCGTCGTAATCTCGGATGCCGGCATAGATGCTCCGCAATGGAGGGTGTTGAAGTATCGTGATGGCGACAAGGCCTCCGAGCAGTTCAATGCAGAGCACGATACGACGCTGGGCCGTTGGTGTATCGAGAATCCCCTCTACGGAGCCGTGGCATCCACCCGCAACGACGTAAATCCTCTCTTCACCACGGGCGTAAATCGCACGGGGCTCTACTCCATAGCCCCCTCCGCCTCGATTATGCAGGTGGGCGACAGCAACGACAGCGGGTCGATGGAGACCCCATTCACCACCCACATCATAAGGTATATGGGTATGCAGCCCCTGCCCGAAGGGGAGATGTGGGGCTATCCGACAAGCAGCAACCTCTACCCTCTTGCCGGCTTCCACCACGTTGGCGATGGGGAGAACGACACCTTTTCGCTCTGCTTCGAGGAGCGTGACGGCTGCGAGGGGCTGCACCGCTACTACGATGCCGCAATGGGTCGTGAGGCGGAGGGACACTACCTGACCCTTACACTGCGCCTCTCGCCACTGGATGTGGAGCGGCTGCTCTATCCGCAGAGGGGTGAGGCCTCGCTGATGAGCCTCTTCCGCCTGACACACGAGGGCGAGCAGTCGCTCTTCCTGCTGGATAGGCTGCAAGAGTACTCGCCCTCAACACAGGAGGCACGGTGCCGCTTCCTGCGACTGACCAAAGACTATTAGACGTAATTCACAATCAACCGGACACAAACCTCAACTATGAACAGACACGAGCAGAGAACACTCACAACACTGAAAATCAAGATGCAGAGCCTCAATGCCTCGCAAATCATCGACCACCTATGGAGCGAAGGGATACTCTCCCGAAAGGAGATTGAACGGATAGGAATCCGCAATGAGTTTAAGCGTCGCACGACCAACGGGGAGAGTCGATGTCGGGCTATGGAGTCTCTGGCGACAGAGTTCGGATGCTCATACGAGAAGGTGCGTGCCACAATCTACAAAAAAGAGTAAAAAGAATGAAAGAGAAGATTAAAATCTCGGCAAATGCCACTACCTGCATCATCGACATCGAGGGCACGATAGGGGTGCCCGAGGAGTGCCAATTCGAGAGCGCCGGCGAGCGTGTCGCCACCTACGAGAGGTTTCGTGAGCAGGTGGCCCGAATCTCCGAGATTGAGCAGCCATCGGTCATCGTCAACATCCGCTCGGCGGGCGGAGATGTAAACGATGCACTGCTCATCTACGAGGCACTGACGACACTCGATGCCCACATCGTCACCCGCTGCTACGGCTACACCGCCTCCGCCGCAACAATCATCGCACAGGCGGCAAGCGAGGGTTATCGTGAGATATCGCAGTCGGCACTCTACCTCATCCACCGTTCAAGTTGTGCCGTGGAGGGCAACTGCGAGAGCCTCTCGGCGCAGGTGGAGCTTCTGCGCAAGACCGACGAGCGGCTGGCGGCCCTCTATGCCGAGCGCTCCGGAGGCGATGTTGCCACCTTCGAGGAGCTGATGAGCCAAAACAACGGCAATGGCCGCTGGCTCTCGCCCGAGGAGGCTGTGGAGGCAGGACTCGTCGATACCATCATCGGCACAGAGCAGAAGACGGAGCAGAAGCGTACCCTCGCAGGCCGCATCTCGGAGTGGCTGGGCATAGGCAGGAAGGAGCAGGAGCCGACCCCTCGCCCGCTGCCTGCCGACCACAACATCCTGCACGACCCGCTCATCGAGCAGCAGCAACGTCGCTCCGCCATAGCTCTCGACCAAGGGCAGAGGGGCGCAAAAACCACCTCCACAAAGAGCGTGGAGGACCCCGGCATTGAGGATAGCCAGCTATCGCAAAATGCCACAGCGTACAGCCGTGATGCTATGAGTTTTCACAGACTCTAACAGGCGGCACACGACCCGAAATCAACCATTCAACAAACCATTAAAAACTTTAAGACAATGTTAATCGAAAATCCAAAGACCTACAAAGGCAACGAAGTTGAAACCATCTTTTTCCGTCCATCGTTCTGTGGCAAGTCAGCCGAGGAGTTGGGCATCCGAGTACTCTACAATATGCCGATGCCTACCACCGTGCAGGTGTGGAGCAAGCCCGACAACGTGTTGCAGACATTTGCAAGCGGTTGGAGCGGCGGCAAGAACGCCACAAAGTTGCAGAAGACAATCAATATGCACAAGGTAAAGGCGGAGACGGCCTTCTCGGCCGACGACTACTTCTCGATGGTCTTCGAGAAGATTACCGGCAGTGCCGATGTCAATATGGGCGACCTGACCGGCACCGAGTTGGAGAAGGCCGAGACGGAACTGTTCCGTCAGGCAATCGCCGAGGGTGTGCGTGCCACGATGTGGCTCGGTGACACCGATGGTGTCATCTCCTCGTTCAAGACCTTCAACGGCTTCCTCAAAGCAATCCACGATGCGATTGACAGCGAGCCGGACATCATAGCGGAGAACATATCCAGCAGCAACGGAGCCATCGACGTTATGCAGGCGACGTGGAATAACGCCACAGCCGACTTGAAGGCACTCCGCTCGGAGGAGAACCTCGTCTATCTCGTATCGTCCGACCTCTACAACAAGTACATCGAGGAGCTGGATGCCAAGGGTACCGACTCGGCATACCGAGAGAGCATTGATGGCCGTTCAGTGCTCCTCTACCACGGCATTCCTGTCGTAGAGGTACCGCTGAGCAAGTACGTGCACAACTACGGCAACAGCTTCTGCATCCTGACCGACCGTCGCAACTTCGTCCTGGCACTCAACACGGCAGATATACCTGAGAATGAGGTTCGTATGTGGTACAACCCCGACGAGATGGAGAATCGCCAGCGTGCCGTATTCCTCGCCGGCACCGAGATTCTTGACCTCAAACTCGTGTCGGCAAGCATCTCTGAAAACTAAACCGTCGCTACGCTATGTACGGTAATGATAAGAGAAAGCCCATCGGGGGTATAGCGTCCTGTGCGCTATACCCCGCCGATGCCGCCCGCATAAGTGCCGTGACCCGGCAGGGGTGCAAGGTGACTTTCAACAAAGCACCGTATGAGTTCGAACTCTTTGACGAGCACTCGTCGCTGAGCGAGCAGATGGTTGCCGAGAACGGCATCTTGAAGGTGACACACCGCCTGACCCTTGTCGCCGACCGCAACCTCGCCTCGGCGTGGCTCGAAGCCCCCTTCACAAATCAGGCGATAGACAAGGGGCTGGTGGCAGAGGTGACGCTGACCGACGGCCGACACCTGCTTGTGGGGTGGTCCCACAGATTTCAGGCTGAGCAACCGCTGCGCCTCTCGTCGCTACGTTCCGACTCCGGCACTCGGGCAAACGAGACCCCGACACTCACCCTCACACTCGAAAGCCGTGACAACACCTTTGCAATGCCTGTCATACAGGAGTCTTAAACCTTAACAACCGAAAAACAATGGAGAATAAAATAAACAAAAGCGTAGTGTGTGGTGTCGCCGAGCCTCTGCCCGACATCTCCTTCACCCCTCTCTCAACCGTCGAGAGCCGTGACTTCTGGCGCTGGGGCAGCGACAACCGACTTCCACAACTGCTGGCGACCATATCCCGTCGCTCGCCAACACACCGCCGCATCATCAACGACAAGGCGGACTACATCTCCGGCAAGGGCTTCAACTTCGACCACACGGAGCCGCTGCTCGGCCGAATGGTGGAGCGCATAAACGGCTGCGGAGAGACGCTGCGACAGGTGCTGAACAAGGTCGCCTTCGACAAGTCGCTCTTCGGCAACGCCTTCGTAGAGGTTGTCACCGATGCCGAGCACTCGTTCCTCTCGCTCTTCCATCAAGATGCAACACACTGCCGTGTGGCAAAGGGGTCGCAACACATCCTGCTGCACCACGACTGGGACTCGTTCACCAAGAGGGATGCCGTGGCACTGCCACTCTACCCACGCTTCGAGGAGCAGCCCGACGGAACGCTCCGCTCGATTATCCACTACAAGGATTACGAGCCCTGTTTCAGCCACTACGGCGTGCCGCCATACATCGCCGGAATGAACGTCTCGGCCATAGCCTACAAGACCGACCGCTGGAACATCTCCCGACTGGATAACTCGTTCCAACTATCTGGAATGATGGTGGTTGACGAGGCGGTGGACAATGCCCACGATGCCGAGAATCTGGTACGCTCGGCCGAGGCACGCTTCTCCGGACAGCCGGGGCAGGTGCTCTTCATAGTCAAGAGCGGCAGCGACAAGGACCACTCCCGCTTCATCCCTATCGAGTCGCAGAACGACGGCGACTGGAAGGCTCTGCACGACCAAGCCACCGGCGATATCGTCGTCGCCCACTCGTGGTTTCGCTCGCTCAGCGGCCTCGACTACTCGTCGGGCTTCAACTCGGAGCGCATCCTCCACGAGTACGAGATTGCCCTGAACACGGTAATCCTCGGCGAGCAGGCAGAGTTGTTGGAGCCTATCACCCACGCAATGAGTGCCATCCTCGGCATCGACTGCTCCTCGTTGGAGATTATCAACCGTCCGCCGACACGCTCGAAGCCTATCTATATGAAGGTTTGGGAGGCACGCAAGGCCGACGGTCTGGACTACGATCCGGAGGATGAGCGTCAGCAGCTCTTTCTCTCGGAGATAAGCAAGTACAACATCACAAAAGTAGGATAGTATGAAAAACTTTATTACACCCGACCGTGTTCTCTCGCTCGCCTTTGGCGATGGCGACTTCCTCTCGGCAGAGGTGGTTGGCGAGGCGGACATCGCCCTCGCACAGCACCGATATATCCTCCCGATTATCGGGGCAGACCTCTGCGAGAAGGCTCTCGACGGGGAGTATGCCGACCTTGTTGACGACTATATCGCTCCCGCCCTCGCCTTTGCCGTCAGGGCACTCATCCAGCCTGCACTCAACGTGCGCTGTGGCGGAACGGGCCTCGTAGCCCCCTCAACGCCAGTGTCAGAGGCGGCCTCTACCTCGGCAGCGCAGGCTCTGCAACGCTCGTTGGAGCGACGACGTGATGCCCTGCTGAAACGCCTCTCCGACCACCTGTCGCAGAGCGTGACACTCTATCCGGAGTACGACCCTCGGGCGGATGCAATGCAAAAATGTGCAACTTATGGAGGCATTATTCAGATATATTAACGCTACGGTGATGGGCATAGCGGCACTCTTCGCCCCCGTCCGCCCGATAATCATCTGCGCCTTGGTCTTTGTCGTCATCGACTTCGTGACGGGAGTTGCGGCAAGCCGAAGCGTGGCACGTAATCAGGGGCAGAGGTGGTACTTCGAGAGTTGCGAGGCGTGGCGCACGGTGCGCAAGGCGGGCTTCGTCATCACGGCGATTGCTATGACGTGGCTCTTGGAGTCGTGCGTGCTCGACTTTATGCAACTCCACCTGACACGTCTCTTTGCGGGGATGATATGCGGTGTGGAGATGTGGTCGTTCCTCGAAAACGCCTCCGTACTCTCGGATGCCCGCCTCTTCGGGTGGATGCGCCGATATGTCCACCGCCGTATAAACAAGGAGATTGGAGATGAAATCGGAGAAGATTTTGAATAACAAGAGGAGTCTGCCCAGAGGGCTGCGCAACTGCAACCCGGGCAACATACGCCACTCGACCGTGCGCTACAAAGGGGAGGTTACTCCGTGTAGCGACAAGGCCTTTCGGCAGTTTGAGTCCATGGCGTGGGGCTACCGTGCAATGTTCGTGCTGCTGCACACCTACGCCAAGAAGCACGGCTGCTACACAATACGCTCTATCATAAGCCGTTACGCCCCACCTTCGGAGAACAATACGGAGGCCTACATCCGCCGTGTGTCGCTCGGCGCAGGCATCGACGACACGACAAGGATAGAGACGCTTGACCACCAAAGTATGATACCCATCGTATGCGCAATGTCGGAGGTAGAGAACGGCGTTACTGCCCTGCGTAGCGAGGTGGAGGAGGGGTGGCGACTTTTTAGAGCAGATTTCTGACGATTTTTGCTATCTTTGTGGTATGAATATCGAGTTTTCGACAGACCATATCAGGGAACGAATCAGGCGAATGCCGATGGCGGTGGTGTCACTATCACTCGCCCTCGGCATTCTCTTTTCGGAGTATGTTGAGATTTCGGTGTGGCTGTGGGTGGTGCTTGCGCTCTGCTCTGCCGCCATAGCCCTGCGCTATCGTGCCATAGGAACGAGTGCCGTATGCATCTCGCTCTTCGCCCTTGGTGCTCTGCTGCACACCCTCTCCCAACCCGACCCTCTGCCATACGGCGAGCGGCTTCGTCTGCAACTCGCCTTCGACGGCGAGAGCCGCCTGCGGGAGGGCTACTGCTCGGCAACGGCACGCATCTCCTCGTGCAACGGGAGCAGGTGTCGCAGTGGCGTGGTCGTCTATACCGACACCACCCTCCTATTCAACGCCGGCGACCGAGCCGAGGTCATCGCCACCCTGCACCCCTTCAAGAGCCACCACCGAAGCTATGCCTCGCTGATGTACCACAGAGGGTATGTCGGCAGCGTAAACATCTCCCTCGGTCAGATAGAGTCCGTCACCTACTCCACAAGTCACTCCCTGCACGAGAGGGCAGTCTTACGCCTGCGCTCCCTCCTGCCGAGGGGCGATGCCCGAGCCGTCGTGATGGCTATGGGCGCAGGCTCCAAGGCCGAGATTGACACGGAGCTCACCGCCTCGTACTCCCGCACCGGAGCCTCCCACCTGCTCGCCGTGTCGGGGCTCCACGTAGGCATAGTCTTTATGCTTATAAATCTACTGCTTACGCCTCTGGTGCTGGCACCTGCGGGCAATATCATCCGCTCGCTCCTTGCCATACTTGCCATCTGGGCGTATGTCGGGCTGTGCGGTATGGCTCCGAGTGCCATACGTGCGGCGATTATGTTCTCGCTGCTACAACTGTCGCTCAACTCCACCCGTGAGTACCTCTCGGGCAACATCCTTGCCGGCACAGCCTCGCTGATGCTGCTCTTTAACCCCAACCTGATTTTCGACATCAGCTTCTGCCTCTCGTTCACCGCCGTCGCCGGAATCATCTTCTGGGGAGTTCCTCTGCTGCGCCTGCTTCACATCCGCATACCCATCGTGCGGCAGGTGGTCGAACTGCTCGTCATAGGCCTTGTGTCGTCACTTGCAGTCCTACCGCAAGTATCTCATACCTTTGGCATTATCCCCATCGTGGGTCTGCTTCTCAATCCCGCCGTAATCCTCACGGCAAACCTCATACTTCTGCCCACCATCCTCTCGCTCCTTACGCCCCTGCACCTTGCCGGCGGGCTGTTACGGGTAGCGGAGTGGGCGGCCCTGTTGCAGAACTACCTCGTCGGCAAGTGCGCATCGCTACCCTTTGCAAGCATAGATTACTCGTTCAGCATCGCCGAGATGGCTGCAACATACGCCCTCTTCTTTGTCGCAACGCTCCTCTCGCTCGGCTTCCGCCGAAGCAAAAAGGTTCGGCTGCCGAAGATTTAGAGAGGCCATATTCGGAAAAGTTCCAAATTTATTGCTAAATTTGCACTATGTTCACACTCGAAGAGTTCTCGACGCTCTGTCAGGAGCAGGTGCAGTGCGCCATTGCAGAGAATATCGACCGCACGCCGACCGATATCGCTCTGGACCGTCGTGTGCCTGCCGCTGCCGCCGTTGCCACGCAAGTCAAGCGACTGCAAAGGGCTCGGAGCAAGCTCCCATCCTACTACGCCGTGAGGGCGATACTCCCTCCACGTGCCTACGAGCAGTCGTCGAGCGAGGAGTGCGCCGCACGCAAGCGCCTCTGCGGGGAGTCGGTGCTCGACCTCACCTGCGGGCTCGGTGTCGATACTATGGCACTTGCACGACGTTTCAGGAGGGTGGTCGCCTTGGAGCGTGACGAGGTGTTGGCCGCCGTGACACGTCACAACCTGCAACGCCTCGGCATCGAGAATGTGACCATCATAAACTGCTCGGCGGAGGAGTTCTTGTCCACGTGCGAGCAACACTTCGACTGGTGCTTTGCCGACCCTGACCGCCGTGGCGAGGCGGGCGAGAAACTTGTGCGCTTGGAGGATTGCTCCCCCAATATGGTTGCCCTGCGCAGCGACATAGAGCGCATTGCCGACCGCATCTGCATCAAGTGCTCGCCGCTGTTCGACACCGCCGAGGCACAACATCTCTTTGGCGACTGCTCGGTGGAGAGCGTATCGCTGGCGGGAGAGTGCAAGGAGGTCAATATCTATATCGACGGCACCACCCCGACACTTGCCGCTGAGGCCATCGGTCTGGGACGTGTCGAGGTGCCTTGGGCGGAGGTGGGCAACTACGCTCCGGGCGAGCCACCGACCGACCTTGAAGCATACCGCTACCTCATCCTCCCCGATGTTGCCCTGCAACACTCACGCCTGACGGCCTACGCCCTCGCAGGCAGGGCCGACGTATGGTCAGCAACGGGCATTGCCCTCTCGACGGAGGCTCCGCAGGGGGTTCCGGGCCGCATCTTCGAGATTGGCTCCATACTCGACCTCGGCAACAAACAGACAAAGAGGAGGCTGCGTGGTGCCAAGGTGGAGATTTATCGCCGAGATATGCCCCTCTCCAACGGAGAGCTGTGCCGCCGCTTCGGAATGCGTGAGGGTGGCGAGCAGAGGTGGTGCTTTACAAAAATTGGCACCCGCTCGGTTGCAATAGAGATGAAAAAGATGTAACTTTGTCGCTATGAAAGTGGTAATTATAGGAAGTGGAAATGTTGCGGAGTCGCTCGCACGTGCCGTGAGAGAGAGCGAAAACACTCTCGTTCAGCTCTTTGCACGCAACGAGGAGCGTGGCCGCAAGGTCGCCGAGATAGGCGGTACGCAGTGGTGTAACAACCCCTCGGCACTCGCCGTGGCGGACATATACCTCATATCGGTCAGCGACCGAGCCGTCAAGGAGGTCGCCGAGTCGCTGACCTTCCCCGAGGGTGCCATCGTGGCACATACGGCGGGGTGTGGCACGCTCGATATGCTCCCTGCGCAATCTCGCCGAGCGGTCATCTACCCCTTCCAGACCTTCACTGCGGGGCGCATAGTCGATTTCCGCAAGGTCTATCTCTTCATTGAGGCGGAGGAGCCGCAGACCTTCGACGAGGCGTACCGCTTCGCCACCACCCTCTCCGACAATGTGGAGAGAGCCGATGCGGCAGTACGGGCGAAGATACACCTCACGGGGGTTCTCGCCTCCAACTTCGTGAACAACCTATACAGCACCGCCGCCGAGGTTTTGAGCAGTGCCTCACTACCCTTCGATGTTGTGGCACCCGTGATTGAGGAGACGGCAGCCAAGGCTGTGGCATCGGGCAACCCCGCCTCGGTGCAGACAGGCCCCGCTATGCGTGGCGATATGCCCACCTTGGAGCGTCACAGAGCACTCATAGGCGAGGATGAACTGCTGCGAACAATTTACGATACGATAAGCAAAAATATATGGAGAATAAAAGAAACTTCAAAGAGATAATCGCCGAGGTCGAGGCCCTCATCTTCGATGTGGATGGCGTGATGACCGACGGCAAGATTATCCCGACAGAGAGCGGGGACTTCCTCCGCTGCTACTACGCCAAGGATGGCTATGCACTCGCCTATGCGGTCAAACAGGGGTGCAACGTCTGCGTCATCTCGGGAGGCTTTGGCAACAACCTCGAATCCCGTATGCAGCGTCTGGGCATAAAGCACTACTACCTCGGATGTATGGATAAAATCGCAGCGATACACGACTTCGTCGCCAAGACGGGTGTCGATTTGAGCAAGGCGATATATATGGGCGACGATATTCCCGACTTGGAGTGTATGCGTCTGGTAGGTATTCCGGTAGCTCCGGCAGATGGCTGCTCGGAGGTGTTGGAGACGGCCACCTACATCTCGGAGTACCGAGGTGGCGAGGGCGCCGTGCGAGATATCATCGAACAGGTGTTGCGTGTCAAGGGCATCTGGGCCCTCGACTCGAAGGGGGTGATTGCCGCCGATGCCGACAAGACCGCCTCACGATAAACCGCTGCCTATGCAGGAGATTGAGCGCAAATATCTGGTTCGTGACGACTCCTTCAAGCAGGAGGCCTTCGCCTGCACTCGCATAGCGCAGGGGTACCTCTGTATGCGCAAGGTGACGGCGAGGGTACGCATATACGGAGAGCGTGCCTACATAACCTTCAAAGGGAAGAGCCGTGACGGCGGATTGAGCCGCTTCGAGTACGAGAGCAGCATCCCGCTACGCTGTGCCGAGGCTCTGCTGGCCCGCTGTCGGGGCATCATCGAGAAGTATCGCTATCTGGTCAAGGTGGGCAACCACACGTGGGAGGTGGACCTCTTCGAGGGAGATAATGCCGGATTGGTGATTGCCGAGGTGGAGCTGCAATCGGTAGAGGAGAGACCCCTGCTACCTACTTGGGTGTGGAAGGAGGTCACGGGAAACAGATACTACCACAACTCCTTCCTCGTTCAACATCCGTACAAGGAGTGGGGAGGCGTGTAGAGAAATTTGTAATTGCTAATATAAAATATACCGAAATATGTTTCTAGAAAATGCCAGCCAAAAGGGTTGGATTGAAGTAGTATGCGGCTCGATGTTCTCGGGCAAGACCGAGGAGTTGATTCGCCGTATGCGCCGTGCCGAGTTTGCACACCAGAAGGTGGAGATTTTTAAGCCGAGCATTGATGTACGCTACTCGGAGGAGGAGGTCGTGTCGCACAACGCCACCACCATCCGCTCGACACCCGTCGAGTCCTCGCAGACCATCCTGCTGATGTCGTCGGATGTCGATGTGGTGGGTATCGACGAAGCTCAATTCTTCGACGACGGCATCGTCGATGTGTGCCGACAGTTGGCAAATCGTGGTGTGAGAGTCATCGTTGCGGGTCTGGATATGGACTATCTCGGAAAGCCTTTCGGCCCTATGCCGGCACTGATGGCTACGGCCGAGTATGTCACCAAGGTACACGCAATATGTGTCCGCTGCGGCAATCTGGCACACCATTCGCACCGTCTGACCAAGAACGACGCTCTGGTGATGCTCGGCGAGAAGGACACCTACGAGCCTATCTGCCGTCACTGCTTTGCCGAGCTGACAGGTAAGGAGTAGAAAAAAGCACCATTTACAACACCCGCAGAACAATAACGGCGGGGTTGTGTGCGTTTATACAGACAGCGTGTGTGAAATAAATTATTTCCGAAATAAACGATAAAAACAAGATACAATGAGTGAGGTAATCAACATCAAAGAACTCAATGAACGCATCGAGCGAGAGTCGCTCTTTGTGGAGACATTACGCAACGAAATGGGCAAGGTCATCGTCGGTCAGGGCCACCTGATTGACACGCTGCTCATCGGCCTGCTCTCCAACGGTCACATCCTGCTCGAAGGTGTGCCGGGACTTGCCAAGACCCTTGCAATCACCACATTGGCAAAGGCCGTCGATGCCGACTTCTCCCGTATTCAGTTCACTCCGGACCTGCTCCCTGCCGATATCGTGGGTACGCTCATCTATTCGCAGAAGAGCGAGGACTTCAACGTCAAGAAGGGCCCCGTGTTTGCCAACTTCATCCTTGCCGACGAGATTAACCGCTCGCCTGCGAAGGTGCAGTCGGCGCTGTTGGAGGCGATGCAGGAGCATCAGGTGACCATAGGCGACAAGACCTATCGCCTGCCGGAGCCGTTCCTCGTGCTTGCCACGCAGAACCCGTTGGAGCAGGAGGGTACCTACCCGCTGCCTGAGGCGCAGGTGGACCGCTTTATGCTCAAAGCCAAAATCTCCTATCCGAAGCGCTCGGAGGAGCGAGAGATTGTTCGTATGAACCTCTCCGGCGCAGGTATGCCGCAGCCGAGCAAGGTAATCACTCCGGAGGATATCGTCAAGGCCCGCCGTGTGGTTGAGGAGGTATATATGGACGAGAAAATCGAGAAGTATATCGTGGATATCATCTTCGCAACCCGTGAGCCTGCGGAGTACAACCTCCAAAAGTTGCAGTCGCTCATCGCCTATGGCGGCTCGCCACGTGCCAGCATCTCGTTGGCAAAGGCGGCCCGTGCCTACGCCTTCATCCGTCGTCGTGGATATGTCATTCCGGAGGATGTGCGTGCCGTATGCCACGACGTATTGCGTCACCGCATCGGACTCACCTACGAGGCCGAGGCGGAGAATATCACCAGCGAGGAGATTATCACCGAGATACTTAACAACGTCATCGTACCATAATGGCTCGACAGAACGAAAGCGAGATTCTGAAACGGGTACGCAAAATCGAAATCAAGACCCGAGGGCTGTCGAATGAGATTTTCGCAGGAAAATACCATACGGCATTCAAGGGGCGTGGTATGTCGTTTGCCGAGGTGCGAGAGTATCGCATCGGCGACGATGTGCGAGATATCGACTGGAATGTCACGGCACGCTCACGCAAGCCCCACATCAAGGTCTATGAGGAGGAGCGAGAGCTGACGATGATGCTTATGGTCGATGTCAGCGGCTCACGCAGCTTCGGCACCACCTGCCACACCAAGCAGGAGGTCATCACCGAGATTGCCGCCACGCTCGCCTTCTCGGCGGCACAGACCGGCGACAAGGTGGGTTGCATCTTCTTCTCCGACAAGGTCGAGAAGTTCATCCCGCCCAAGAAGGGTCGCAGCCATATCCTGATGATTATTCGCTCGCTCATAGAGTTCTCGCCCGAGTCGTCGGGAACGGCTCTGTCGGAGGCTGTGCGCTACCTTACCAACGTGAACAAGAAGCGTTGCACCGCCTTCCTGCTCTCCGACTTTATGAACCCGAAGGGCGACCACACCCCGCTGGAAGATGCGCTGAAAATCGCCTCCTCCCGCCACGACATCGTGGGCATACGTGTTCACGACCCTCGTGAGGCGACAATGCCCGACGTGGGTATCGTCGAGTTGCGGGATGCCGAGAGCGGAGAGCGTGTCTGGGTGGATACCTCCTCGGCGGCAGTGCGTGACCACTACGCCTTACGGTGGGAGGAGGAGCACGAGCGCACGAGCTCTATGCTCAAACACTACCGTGTGGACTCTATCGAGGTCTCAACCGACGGCGACTATGTTGCCGAACTGATTAAACTCTTCAAACAGAGATGATTTCAAAAGTAAGACATACCATCTTTTTGCTCGCTCTGGTGCTGCTGTACGGCTCGGTCACTACCGCCTCGGCACAGAGTCGGGCACCACGTGTGACGGCCCGCATCACCCCCGACAGCATTATGATTGGCGACCGCTTCACCATCACCATCGAGGTAGAGAAGGATTTGGTGCAGAGCCTCGCCTTCCCACACTTCGAGAGGCCGGAGGGCGAGGGCGGCGGCTCGTTGGAGTGCATCGAGGATGCTCCGGCAGACACCGTCAAGAGGGAGGGCCGCTCGCTGCTCCTGCGCAAGCGGTACGTGATGACCGCCTTCGACGAGGGCATATACTCGCTGGGGCGACCACAGGTGCTCTACGCCGACAAGAATATCGTCGATACACTCTATGCGCCCGACTCGTTGCGCATCGTGGTCAACACCTTCCAAATCGACTCCCTGTCGGGTAATCTGAACGAGATTCGTGACCTCAAACCACAGAAGACACTGCGATTCCGCTTCGGCGAGGTGTCGGGATACCTCGGGTACTCGTTCCTCGCAGCCATTATCATCGTGCTCTGCGTCTTTGCCCTTATCCGATACCTGGCAAAGCGGGGCCGCAAGATTTCGGACCTCTTCCGCCCTACTCCTCCGCCACCACCACACATCGTGGCGATAGAGGCGTTGGAGGCGTTGCTGCATCAGAAGCTGTGGCAGAACAACAAGCACAAGCAGTACTACTCGGCGCTGAGCGACATCCTGCGCACATACCTCGATGGCCGATTCGACATCGGGGCGATGGAGATGACCACCGACGAGATTGTCGATGCCATCCGTGATGTGGAGTTGCCGCAGAAGAGCGCAATGGATTTAATAGCCGTGTTGCGTGATGCCGACCTCGTGAAGTTCGCCAAGGCGATGCCGGAGGCTGCCGAGAATGAGGCGGCGTACAACAAGGCCTACTACTTTGTCGAGGAGACGAAGCCCGTGGAGGAGAGCGACGAGCAGGATAAAGAGAAGGAGGCAGAGGTATGAGAACAAAGAGTTTGATAGTGGCCGCCATAGTAGGCCTTGCGCTCTGCTGTGCAGAGAGCGTCTCGGCGCAGAGGATGCCGGAGCGACGACTGGTGCGCAAGGGCAACCGCCTCTACGAGCGAGAGCAATATGAGAAGAGTATCGAGAACTACAACCGAGCCTTGGAGGTGGACCCTGCATCGTTTGAGGCGACCTACGACCTCGGCTCCGCACTCTTCCGTGCCGAGCGTTACGACAAGGCGGAGCAGACCCTCTCGAAGGTTGCTGCCGACTCGTTGCGCACAGATAGCGACCGAGCGGATGCCCTCTTTAATCTGGGCAACACCCACTTTGCACAGAAGAAGTATCAGGAGGCGTTGGATTGCTACCGCAAGGCTATGAGGCTGAATCCCGACGACGAGGATGCGAAGTACAACTACGCCTATACCAAACTGCTGATGGAGGCGCAACAGAACCAACAGAACCAGCAAGAGCAGCAGAACGAGAATCAGCAGAACGAGAATCAGCAGAACGAGAACGAGCAGAATCAGGAGCAACAAAACCAACAGAACGACCAAAACTCCGACAACAAGGAGCCGCAGCAACCGAAGCCGCAGGAGCAATCCGGCGACCAGCAGGAGCAGCAGGGCGAGTCCGAGCCTCGTGAGGGGGCAATCTCTCCGCAGGAGCAGGCGGCGATGCTCGATGCCATACAGGCGCAGGAGGATAAGACACAGGAGAAGTTGAAGGAGAAGAAGGGCTTCCTGATACGAGGCAGAAAGAATTGGTAAGCGGGGTGGCAGAGGTAAGGCTATCTTGCTCAAAATATGACAACTATGGAGTTTGCAAATCCTAAAATATTGTGGTTACTCACCATCTTGGCACCCCTTGTGGCATACTACATCTATCGTGAGCGCCAAGGTGGAGCGACCATCCGCATATCATCCGTCGAGGGTGTGAAGCGGGCACCTCGCACGGTGCGCTACTACCTACGCCACGTGCCATTTGTGCTACGTCTTGCGACGTTGGCACTTCTTGTCGTTGCTATGGCACGACCACAGAGTGCCGAGCACCACACACGCACCAATGCCGAGGGTATTGACATCGTCTTGGCCATCGACGTTTCGGGCTCGATGCTGGCTCGGGACTTCCGTCCGGACCGCATCTCGGCAGCGAAGGAGGTCGCAGCATCGTTTGTCGCCGACCGCTATGGCGACCGCATCGGATTGGTGGTATTTGCCGGCGAGTCCTTCACGCAGAGCCCGCTGACCACCGACCAGAGCACGCTGCAAACCCTCCTCTCCCGTATTCGCAGCGGTGTCATAGAGGATGGCACGGCGATAGGCAACGGTCTGGCAACGGCGATAAACCGCCTGCGTGAGAGCGACTCGAAGAGCAAGGTGGTCATCCTGCTCACGGATGGTGTGAACAATCGTGGACAGATTGCCCCACTGACCGCCGCACAGATTGCCGCCGAGCAGGGCATCAAGGTCTATACCATCGGTGTCGGCACCAGAGGCGAGGCACCATACCCCGTATTTGACGATAACGGCAACGTGGTGCAGACGGTAATGATGAAGAGCGAGATTGACGAGAAGATTATGCGTGAGATTGCCTCGGCGACGGGCGGCGAGTACTTCCGTGCCACCGACAAGCAGGCCTTGAAGGCGATATACGACCAGATAAACACCCTCGAAAAGAGCCGTGTCGAGGTCGATGAATATACCATCTTTCACGAGGAGTTTCTGCTCTTTGTCATTGCTGCTCTCGTGGCACTCTTTGCAGAGTTCATCCTCCGAAGTCTAATCCTGAAACGTATTCCGTAATGTTCAGATTCGCAAATCCACATATATTATGGCTGCTACTGGCGATTCCTGCGATGGTGCTCACACTCATCGTTCTCGCCCGCCTGCGCCGTCGCTCCCTCGCCCGCTTCGGCAATCCCGAGTTGCTGCGGGAGCTGATGCCCGATGTGTCACGTGCAAGGGTGCACCTTAAATCGGCACTCTTCATCTGCGCCGTCACCCTCGTAATCTTTGCTGCGGCACGCCCGCAGTTCGGCTCGAAGCTGAGGGAGGAGAAGGCGAAGGGTATCGAGATGATGCTCGTGGTCGATGTCTCGAACTCGATGCTGGCGGAGGACTTCGCACCCAACCGCTTGGAGCGCACACGCTACGCCATCGACAAACTCTTCTCCTCGTTGAAGCAGGATAGGGTGGGTCTGGTGGTCTTTGCCGGCGAGGCGAAGGTGCAGCTGCCTATCACGACCGACTACCGTATGGCCCGCAGTTTTACCAAACGCCTCTCTCCGTCGCTTGTGTCGGTGCAGGGTACCGACCTCGGCGAGGCGATATCGCTCGCCACGATGTCCTTCTCGCAGCAGAGCAGCACGGGGCGTATGATGATACTCATCACGGATGGTGAGGCGCACGACAGCGCAGCATTGGAGGCGGCACGCCGTGCTGCCGAGCAGGGCATACGCATATTCGCCATAGGTATAGGCACGCCGGAGGGCGCTCCGATAAAGATTGATGGCAACTTCATCAAGGACGAGAATGACGAGATGGTGGTCAGCCGACTCAACGAGCAGATATTGCAGCAGATTGCCGAGACGTCAGAGGGCGGATATATCCGAGCCTCCAACGCCGCCTTCGGCCTCGACGAGATTGTCGGCGAGATAGACAAAATCGAGCAGGGGGAGTTATCCTCACTGCGCTTCGAGGAGTACAACGAGCAGTTTGTGTGGATTGTGGCCGCTGCGGCTGCGTTGCTGCTACTCGAATCGCTCCTGCTTGCACGCCGCAACCCTCGTCTGCGCCGATTCAACATCTTCCGTGAGCAATAATTCAAAAAAAGAGTTATCTTTGCGAGCGCATTTGATATCTGTCGTGCATAGGCCGACAGCAAACAGACTAAAAATTAACAATATAAATATATAATAAGGTATGAAAGTAGAAAACAGCAAAATGGTAGCGGTGAACTACACTCTCACCGTTGATGGTCAGGTAGCTGACGCTTCGCAGCCGGGTAAGCCGTTGGAGTTTATCTGTGGCGCAGGTATGCTGCTCCCTAAGTTCGAGGGCGCAATTCTGGGCAAGGAGCCAGGTGAGAAGGTTGCCTTCACGTTGGAGCCAAAGGATGGCTACGGAGAGGTTATCGCAGAGGCGATTGTAGAGTTGCCAAAGAATATCTTTATGATTGAGGGTAAGATTGCCGAGGAGATTCTCTTCGTTGGCAATATCGTTCCTATGAGCGATGCCGAGGGTCACCGTATGAACGGTATCATCCGTGAGGTAAAGCAGGAGAGCGTTGTTATGGACTTCAACCACCCGATGGCAGGCAAGACCTTGAACTTCGAGGTTGAGGTTGTGTCGGTTCGTGACGTTACCCCTGAGGATTTGGCCTCGAAGGGCGGTTGTAGCTGCGGATGCGGCGAGCACGACTGCAACTGCGAGGGCGATTGTGGCGACCACCAGTGCGGCGAGCACGGTTGCGAGGGCGAGTGCTGCCATTAGAAGCGATATCCCGAGATTGGAGCAAGAGGGGCTGTCCGACAAACTTACCGGGCAGTCCCTCTTATTCTGGCAGTTTGTCATTGCGCAACGAGAAAGGCTATTAAGGGTGATTAAAGGTGATTAAGGGAAACGCAGGCATTGGGGGAAGGTTGTAAGAGCCCACAGCGTTTCGGCGCAACATTAACAACCTTTAACCTTCCTTAACTCCCTTAATACTTTGCGCCCCTCAGAGTGCAACGACAAAGTTGAACCTCTTCCTATGTAAGGAGATGGGGCTTTCCCCCTAAACTGAATAAACCGCAGTCCTATGTTTATATCCATTCGCTCATTGCTGGCGTGCGCAGATAGTTCGTCTGCGCTGTGGGGTCATCTGCACGACCTGAGTTTTGTGCGTGGGGAGGATGGCCGCCCCATATTCCGCACGGGCAACTCCGCCGTAATCTTCAAGGTGACGTACCGCAACCAAACGTGGAAGATGAAGTGCTACGTGCGCCCCAAGCGTAACCTGCGGGCAATATATCGTGAAAACTTCTTCCCGAAGGAGTTGTGCATCCCCGACATTATGGGTCGCAGGGTCGATGTGGTTTTGGAACCGTGGGTGGAGGGCGAAACCCTCAACAAGGCCATCGCCACCGCTGTCGCCACGGGCGACCGTACAAGGCTGGCAGAACTCGCCTCGTCATTCGATGCTCTGGCTCTGCGTCTGCTCCAAGGGGAGTGGGCACACGGCGACCTGAAACCGGAGAACATCATCGTCAATGAGCAGGGGATCCACCTGATAGACTTCGATGCCATATATCGCCCCGGCTTCGAGCCGGAGGATTGCAACGAAATAGGCACACTCAACTTTCAACATCCGGCACGTGGCAGGCGCTTCGACAAGAGTATCGACGACTACCCGATAGCCCTCATATCCACCGCCCTGCACGCTCTGGCCGTGGAGCCTTCGCTCTACGACCGCTACCCGACGGATGATGCCCTGCTGATAGAGCTCCGCTCGGCAGTCGAGGGGTGCGACAAGGCCCTCTCGGAGATTAAGCAGATATTCACGGAGCGAGGTATGACGACCCACTACCGCATAGCACAGCTGCTCCACTCGGCGGAGGCTCCCCTGAGCGGAGTGCGGGGGCTGCTCAAAAGGGTGTGCCGAAAGTGAGGTTTACGCTAAAAGTTGAACGTGAGAGGAAAAAATCAGCCTCCAAGGGGTGAAAAAGTGATATTTTTCTTGTTTATTACGGATAAAAATGTTTATCTTTGCATAGAGAACAGACAATGAACGTATGATTTTGAGCAGTAGCAATCAGTTTGGTTATCGATTTTACTTTTACCTCTTTGCATAAAAGCGGCCGAGACCTCATTGCTTACCTCGAAATTACGAAACAGTTAATAAGTTGATGAACAATATCTCGGTTGCCTCGCAATCGAGATTTTTTAATATTAGGAATGAAACGTATAGCCATACAAGGAATATCGGGATGTTTCCACGAGGAGGCCGCCGAGCGTTACTTCGGCAGCATCATCCCCGTAGAGTGTCGTACATTCGACGATATGTTCGTCGCTATGGAGCGTGACGAGGCAGATGGTGCCGTCATAGCCATCGAGAACAGCATCTCCGGCGGATTGTTGCAGAACTTCGAGCTGCTGCGCCGCTACCCCTACACCATCAAGGGCGAGCAGTACCTGCGCATCAAGCAGAACCTCGTGGCACTGCCCGGACAGAGCATAGAGCAGATTCAGGAGGTACACTCCCACTATATGGCCATCAACCAGACCCGCCAATTCTTCGGTGCACACCCCCACATCCGCCTCTCCGAGTCGGAGGATACGGCGGCCTCGGCGGCAGAGATTGCCCACAAGCAGTTGTCGGGGGTCGGAGGTATCGCCTCCGAGTTGGCGGCCCGCAAGTATGGCTTGGAGATTCTGGCGGCAAGCATCGAGACCGACAAGCACAACTACACCCGCTTCCTGATTCTCGACCCGAGCATCAAGATTGAGGAGGAGTGCATCGACAAGGCTTCGCTCTGCTTCACGCTCGACCACCGCTCCGGGAAACTTGCGCAGGTGCTCTCCGTGCTCTCCTACTACGATATGAACCTCACCCGCATACAGTCACTCCCTATCATCGGCAAGGAGTGGCAGTACTTCTTCTACGTGGATTTGCGTTTTGACGACTACGAGCAGTACCGTCAGGCGATAGCGGCCACACGACCCCTGCTGGGCGAGTTGAAGATTTTGGGCGAATATCCGGCCGCAAAGATGGATTTTGCCGAAACAATAAGTTACTAACGATATGATTATCAAGGCAGCAAAACGAGTAGCAACGGTCGAGGAGTACTACTTCTCCCGCAAACTCGCACAAATAGAGCAGATGAACCTTGCACGAGAGGAGAAGATTATCAACCTCGGCATCGGTGCACCCGACGGTATGCCTCCGAAGCAGGCCGTCGAGCGGCTGTGCGCCGATGCGATGTGTAGCAATACCCACGCCTACCAGAGCTACAAGGGCACGCCCGAGCTGCGCAAGGCGTTTGCCGAGTGGTACAGCCGCCACTACGGCGTCACTCTCGACTGGGCATCGGAGATTCAGCCGCTGATAGGCTCCAAGGAGGGCATCCTGCTGCTCTCGATGGCACTGCTCGACGAGGGCGACAAGGTGTTGGTGCCGAACCCCGGCTACCCGACCTACACCTCCGCCTCAAAGCTCACGGGTGCGGAGATTGTAAACTACCCGCTCCGAGAGGATAATGGCTGGTACCCCGACTTCGAGGCGTTGGAGAAGATGGAGTTGGAGGGGGTGAAGATTATGTGGGTGAACTACCCCAATATGCCGACCGGCGCACCCGCAACACGTGAGGTGTATCGCCGCCTGATAGAGTTCGGCCGCCGACACAACATACTGATAGTGAACGACAACCCGTACAGCTTCGTGCTGAACGACAAGCCGTTGAGCATCCTCGCCGAGGCGGGGGCTATGGAGTGCTGCGCCGAGCTGAACTCGTTGAGCAAGGCGCACAATATGTCGGGCTGGCGAGTAGGTATGATTGCCGGCGCAAAGGAGCTGATAGAGCTGGTGCTGCGTGTCAAGAGCAATATGGACTCGGGTATGTTCCGCCCCTTGCAGACGGCCGCTGCCGAGGCCCTCGCCTGCGACAAGGAGTGGTACGAGGAGTTGAATGGCGAGTATGCCGCCCGCAAGGAGATTGCATCGCAGATTTTCGACCTGCTCGACGTATCCTACAACCCGCAATCGCAGGGGCTCTTCCTCTGGGGACGACTGCCGGAGCCTCTCATCGAGAGGGCACACAGCATCGACCCCGACAAGTGTGCGGCGGAGGTTATCTCCGACATCATCTTGGAGCAGTGCGGAGTCTTTATCACTCCGGGATTTATATTTGGCAGTGCGGGGCGCAACTACCTGCGTATATCGCTGTGCGCCAACAGGGCGACCCTGCAACGTGTCGTCGAGAAGATTAAAACATTGAAACTATGAAGATTGGAGTAATAGGTCTGGGACTCATCGGAGGCTCTATGGCGGTGGATTTGCGCCGCCGAGGCTTCGCCGAGAGCGTGGCAGGCGTGGATAACGACCCGCTACACGCCGAGGTGGCTCGCAACATCGGCCTTGTCGATGAGGTGCTGTCGCTCGACGAGTGTTGCTCGACGTGCGACCTTATCATTGTTGCCGTGCCTGCCGATGCGGCGTGCGGCGTGTTGAGCAGCGTTCTGGACCGCATAGGCGACCACCAGACCGTGATTGACGTGTGTTCCACGAAAGAGGCTATATGCCGTGTGGCTACGGCACACAGCCGCCGCAGTCGCTACGTGCCGACTCACCCTATGGCGGGTACCGAGTACTCCGGCCCGTGGGCTGCCAAGGAGAATATGTTCGACGGCAACGCCGTGATTCTGTGCGATATAGAGCACTCGGCCGAGGATGCCGTGGCGGTTGTCGAGCGGCTGTACGACACGCTCAATATGCGCTCGATACATATGCACTCGGCGGCGCACGATGTGCACGTGGCACACGTGTCGCACATATCGCACATCTCCTCCTTCGCTCTGGCCCTGACGGTGCTGGATAAGGAGCGTGACGAGAAGCATATCTTCGACCTCGCCTCGGGAGGTTTCGCCTCCACAGTGCGTCTGGCAAAGAGTAATAAGGATATGTGGCGGGCAATCTTCACACAGAATCAGGAGAACATCCTCACGGTGCTGGATAACTATATCGAGAAGCTGCACCTGTTCCGCACGGCGATAGCCGAGAGCGACAATGAGTCGGTCGAGGGGCTGATAACGGAGGCAAATAAGATTAAGAGAATATTAAAATAAAACTATACTACTATGGCTAAACAGATGAACATTGTCAATGCGCACGACTGGGACTTCTTCAATCAGGAGGAGCGCCCCATAATTATCGGAGGCCCATGCAGCGCAGAGAGCGAGGAGCAGGTATTTGCTACGGCAAAGCAACTTAAAGAGAATGGCGTGAATGTCTTTCGTGCCGGCATTTGGAAACCACGCACCCACCCAAACACCTTCGAGGGTGTAGGCAGCGAGGGTCTGCCGTGGCTGCAACGCATACAGAAGGAGCTGGGGATGAAGGTCTCCACGGAGGTCGCAGGTGCACGCCATATAGAGGAGGCGTTGAAGGCCGGTGTCGATTTGTTCTGGGTGGGCGCACGTACCTCGGCAAACCCATTCCTGATGCAGGAGATTGCCGATGCACTCAAAGGCGTGGATATCCCTGTGCTTGTCAAAAACCCCGTAAACCCCGATATAGAGCTGTGGCTTGGTGCCTTGGAGCGTCTGAATCAGGCGGGACTCACCCGTCTGGGAATCATCCTGCGAGGCTTCACCCCGTTTGAGAAGATGCGCTACCGCAATAACCCGCAGTGGCAGCTCTTCATCGACATCCGCCAGCGCTATCCCGATATGCTCGCCATCTGCGACCCAAGCCATATGGCCGGCAAGCGTGAGTATATCGCCGAGATTTCGCAGAAGGCCCTTGACTTGGGCTTCGACGGCCTGATGATAGAGTCCCACATCTGCCCGGAGGTGGCATTCAGCGATAAGGAGCAGCAGCTCACCCCTGTGGATATGAGGGCGATGCTCGACTCGATGGTCGTGCGTCATAGCGGCACCTCCGAGGATGAGAGCCTCAACGATATGCGTATGCTTATCGACGTGCTCGATGACTCGTTGCTCGACATCCTGCGCCAACGTATGGTCGTGGCACGCAAAATCGGCGAGTATAAGAAGTCGCACAATATCGCCGTGCTCCAACAGGGCCGTTGGGATAAGATTTTGGAGAAGGTGGTGCGCAAGGCCGATGATGCCGGCCTCGACCGCCACTTTATCGAGGAGGTGTTCAAGGCTATCCACCAAACCTCCATCGACTGCCAGACAGAGATTATGCTGCGTGAGTAATCCGCTGCTACACAACTACTAACAGGAGGGCTGCTCGCAAACTTGTCGAGCAGCCCTCCTGCCATTTTCGACAGAGCCTTCTGAGGGTGTTCGGGCTTGCACACAAACGAAGCCCCAAAAACAAAACAGACGACTTAAAAAGTCGTCTGCTCTGCACTCTCTTTTTGACCATTAAGCCCAAATTCTTCAACTCTGTAATCCAGACTATGCAGAACAATTACGGAACGATAGCCAACTTCTTTGAGAACCGCTCAACCAACGCCTCGGCAGAGAGTTTTAACGCAAAAGTCAAGGCTTTCAGAAATCAGTTCCGTGGTGTCAGCGACATACCGTTCTTTATATTTAGACTGAAAACTATTTTTGCATAACTTTTTTAACGCTCCACCGACTTTTGCAGGTGATCCGGAATTTTACAGTGAGCCCAAAGGGCTGCTATCGCCTCCGTCATCGTCACGGCCTGCCTCGCCCCACCCCACCCCACCCGTCTTCGGATATGCATACAAAAAAAACCGATATCAATCTGATATCGGTTTTGTGGTGCCCAGGACGAGACTCGAACTCACACGACCTAATGGTCACTACCCCCTCAAAGTAGCGTGTCTACCAATTCCACCACCTGGGCAATAAGGTGCTATCTTTCTCAACAGCGGTGCAAAGATATGTAGAATTTTTTATTCACGCAAATAAAATTCATTTTTTTTGTTCTTATCTGTTTCGTCGGGGCAAAATGGCGACGTAAATTTGCATTACTCACTTTTTGTTACTACTTTTGATAAATTTTAACCCGCACGTTACAACGAAACAATATCAGAATACTATGGCACAATTTGACAAGTATCGCTCCATCTACTCCCACGAGGAACTTATGGCACGTCTGCGCCGCCTGAAACACGTTGCGCTCGATATGGATGGCACAATCTATATGGGTGCGACCCTCTTCCCATACACCAAGCCGTTTTTGGCCGGCTTGAAGGAGGGCGGCATCCGCTATTCATTCCTGACCAACAACCCTTCGGCAAGCATCGCCGACTACTTGGCGAAGTTGGCCCGTCTGGGCGTTGAGGCTACGGAGGAGGAGATGTACACCACCGCCTTGGCGACGATTGACTACATCAAGACGCACCACCCACAGGCGAAGCGTCTGTTTATGCTCGGCACCCCTTCGATGATTTCGGAGTTTGAGAAGGCGGGCTTCGAGTCGGCGACCGATGACGCTGCGGACCGTCCTGACGTGTTGGTGGTAGCCTTTGACAAGACACTCGCCTACGACCGTCTGTGCCGTGCGGCGTGGTGGATTTCGCAGGGTGTGCCTTATATCGCCACAAACCCCGACCGAGTATGCCCTACCGACCAGCCTACCGTGCTCGTCGATTGCGGCTCGATATGCGCCTGCCTGACCCACGCAACGGGTCGCACGCCGGATATTACGCTCGGAAAGCCGGACCCAAATATGCTCTCCGGCATCCTCAACCGCTACGGAATGGCTCCTGACGAGGTGGCGATGGTTGGCGACCGCATCTACACCGATATAGAGATGGCTCACAATGCAGGCGCATTCGGTGTGCTTGTGCTGTCGGGTGAGACCACCTTGGAGATTGCCGATGCAGCACCAAAGCAGCCACACCTGATTTGTGACAGCATAGAGGTCCTCGGACAACTTATCAGCGAGGCACACAAGGAGTAGGCGCAACCTGCTCGATGATGAGATATAGCGTAAAGAGTTCGGCGCAATGCCGAACTCTTTATATTTTATAGTATGGTATGGCCCGCTTGCAGGCTACCGCCTTCACCCCATTGCCATCTCGACCTCGCTCCCTCCCTCCCTCGCCTCTGCCATAAAACAAAAAAAAGCGACAGATTACTCTGTCGCTTGCAATTTACTTTGTCGGGGTACCAGGATTCGAACCTGGGACCCTCTGGTCCCAAACCAGATGCGCTAACCGGACTGCGCTACACCCCGTAGTTGTTTTGCGAGTGCAAAGGTAGGTAAAAAAATCTTATCTGCAAATTTTTTCATAATTTTTGTTGATTTTTTGATGATTTCGACCCCTTGACCCTAAAAAATGAGGACATTTGAGGGGTTGGCACACCATTTATCAGGCAAAAACACTACCTTTGTATATATATGAGAAGGTTTCTCTACATAGCCATCCTGACACTCATCGCCTCCTGCACCAAGGATGTGACGGCTCCGCTGCGCCACGACCACCAAGACCGTGCGGCACTTGTGGCCATATACGAGGCGTTGGGTGGCGACGAGTGGAACGACAACACCAACTGGTGCACGGATACGCCCATAGAGGATTGGTACGGCGTGTCGCTGTGCAACAACCGAGTCTGTCGCCTCGACCTCTTCAACAACAACCTCGTCGGCGAGCTGCCTTTGGCGTTGGTGGAGCTGGACGGGCTGCTGTGGGTCAATTTTGGGCTGAACAACATATCGGGAGGCATACCTGCGGAGTATGCGCAGATGAAGCAGCTGCGGCTGCTCGGAGTCTATAACAACCGTCTATCCGGAGATATTCCGCCGGGGCTGACCGAGATTGAGGGGTGGCGTTACACTTGGGGCTACACCGTATATGCCAACCGCTTTAACCGCTACAACCTCTACGACTGCGGCATCAAGGCGCCGGAGTGGAGCGTGGAGGGCTTAGACGGCGAGCAGATAGAGGTGGGGGCAGAACTGTGCGCCAAGAACCGATACACCGTGCTGTTTCAGTGGGATACCGACGAGCGAAACGCCTCCTTCCTGACCTCTATGATACGCCTATACGAGCGATACCGAGAGCGTGGGTTGGAGGTCATCGGATGGTCTGCCGACGAGGCTGCGATGCGTGGAGCCATCGAGGCGCAGGGCATCTCGTGGCGCAACTTCTGCGCCTCGGAGCAGAACCCTATATCGAAGCACAACTACCTCTACTACCCTCTGGGTGTATATCCTGCCGTCACGGTATTTGATTCGGAGGGCAACCTCTTTTTCAGCGACTGCGTAGAGAGCCGCACGGCACTGCCCGCCGCACTCGAAAAGGAGTTTGAGTCGGAGGCATCGTCATACACCTCCACAGACTACTCGAAAGATGGCGAGGTGACCCTCTTACAGAGGGCCACGCAGGGCGAGGGTATAGATATCGTATTGCTGGGCGATGCATTCTCGGACCGACTTATCGAGGACGGCACCTATGACGACGTTATGAGTCGGGCTGTCGAACACCTCTTCACCGTGGAGCCTTACCGCTCATTCCGCCACCTGTTCAACATCTACTCCGTGAAGGTCGTGTCCAAGCACGAGGTCTATGGCAACGGTCGAGATACCGCCTTGGAGTGCTACTTCGGCGAGGGCACATTTGTCGGCGGCAAGGACAGCACCTGCTTCGACTACGCCGCCCGTGCTATCGGGGTGGGCCGCCTTGACGAGGCGTTGATTATCGTTATGATGAACTCGCACGACTACGCCGGCACCTGCTGGATGTACTACCCCGAGGCAGGCGATTACGGCTCCGGCGCCGCCGTGGCGTACTTCCCTCTGGGCGAGGATGAGGAGATGTTTGCCGCCGTGCTGCACCACGAGGCGGGAGGTCACGGCTTCGCAAAGCTCGACGACGAATACTACTACGAGGATTTGGAGTATATACCTGCCGACGAACTCGCCGACAGAGAGAGCGTAGAGCCATTCGGCTGGTACAAGAATACCGATGTGGAGAGTGACCCCGCAAAGGTCAAGTGGAGCGTCTTCCTCTCCGACGAGCGCTACGCCACAGAGGGCCTTGGAGTATTCGAGGGGGCCTCGACATACCGCTACGGCATCTATCGCCCGAGCAACGAGAGCATAATGAATGGCAACACGGGCAACTTCAACGCCCCGTCACGCCAAGCCATCTACTACCGCATACACCGTCTTGCCTATGGCGAGGCGTGGGAGTACGACCACGAAGCATTTGTCGCATACGACCGAACAAATCGCCCAGAAGGCAGCACACCTGCCACGCTGGGTGCAGGTCCTCGCCGCCGCTACCCTCCGCTATCACGGCCGCAGGTGGTGCGCAAGTAGGGTGCAAGTAGGGCGCAGGGCGTAAACTTCCACCTTTTTTGCGCCGAGAGTAGGAATATTGGCAAAGATTTGCTAAATTTGCATAACAACAACATATAGGCTTGAATTATGAAGGGCAGGGTAAAATGGTTTGACAACAAGAAGGGCTACGGCTTTATTGTATCGGAGCAGGGCAAGGAGACCTTTGTCCACTTCTCCGCCATAATCAAAGAGGGCTTCAAGGGGCTTACCGACGGAGTGTGGGTAGAGTACGAGGTGGTCGAGGGCAAGCAGGGCGAACAGGCTGCCAATGTGACCATTATCGAGAAGCCTGCGGAGTAGAATCGCCGCATAGGAGGCAAAAAAGGTCGCTATCATTGCGTGATAGCGACCTTTTCTGTATATCGAAAAAACTTTTTGTCTTATTTGTATGACATTGTGTTGTATAATTCTTGGATTTTATTTAACTTCGCATAACGAAAAACGATAAATCAAAAACAACTTATGCAACCACAACCTTCTCACTCCTTTGACAATGAGGATGGCGACCAGATATACTCCAAAGCCGTAAAGGCAGGCCGTCGCACATACTTCTTCGATGTTCGTGCCACACGTGGCAACGACTACTTCCTGACCATAACCGAGAGTCGCAAGATGGCAGGCGAGGGAGGTGCACGTGTATTTGACCGCCACAAGATTTTTCTCTACAAGGAGGATTTCGAGAAGTTTGCCGACACACTCGACGAGATGCTGACCTACATCCAGCAAAAACGAGAGGGCGACAAGGAGGAGTAACCATCGCAGGAGGGAGGGGCTATCCCTGATGATGCAAACCGCCCCATCGACTTTTGCAGGTGAGCCACAAGCCTCGGGCGACAAGCCGACAAGCCCCATCCAATACTGCCGAACCACATCGCACATATACAAGGAAGAGAGCTATAAAGAACAAGACCCTCACTATATTAGCGAGGGTCTTTTAGTTGGGCTACCAGGATTCGAACCTAGAATGACAGGACCAGAATCTGTAGTGTTACCATTACACCATAGCCCAATTGCGAGTGCAAAAGTAGAACTTATTTTTGCTTTTTCAAAGATTTTTTCAAAAAAAGTTCTATTTTTGTTAAAAAAAATTGTCAAAAGGATAAATATCATTCTAAAAGTACAATGAATATAAAATTAAGATTGACGGTTATGAACTTCTTGCAGTTCGCCGTCTGGGGCTCATATCTGACCTCAATGGGTACCTATCTCTTCAAAATCGGCCTGGCGGAGAATATCGGCATCTTCTACGCAATGCAGGGCATCGTGTCGCTCTCTATGCCGGCACTTATAGGTATTGTTGCCGACCGCTGGGTGCAGGCACAACGTCTGCTGGGCATCTGCCACCTCACCGCTGCCGCATTTATGGTCGCTACGGGATATTACGCCCTGAATGCCGCCGAGGTTGCCTTTGCACCTCTGTTCACGCTCTACTCGCTCAGCGTGGCGTTCTATATGCCGACACTCGGACTCTCCAACTCCGTGGCATACTCGAGTCTGGCACGTGCGGGCCTCGACACCGTGAAGCACTTCCCGCCTATCCGTGTGTGGGGCACCATAGGATTTATATGCGCTATGTGGTGCTGCGACCTTGCGGGATTCCAATCGACAGCGTGGCAGTTCATACAGAGCGCCGCTATCGGCATCCTGCTCGGAGCCTACGCCTTCACAATGCCTGAGTGCCCTATCTCCAAGGGCGGAGAGAAAAAGTCGCTCGCCGAGGCTCTCGGCCTGAATGCCTTTGCGCTCTTCAAGCAGAAGAAGATGGCCCTCTTCTTCATCTTCTCGATACTGCTTGGCGTGTCGTTGCAGATAACCAACGGCTTCGCCAATCCGTTTATCTCCGACTTCGGAGGCGTTGCCGAGTATGCCGACACCTTCGGCGTGAAGCACGCCAACATCCTCATCTCGCTCTCGCAGGTGTCGGAGACCCTCTGCATCCTGCTCATACCATTCTGTCTGCGCCGCTTCGGCATCAAGAATGTGATGCTGATGGCTATGGGTGCGTGGGTGTTGCGCTTCGGCCTCTTCGGTCTGGGCAATCCGGGCAGTGGCGTGTGGATGTTCCTGCTCTCGATGATTGTCTATGGCGTTGCCTTCGACTTCTTCAATGTCTCCGGCTCACTCTTCGTGGATAAGGAGACCGACCATAAGATTCGCTCCTCTGCACAAGGCCTCTTTATTATGATGACAAACGGCATCGGTGCCACTATCGGCACCCTCGGAGCACAGCGGGTCATCAACCATTTCGTCGGCGACACCACCGGAGTAGCACGTATGGAGGGCTGGGCACACTCCTGGCTCATCTTCGCAGCCTATGCTCTTGTGGTGGCACTTCTGTTTGCCGTAGTGTTCCGATACAAGCATACGCCGGAAGCGAAGTAGAGAGCATATATCATAAGCAAAGAGCGTGTCCAACAAGTTTTCGGACACGCTCTTTCTTTTCAGAAGTTGTATAACAAGTCCGAAGACTGGTGGGGTGGGGCGAGGCAGTTCGTGACGATGACGAAGGCTATAGCAACCCGTTGACTCTCGCCTTGCAGAGAGGGGGGGGGCTCTGTCCGACAATGATACAACAATAAAAAAGGGCTTAATGGTCAAAAAAGAGACCTGCGAAAGGGGGTAAAATGTTGAGATATAGTATATTTGCAGTATTTATAATTATTATGGACAAAAAGGTGCTCTCGTTGCGGGAGTTCTGATGTGGTCCGTAAGGGCATTTGGCGGA
>JAFULF010000037.1 GCA_017483225.1 Alistipes sp.
CCATACCGGTGCCAATAATAGATCGTGTTCAATTGTTTCTGTTTCAGGTGTTGCAGATAATAGTTGAGCAACTCTTTTTTCCACGCTCTCTGTTATATTATCCTCTCCAATGCTACGAAGAGCCTGTACCAATTCGGGCATAAGTTTTCCTTTATATGCGAATTTCTTAGGAGAGCCATGTGTTAAAGTCACAGTTCTATTTCCTAATTTCAGTTTTCTTGAGGAGCCTGATGTAAGGAACGAAGCATTCATTGGTACTTGTGTGGAAAAACCAAGTCTATTAGCGGCGGTATCACCTGTTGGAAAAATCTTGGCTTTATCTCTTTTGGCAATCTCCGTCACTAATTCAAAAGCCGAAGGATATACCACTCCAAATCGTGTTTTTTTAACCTTAACATATACGCCTTTGGCTATTCGTGTAATCAAACCCTCTTTCTCAAATTGAGCAAGAAGTTTGGTTACATATTCCACATCAAATTGATGGAATGTAGACACAAAAAACACCTCGCCATATCTTGCGTAGGTTATCTTTGCTCTAACTTTATGTTCCACAGTCTTTTGCATACGATTTTTAGCCTATTTTAAGTCGGAATAATTGCAGATTTTTCCGACCACAAAGGTATGAAAATATTGCGAAGTGACAAAAGAATCCATTGTTTATTTCATTATACCTATACTTTTTGCTCTGAAAGCGGGCAAAAACTTGTGATTTTTGGAAGTTATTGCCCGTTTAACCCGACAATATAAGGTTGAAATTTCATTCTTCATACAAGCCTTTCAGCCCCTCATTTTACCCCAAAATCCACCCTTCAAAATGCCCTAACTATGACATCTGATGACACGTTATGACGTGTATAGACTGATTTGATACTCAAAGAATCTTAATCAAACTACATCAAAGATACAAAAAGTTTATTAAACAACCTCCTCTATTCGTGATTCTCGAACATACCATATAAAACCTCGCACCCGACTGTACCCCATCTCACGCAGCAGCGACATATAGTCGGCGGTCTGTTGGCGATAGCTCTTCTCCTCCTGCCCGAACTTGTAATCCACGACCGTGGCCTCCGTGCCACGAATCATAACTCTGTCGGGGCGGCGTATTCCCTGCTTGGAGAGGATGTTACTCTCTCGGCGCACCTCCTGCCACTGCCCGTCAAACCAGCTGCCGGCAATGGTGTTGTCGAGGGCAGAGGCGACCTGCTCCATCAGCGAGGCGCACTCCTGCTCGCTCAATACGCCATCCATACGTAGCGACTCCACCGCCACCTCTATATCCTTGCGGGTCGTTGCATCCTCGAAGGCTCGATGCAGCATAATGCCCTCATCACGAGGCGATAACAGGCCGTCGCTCTCCTCCATATAGCGTGACGACGGGGTATTTATCCTGATGTCGAGCGGCGAGGCCACGTAGTCGTTCATACGTACAATCTGTGGCTTCGGGCGACTTCTGCGCCTCTGCTTTGCCCTCTTCTCCGGCTCCGGCGCATCGAATGTGCCGAGTTCAAAGCCGCCGATTAGGTTGCTGTTGTAGTTCTGCGCCACAGCATCGTATATCAGGTGTGCCACCGTTGGGTGGTTGCCAAGGTTGTTTTTATTTGGCAGGAAGATGTGCAACTGCTCGGCGGCACGTGTAAATGCCACGTAGAGCAGGTTGATTGCATCTACGTGCGAATAGACGGTCTCGGTGTAGTAGCCCTCGGCAAATATCGAGTTCTGCACCTTGGAGCTGAACGATACGGGGAATAACTTGTCGCCGTCCATACCGCTGGCAGGGGATGCAGGAGCCCATATCGTCGAAGGAATCCTGCCCGAAGAGGTCATCGGGTCGAGGGCCCAGTTGCAGTATGGGATGATGATGACCTTATTCTCCAAACCCTTAGCCTTGTGTATGGTCATAATCTCTATGGCGTTCTCGTTGCGCTCTATGCTGACAGACTTGTTGCCTCCATTCTCCTCCCACCAACGCAGGAAGAGGGCTATGTCGGCACTCTTGCCGGCACAGAACTTTACCACCTGCTCGTGCATAGCCTCCACGAAGGCGACGTGGGCGCTCAACAAATCCTTGTAGTGGATGGTAATCTGCTCGAAGGCCTCCTCCGGCGAACTTACTCGCAGACGGTCCAGCAGGCGGTGTTCATCCTCCGAGAGCGAATCTGTAAAATCCTTCCAGCACTCTCTGTTGTATATCGCCAATGAGATGGCATCGTCACGCTTGATGGATAGACGCATCACGGCAAGGATAAACTGAACGGCCGAGGAGTTGTTCATCAGCAACGCCTCCTGTGTCATCACATCGAACTCGTGTAACGGGGCTCTCTTCTCTGTAACCGACTCTTTGTTGTAGAGCTTCTTATAGCCCAACTCTGCCTTTATCTCTTGCTTGGAGTCGAGCAGTATCTGCGCTATCTCCACCCCCTCGCTCTTCGAGCGTACAAGGATGGTGATGTCGCACGGGCGATAACCTGCTCCCAGAATCTTCTGTATGCGCTCCGTGAACTCGTATTTTACGCTCTCCCAATATGGTGTTATAGAGATGTAACCGCCATTCTGACTCTCTCGGCGAGCACTCTGCGCCTGCCCCTCGTAGGCACGCAGGAGCGTGTCGTGCAACTCGGCATACCTCTGTGGGCTTATGGCCTCCGCCCCCGCTCCCTTGTCCAGAAGCGAGTTCAGACGGGCATTATCCAGAGCGATGATGCTCTCGAAGGTGGCGTTGTTGAACTCTACAACCTGCCTCAAACTGCGGTAGTTGTCTTTGAGCGTCGTGCGCTCTATCTTGGTGCCGTTTTGGCTGATGTCCTCCGGCGCAATATGTCCCAGAATGTTCCAGTCGCTGCCTCGCCAGCGATATATCGACTGCTTGATGTCGCCTACGAGCAGCACCGAGATTCCGGCACTCTCCGAGATGGCATTGCGCAGCAGCGGCAGGAAGTTCTTCCACTCTTTGAGCGACGTGTCCTGAAACTCGTCAATCATATATCGCTCAAATCGGTTGCCCACCTTCTCGTATATGAATGGCGCATCCAGCTCGCTGACAAACTCTGCGATGGTGTGCTTGGTCTCCGACAGCAGCATTGTATTCTCCTCACGGCAAATCTCCAACGAGGTGCGATACAGGTCGCCAAGCAGGGCAAAGCTGCGGTAGTTCTCCAACAGAAGGGTGCGGCTGTTATGCAGGGCTGCTATGCCACACACCTGTTGCAGCATAGGTTGCAGGCGTGATGCCAGCGACTCCATTGCCGACGTGGCCTTGCGGCTCTTGGCAAACCACTCCGCAGGCGTGTCCGAGGTGTGCGATATGACCGTGGCACTCGGCTCCTTGAAGGTGCCCGATGCTATGGTGTCAAAGTAGGAGGTGAAACTTCGCAGGAAGTCCTTGTGCGAGTATCCCGCCTCGGTAATCATCCTCGAAGCTTCGGCGGCCACCGTGCGCAGTCGCTCAATCTCGGCATCCGCCTTCGCCTTATATCGAAACACCTCACGCTTCAACTCCTCCTTGCTCTCGACCTTCGAGATAGGCTCCTTGGTGCTCTCCTTGAAGAGCTCTCGTTGCAGTCGCAGGATGCCCTCACGTATATCCCACCGCTTGCCGTCGGCGATGCGGTCCTTCGCCATCTCCATAATCCAACTGCGTAACTCGCTATTCTCGGAGATATTCTCCAATAGGGTATCCACGCTCTTGGATAGCAGCGGTGCCGTATCCAACTCTATGGCATAGTTCATCTCGATACCCAGCTCCTTGATGAAGGCTCGCAGTATGCGCTGAAAGAATGTGTCGTTGGTGAGTATTGAGAAGCGTGAGTAGTCGTGCAATATCGCCGTGCGTACCTTCAACGCACGGTGGCGCAACTCCTGCTCCGAGAGGCCGGTGTCGCTCATAAGCATCGAGAGGTAGTCGCTCTCCTCGCCAGATGCCAGGTCGTCAATCTGGCGCAGGATGCGGGACTTCATCTCTTCGGTTGCCTTGTTTGTGAATGTTACCGCCAGAATATGGCGAAAGGCGTAGGGGTCAAAGCCTCCGCCTTTATGCTCCGGCTGGTTGCATAGCGTGTCATAGACATACTTGTATGCAAGTTGGTATGTCTTGCCGGAGCCGGCACTTGCGCTCAATATGCGTGCTTTGCAACCACTCATAACTACTCCTTATCGTATCCCGTATCTTCGTACAACGTCTTGCCGCCCGCAGCCGCCACCGCCAACTCGTCGCAGCGGTTGTTCTCCACCGTCTCGGCGTGCCCCTTGACCCATACGAAGCGGACATTGTGTCGGCGATATACAGCCAGAAAGCGCATCCAGAGGTCGGGGTTCTTCTTGCCGGAGAAACGCTTGCGCTCCCAGCCGAATACCCACCCCTTGCTCACGGCATCCACGACATACTTGGAGTCGGAGTATATAGTCACGTCGGAGCCCCCGAACTTCAACGCTTCGAGGGCGACACACACCGCCATAAGTTCCATACGGTTGTTTGTCGTAAGACGGAATCCCGCCGACAACTCCTTGCGATGAGGGCCGCTGAGCAGGACAACGCCATAGCCTCCCGGGCCGGGGTTGCCGAGCGCAGAGCCATCCGTGTATATCGTGATTTGTGGCATAGGCTACACCAAAACTATCTTCAAGAGTTCGTCAAAAGCATCAATCGTATATGTGGCACCTGCCTCGATGAGCATCTGCTTCGAGTGACAGCCGTATGTCACTCCGCAGGTCGCCGTGCCCGCCGAAACGCCCATACCTATATCGAATATGGAGTCGCCGACCACCAGCGTCTTCTCCGGAGGGGTGCCCGTGCGTCGCATCGCTTCCAGCGCAATATCCGGCGCAGGCTTTATATTCTCCACATCGTCGGAGCAGACTATCGTATCCATATATTTCATCACCCCGAAACTCTCTATCATAGGCACCACGACAGAGAGTACGTTGTTGGATGCAATGGCCATCTTGATACCGTGGTCGTGGAATTGTTGCAACGTCTCCATAACCTTCGGGAACGGGCGAATCATAGAGAGTCCCTCGCTCATATATAACTTCATATAAGCCTCCGTGTAACGTGCCACATCATCCTCGTTCTCGGACCCCGATATATGTTTTATGGCATCATATACGGAGTGGCCGGCATTGTGGTATATAACCTCGTCGCTGACAGATATGCCCTCGGCACTCAACACCTTGCGGATGCAGGGTATTATGGCGGGCATCGTGTTTGCGGTGGTGCCGTCGAAGTCGAAAAGTAGTGTATGGTATCGTGCCATATTGCTGCTTTGTTATTGCGAAATTTTTACTAATTGCTCTCTGTACGCATTCAGGATGCGTGACTTGGATAGGAAACCGAGGTAGCGATTCTGCTTATCCACCACGGGCAGCATCCAAGTATTGTTGTGCTCGAAGCGTGGCAACACCTCCTGAATCTGCTCCTTCTCCAAGATTCGGTCCGGTGGCTGAATCATATAGTCGGTGATGAAGGCTCCCCACTTCTCCCGCTTGAACATATCCTCACGCAGGTCGTCGAGCTGTACGATGCCGAGCAGGTGGCCGAAGTTGTCGATAACGGGGAATATGTTGCGGCGAGCGGTGCTTATGACCTGCACAACGTCGCCCAGCGTGTGGTGCTCCTTCAATCGTACAAAGTCGCTCTCCATCAGCTCTTCAAGCCTGAGGAATACGAATACCGACTGGTCCTTGTCGTGTGTCAGCAGCTCGCCCTTCTGACGCAACTGCTTGGTGTATATCGAGTCGGGGTCGAGGTAGTGGCCCACGGCAAAGGCTATGCACGCCACAATCATCAGCGGGATGAAGAGCCCGTAGCCGTTGGATAACTCGGCGATAAGGAATATGGAGGTCAGCGGAGCCTTCATAACGCCCGACATCACGCCCGCCATACCTACGAGGGTGAAGGCCGCAATCGACACATCCCAATCGAAACAGATGTTGCAGAATATGGCCATCGCAGCCCCTGTGAAGGCACCGACGAAGAGCGATGGTGCGAAGGTTCCTCCGACACCTCCTGCGGCGTTGGTGGTCGCCATAGCAATCACCTTGAAGAACATCACCGCCACAACATATATCAGCACCACCCACTCGATATCCTTGAACGGATAGAAGAGCGAGTTGTCGAATATCGACTGCTTGTCGCCGTGCATAAGCGACACTAAGGACTCGTAGCCCTCACCATAGAGTGGCGGGAAGAGGAATATCAGCACGCCGAGAACGATGCCGCCGATAGCCCAACGCTTGTATTGACTCCCGATGGAGTGAATGTAGCGACCGATGGCGGAGTTGGTCGTCGTGAAGTAGTACGACATCAATCCGCAGATGCCTCCCAGCAATATGAAGAGCGGTATCTGCTTAATCTGGAACATATCGGCAGGGGTGAGCGATACGGAGATTATCGGGTCGAAGCCTCGCAGAACGATGGCTATCGTGGTGGCTGTGATGGAGGAGATGAGCAACGGAATTACCGATGCAGAGGTGATGTCGAGCATCAGAATCTCCAACACAAAGACCACGCCCGTAATCGGTGCCTTGAAGATGGAGGCCACCGCAGCACCCGCTCCACAGCAGAGCAGCAGCGTTATGTTCTTGTAGTTGAGTTGTGCGAGTTTGCCAATATTGGAGCCTATGGCGGCACCCGTGAGCACGATAGGTGCCTCCGGACCCACCGAGCCTCCGAAACCGATGGTCGTAGCACCTCCGACAATCGAGGTCCAGCAGTTGTGTCCTGCGATGCGGGAGCCTCGGCGGGACATCGAGTAGAGTACCCGTGTCACACCTTCGGAGATGTTGTCACGCACAATGTACTTGACAAAGAGTGTCGCCAGAACGATACCGATGGCGGGGTAGATGAGGTAGAGGAAGTGGTAGGTATCGACATCAAACCAATTCACCAGCGCACTCTTTATGAGGTGCAGCAGCACCTCGAACAGATATGTACCCAGACCCGCAAATGCACCAACCACCGCAGCGAGTATCATAAGCATCTGACTCTCGCTGAGGCGTTGTGTATTTCGCAAAAACCACTTGTAAATCTTCTCCCTATTGGCCGGGTTTATGTAGTTTGAGCGCTCGATAATCTTCATTGTCGTATATACTCTTGGGCCTCTTCCCTCGGATTATTTACTCTGCTGCTTGTACTGCTCGGCCTGCGCAGCAATCAGCTCACGGTCGTCGAAGTAGTTAATCTTCATCGCATTGCGCACGTCGTTCAGGGTCTCTGCCGCAGCCGCACGTGCCGTCTTTGAACCCTCTTCGAGGATGCGATACACCTGCTCGATGTTCTGCTCCCAGTACTTGCGACGCTCACGAATCGGCTCCAACATCTCGTTGAGGATGGCGATGAGCAGCTTCTTGCACTTCACATCTCCAAGGCCTCCACGGCGATAGTGCTCCTTCATAGCATCCAGCGACTCATACTCCGGCAGATACTTCTCGAAGTGCTCCGGACGACAGAAGGCATCCAGATAGGTGAAGACGCAGTTGCCCTCGACCTGTCCGGGGTCCTCGATGCGCAGGTGGTTAGGGTCGGTGTACATACCCATAACCTTCTGCTTGACCTCCTTCTCGGTGTCGGAGAGGTAGATGCAGTTGCCCAGTGACTTGCTCATCTTCGCCTTGCCGTCTGTTCCGGGGAGGCGCAGGCAGGCACGATTCTCCGGAAGAAGAATCTGCGGCTCGACCAGCGTCTGACCATATACCGAGTTGAACTTGTGGACAATCTCACGTGTCTGCTCAATCATCGGCTCCTGGTCCTCGCCCACGGGCACAGTCGTAGCCTTGAAGGCCGTGATGTCGGATGCCTGTGAGATAGGGTAGGTGAAGAAGCCCACCGGAATACCCTTGCGCTGCGTCGTATCGCCATCGGCAACCTCCTCCGAGAAGCCTCTCATCTTGATTTCGGTCTTTACCGTAGGGTTGCGTTGCAGACGTGCCACCGTGACAAGGTTCATATAGTAGAATGCCAACTCGCACAACTCGGTCACGTAGGACTGCACGAAAATCGTCGAGCGTGCAGGGTCGATGCCGCAGGAGAGGTAGTCGAGAGCCACCTCGATAATGTTCTGACGCACCTTCTCGGGGTTGTCGGCATTGTCGGTGAGTGCTTGTGCATCGGCAATCATAATGAATATCTTGTCGAACTCTCCGGAGTTCTGCAACTCTACACGTCGGCGCAGAGAGCCCACAAAGTGTCCCAAATGAAGTCGGCCCGTAGGACGGTCGCCGGTAAGGATTATTTTTTTCATACTCGTTATTATGTCTATTAAAATACAAATGTAGGAAAAATAGTTAAAATTTCCTTGTCTGTTATTGGTCGTATAGGATTTTTTTATATTTTTGCATACGCAATACATTGTAGTTATGACGATAATCCAACTTGAATATCTTTTGGCGGTAGCCAACTTCGGCAGTTTCTCGGTGGCAGCCGAGCATTGTTTTGTGACGCAACCCTCTCTGAGTATGCAGATTAAGTCGCTCGAAGAGGAGCTGGAAGTGATGCTTCTCGACCGCTCCAAGAAGCCGGTGATGCCCACCCGTGCGGGCGAGGCGGTGATAGAGCAGGCTCGTGAGACGCTCAAAGAGTTTAACTCCATAAAGGAGGTTGTGTCGCAACTCAAAGGCGAGATTGCCGGCAAGATTTGTCTGGGTGTCATCCCGACGATTGCGCCATATCTGCTGCACCGTTTCATTCCGGAGTTCGTGCATCGCTATCCGAAGGTTGAGTTGGAGGTGCGAGAGATGCAGACGGCATATATCATCGATGCCCTGAATCACGACCGCATAGATGTTGCGCTGGTTGCGGGCGGTACGTGTGGCGACGGCATCGTCGAGTACGACCTATTCGACGACCGCTTCTACGCCTATGTCTCGCCGTCGAACTCGCTCTACAACAAGTCGAATATCCGCATCGAGGATATAGATATGCGTGAGTTGGTGCTGCTGAGCGTCGGTAACTGTATGCGTGACCAGGTGTTGGAGTTGTGTCAGGCACGCAACTCGGTGCCTTCCCGCTACTACTTTGAGTCGGGCTCGCTCGATACGCTTATGCGCATCGTTGATTCGACCTCGAATATGACAATCATTCCGGAGATGTCGCTCCCGTATATTCCGAGCGAGCGCAACCGCCAGATTAAGACCCTGTTCAAGGGCGCATCTTCCCGTAAGATTTCGCTCGCCGTGCGACGTACCTACGTCAAGAAGTCGCTCGTGGATGCCTTGAAGGCCACGATTCTGGATTCGATATAGGTGGGGGTGATAAATCCTTGCGCAGATGCCGCTCGGGCGCAATATCAGGGCCGCAAGAGGCAGTTATAAGTCGTTAGTGGAGGTCGCAGCAGGTGCCGAGTATGGCGGTGCGGTCGGCTTCGAGTTGTTGCTGCAACTCTTCGATTGAGCCAAAGCGCTTCTCGTTACGAATCTTGCGGAGCAGGCGCACACGCAGCCTCTGCCCGTAGAGGTAGCCGGCAAAGCCGAAGATGTGGGTTTCGAGCAGTCGTGTCTTGCCATCCACCGAGGGGCGAACTCCCACATTCGACATCGCACGATAGGTCACGCCCTCGATATCTATCTCCGAAGCGTACACCCCGTTGTCAAGGTCGTTACGCCCCGCAATATCTATATTTGCGGTGGGGAAACCGAGCGTGCGACCCAGACGGTTGCCGCCGATGATTTCTCCCTCTATCTCTGCTATTGGCTGCTTATTAGACATTCTCTGTAAGTTTCTTGACTAACGTATATTGGGAGAAGAACTCCTTGGCAAAGACACGCATAACGGTATAGCAAGGTATTGCGAGCAACATTCCGAGAATGCCTCCGGCAGAGCCCGCCAGCAGTATCACGATAAAGACTTCGAGCGGATGTGCATTGACCCTCTCCGAGTAGAGTGTCGGTTGCAGGATGAAGTCGTCCATACCCTTGACCGTCAGTATGGTGCAGACGATGACCGTGAGCGTGTACGATATGGTGCATCCGTCGATTGGTGCGACGATACCCACAAACATCGAGGTTATGGCTCCGATAACGGGTCCGGCGTATGGGATGACATTCATCACACCCATAATGATACCGATGAAGCAAGCATCCTCGGTGTGCATACCGAAGAGTATCAGCGTCACGGAGATTACGACCATAAGGATAATGCTCTCGACGAGCAGTCCCGTGAAGTAGCGAGCCAGCAGCACCGAAATCTTCTCCATAGCACGCACGACATTCTCCTTGTATCGCTCCGGAAACAGAGCGGTAATCATCGCCTGAAACAGGCCGTCCTCCTTCATAAAGAAGAAGGTGATGAACGAGATGGAGAAGAAGACCACCACCATCGAAACGCCAAGGTCGATGACCGACGAGAAGGCGGAGTTGATGGCGTTTGTATCTACCACTTCACGCAGCCACGAGATGAGTATCTCGGTGATGGATACGTGAGGTTGCTGCAACATCAGCACGCTGCTGAAATACTCCTGCGCACGCTCCAACGGCTCCTGAATGGCAGAGAGCGCCGAGCCGAGGTCGAGTGACGAGAGCCCCATAATCTTGCTGCTTACCAGCGGAACCACGAGTGAGCATATCGCAATGATAACCACCCACATAAGTATCAGCGTGAGCAGTGCCGCAAGCCAGCGGGGCACGTAGAAACGCCCTATGCGCAGGTTTGACAAGGCACGCACCACGGGTCGTCCTACCACCGCCAATACACCCGACACGAGGATATAGACCACCACGGAGCGGAAATACCACAGCAGAGCAACCACCACGGAGGCGATTGCAAGACCCACAATCCAGCGTGTAAGAGTAGAAGCGTTCATCCTAATCGAGAGTTTATTGTTCGGTGTAACTAATCGTCATCTTCGGTTGAGAAGTCGCCGATGCGGGCGATAGGGGTCTGGGTACCCACTACCGACTCGCCAATCTCGACGAGCAACTTTGCCTCCTTCGGCAACAGAATATCTATGCGTGAGCCGAACTTGATAAATCCGCACTTGTCATTCTGTGCGACGTGGTCGCCCACCTTCATATACGATACAATACGACGAGCTACCACGCCGGCAATCTGGCGGAAGAGAATCTCTATGCCGTGAGGAGTCTCTACGACGGTTGTCGTGCGCTCGTTCTCCAACGATGACTTCGGATGCCAAGCGACCAAGAAGCGGCCGGGATGGTACTTGAAGTACTTGACAAGGCCTCCCACAGGCAGCCAGTTGATATGCACGTTTGTCACCGACATAAAAATCGAAACCTGCAAACGCTCCTCGTGGAAGTATTCGTCGTCGTACACCACCTCCGTAACCACTACACGACCATCGCACGGCGAGAAGACAAGGTCGGCATCGTGAATCTTGATGCGGCGGGGCTCACGGAAGAAATAGACGATAAGAAACCAGAACATAACGAGCAGCACCGTAAGCAGAATCAGTAGCCAGCTGCGCTCGTGAACCTCCAACATATAGTATATCAAAGCCCAAATCGCAGCGCAACATACGCCCGATATGGCGATAATTCTGTAACCTTCTTTGTTGATTTTCATAACTATATAGTATTAAAGGTTTCCGACTATGAGCAGGTAGGCAAAGGCGTAAGGTGCCGAGATGATGAGAGCATCGAATCGGTCCAACACACCTCCGTGACCCGGCATAATGTTGCCTGAGTCCTTCACGCCTGCCGCACGCTTAAAGAGCGACTCCACGAAGTCGCCGGCAACGCCCGTTACCGCCACAACGGCAGCCAAACCGCCCCAAAGGAGCAGGTTCTCCCCCAGCAGGTGTCCGCACAGAATGCCTGCGCCGATGGCGGCCACTACGCCACCGAAGAATCCCTCCCAGGACTTCTTCGGGGATATGCGCTTGCACATACGACGGCGACCAACTCCCACGCCGACCAGATATGCAAAGATATCATTTACCCATATAATCGCAAAGTAGCACAGTGCCGTCCACGGCTTCCACTCGCCATTGCCGATAAGCAGCGGGATGAAGAGCATAAGCGACAGCGGCAGAGCGATGTATATCACGCCTGCGAAGGTTGTCGCCACGTTGGCAATCGGGGTAGGGCTGTTGTGCCACAACTCGCAGACAAATGCCGTAGGCACGATAAGCAGCAGGAACAGCAATATGCCCAGAGCCAATCTGCCCATCTGCGCATCCACCTCCGCTCCGTAGTTCATAAACACGATGAGGCTCAATCCGAAGATTGCCACAGCGGTACCAACACCTATGCCTCGCAGTGGCGCATAGCCCTTTGCTCGGCATAGTTGGTAGAACTCGACTATCGAGCCTACCATCACCAGCCCCAGCAGTATGCCGAAGCCGACCTTCGCCCACAGCGCCGCCCCCACAACAATCAGCAGGAAGACGATGCCGCTCAATGTGCGGACTGTAAGGTTTTTCATTTTATCGTTCATATCAGGTTAGGTTTTTATTCGTTCTCTTTCGTTGCGGACTCCGGCACTGCCGCCTCGTCTGTGCTCCGCTCTGCGGTGCTATCCTGCGCCGTGGCACTGCTCTCCGCCTCGACGCTCGCCTGCGATGCCGCAGGCTCTGCGGCAACCTCTTGGGCGGCACTCTTCTCGGCCTCCGCCTTCTCTCGCTCGATATCCTTCTTGCGCTTGCCGAATATGCGCTCCACATCCTCCGTGAAGACAACCTCTCGCTCCAACAGCAACTCCGCCAGAGCCACCATTCCGTCACGATGCTCGTCGAGCACCTGCTCCGCCATAGCGTAGGCCTTGTTGATGATTGCCTTGACCTCGTCGTCTATCGCCTGCGAGGTCTGCTCCGAGTACGGCTTGGTGAAGGACATATCGCTCTGACCTGTTGAGTCGTAGTAGCTTATCGTGCCGACCTTGTCGCTCATTCCGTAATATACGACCATCGCATAGGCCTGCTTCGTCACACGCTCCAAGTCGTTCAGCGCACCCGTCGAGAGGTGGCCGAAGAACTTCTGCTCGGCAACACGACCTGCGAGGGTCGCTGCCAGCTCGTCCATCATCTGCTCACGTGTGGTAATCTGTCGCTCCTCAGGCAGGTACCAGGCAGCACCCAGCGCCTTGCCTCTCGGTATGATTGTGACCTTGACCAGAGGGTGTGCATTCTCCAAAATCCAGCTCACGGTGGCGTGTCCCGCCTCGTGGTATGCTATGGTGCGCTTCTCGGCAGGTGTGATGACCTTGTTCTTGCGCTCCAAGCCGCCGATTATCCTATCTACCGCCGCAAGGAAGTCCTCCTTCGATACGAAGGCCTTGTTGTGTCGTGCGGCGATGAGGGCAGCCTCGTTGCAGACGTTGGCGATGTCCGCTCCGGAGAATCCCGGTGTCTGCTTTGCGAGGAAGTCACGGTCGAGGTTCGGGTCGAGTTTCAGACGGCGCAGATGCACCTCGAAAATCTCCTTACGCTCGTGCAACTCCGGCAGTCCCACCTCAATCTGACGGTCGAAACGGCCGGCACGCATCAACGCCTTGTCGAGGATATCGGCACGGTTTGTTGCTGCGAGGATTATCACTCCGGCATTGGTCTGGAAGCCGTCCATCTCGGTAAGGAGCTGGTTGAGCGTATTCTCTCGCTCGTCGTTTCCGGAGAAGCCTGCATTCTTGCCTCGGGCACGACCTATGGCATCAATCTCGTCGATGAATACGATGCACGGAGCCTTCTGCTTGGCTTGGTCGAAGAGGTCACGCACACGTGATGCACCTACGCCCACAAACATCTCCACAAAGTCCGAGCCCGATATCGAGAGGAAAGGCACATTGGCCTCGCCCGCCACAGCCTTCGCCAGAAGGGTCTTACCCGTTCCCGGAGGGCCTACGAGCAGTGCACCCTTAGGTATCTTTGCGCCGAGCTCACGGTACTTCTTCGCATTTTTGAGGAAACCGACAATCTCCATCACCTCGACTTTTGCCTCCTCCAATCCTGCAACATCCTTGAAGGTGACCTTGCGTGCAGGGTCGTCTTGGTTGAACTCCTGCGCACGAGCCTTGCCTACATTCATAATGTTGCCGCCTGCGCCACCTGCGCCACCTCTGGCAAAACTGCGGATGAAGAAAAAGAAGATTACAACCATAAATATCATCGGCAGCCAGTTGAGCATCATATCCATCCAGCCCTGCTCGTGGTGGTTGTAATCCACTATCACCTTGTTGCCGCTCTCCTCGACCGCCTTGTCGAGGTCGCTGCGGAAGGTGTCTATCGAGCCGATGGTATATACCACCTGCATACCCCTTGTCGGTAGGTTTTGGAGGCTCTTGTCGGCTGTCGGGTCGCCCTTCAATCGCTCGGCAACACCCTCTTTGAGATATACCTCTGCCCGCTCTCGGTTTATAACCTCTATTCTCTCTACATCGCCGTTTCGCACCAGTTGCTCAACCACGGTCCAGTTGCTCTGTGCAGGCCCGTTCTCCCGCTGACCGAAAAGCGATACGCCGATGATGGTGCACAGCACCAACGACCAAAACCACATCATATTTGGTCGAAACGAAACGACTCTCTTATTGTTCTTTCTCTTTGCCATCTGTTCTTTCTGTTTGGTTTATCTGCATAATAACGCTCTATTATGCCTCAAAATTGCCCGAAGTCGCCCATTATGCGACTTTTGCGACGCTCTATGCCTCATATTCGTAACGGGTCATCGGAGCATCCGCCCACAACTCCTCCAACTTATAGTAGTCACGCAGGTCGCTCTGGAATACGTGTACCACTACGTCTATGTAGTCGAGAGCCACCCAGAGGCCCGTCTGCTTGCCCTCTACTCGCCAAGGGTTTTCGTGCAGCTCTTCAAAGAGCTTCTCCTCAATGCCGTCGGCAATGGCAGCTACCTGTGCTGTCGAGTCGGCATTGCATACCACGAAGTGCGAGCATATAGCACCATCGAAGCCGCTCAAATCAAGGGATACAATATTCTTACCTTTTTTATCCTGAATTGCACCTACAATTGTCTCAATCAATTTTTTCTCCATAATAGTTATTTGTGTGTATAATCGTACAAAGGTAAGAAAAATATATAATAACCCAAAGAAAAGAGGTTTTTATTAAAAATAAAAAAGGCTACTCTCCGAAGAGAATAGCCCAATCAAACGCCATTGCAGGGTTAATCGATGAACGAAATATTTGACCTATTTACACTTAACTGGTAATTGCTGTTTGTGCTTGTGGTTACGAAGTTAATCTTACCCTCTTCCGGTTGGTCTGAAAATACATCAATACCGGTTGCCTTTATTCCGAGAAATGTTGAAGACTTATCAATGTAGAACGGGTTGCCGGAAGAACCAAATCTGATAGAATAACCACTACTTGCCGCCCGAGTTGAAGCAAAGCCGGTATTGGCAGGGTCAACAGATGTTATGGCGACTTTCATACTACAAGAGTAATACCATCTACTACCATTCGCAGAGCCAAGTAATCCGCCTACAAGCACTCCTGTCGCTTCGTTATCTATAATACTATCAATGGTGCAATATTGCTTAATTCCGTTGTTGGAGAATCCTCCCATTCCTCCAATCTCGCTACCGGTTGCTGTGCCTTCTTTTATGTATATGGCTCCGGAACTATTGCAATGGTCGGCGGTAGCAAAATATCCTCCAATACCACCTGCGCGCATTTTTCCATTTGGAGAATGAATAGTTATAGTGGCGTTGTTGTCACAATATGAATGCGTGTCATTCTTTGTTGAATAACCACTAACACCTCCTACGTAACTATATGAACTATATCCTGCATTTGAAATGGTTATATCTCCATAATTTTTATATCCTACAAGAATTGATGTAGCGGTTGTGTCACCAATAACACCTCCTACACGATTGCTTGCAGCGTTTGAGACGGATATAGGTGCATAGTTTGTTGCAATAATAGTTTGGTTGTTTGCAGATGCTTTATCGCCGGTGATAACGGTCTCCGATATACCACAAACGCCTCCGACATATATATTTTTGGCTGTTTTATAAGAGATGCTAATCTTTCCTTTGGTTTCGGAATCTTTCTCTCCGTTGACGCATCCGGCCAATGTTTGTGTTGCAACTACTACGGTTGTTGATGTTTCGGCACCTGTTTCGGTGTCGGTGCTTGTTTGGGTTTCTGTTTGAATCCAATTGTTAGTACCAATTACACCGCCAATGTGGGAGGCCCCTACCGCATCGGTCATAGTTATTATGCCGGTATTGGTGCAATTTGTGACCAAACCATAGCAATCGCCAATCACTCCTCCCATACGGGTTCCGGCGTTTGGACTTAATATGGATAAAGCACCCTCGTTTGTACAATTTGTGGTAGTGTTTTCGCCCTTTCCGACAACACCTCCGATGCGTGCGGTTTCTTGGATGGATGTTATTGATATACTATTGTGGTTATGACAGTTTGATACCTCGCTCTGTGCTAAACCGATAATACCGCCGACGTATGGCACCCCGCCTGTTGCGCTATTGGAAGTTATAATGCCATAATTGTGACAAGGGCCGGTGATAGTTCCATTTTTGGTCGTACTACCTAAAATTCCTCCTAAGTAAAAATCTTTTTGAGGACTTGTAATGGAAATGGAGCCATAATTGCTACACTTTGTTAACGGCGTTTTTGCATAAGCTATTACGCCTCCTGTGTAGGTGATTGAATTCGTGTTATTTGCCGAAATCGAACCATGATTTTCGCAATTCGTTGTTTGGCTCTCTCCTGTTGAACATCCGGTAATACCTGCTACACACGTCATCTCTGATGCTGATGAATTGGAGATACTTACGGCTCCGTAATTTTTGCAGTTTTGTATAGTACCATAGTTAAGGGCTGTTATACCTCCTGCAAAGTTTTCAGTGGTAGTATCTATGTTGGCAGCATCCATAATAATACTGCCATAGTTGATACAGCTGTCAATTGTTCCGACAGAGTCCTTGTGTCCATTGCTAAATATGCCCGTTTTGAGACCGTTCGATGAGGTTACAGTGCCGATAACAGAAGCCTTGTTTATGCAATTTTTAACAGTGCCATACAAATAATAAGCGAATGCTCCTGCATATGTGTAATTGGTTTCATTGGGAGTTAATGTTAACACGCAGTCTGCCTCTATTTCCTCTGTTGCGGGGTCATCAGCTGTTTTGCCAAGGGTTATGTTTTGAATGGTAAGTCCATCTCTAACGACACCAAATAGTAACCCAAAGTCAGTATCGCTTGTTCTGCACAGATTGCTTATGACACAATTTTCAGAGTTGCTCTTTTGTCCGTCAATAATAGTTACCTTGTCGTTGTTATAGGTTGTATGATTGCTGCGGAAACTAACAATTCCACTGGTTGTAACGTCATCGAAATTCTCATTTGTCAAGTCAAAGTCATTATGCAGACGTATGGTTGTGTCGGTGCCGAGCCAGACGTTCTTCTCCAATGTGCGGGCGAATGATGCGAACTCGTTGCTGTTGCGGATGCCCCAAGGCTCGGTGCAATTTACCGGCAATGGAGGCATCTTTATCATCTTGCCGGCCTCGATGGTTTTGCCCGAGCTGTACGCCTTAACACGCTGCTGGTTGCCATTGCTATCCATAACGTAGAGCGCAAAGCCCTTGGGGTAGTCGCCCGCAGGGATGGCGAAGTAGAAGTCGGTAGCCTCGCTCGACAGCGTTACACCTTCGTCACAGTTGATGCAGATGACCGGTGAGTTGTAGTAGCCGTCGGCAAGTCCGGACTCATTGAAGCGGCTCATTCCGATATCGGTTGCGTTCTCTGCGTGACGGAAATATCCCGACAGAGGCTCGTGACCTGTTGCGCGGAGCATAACCTTCTTGACCGTGGCCGAGCCGGTGAGCGAAACCTTCATATATCCGCACATATGCTTCATCTGTATAACGTCGCCCTCGCTCTCTGCCTTGCCCATCAAGATGCCAAAGCCGTTGGAGAGGTGTCCTTGCAGATAAGCCTGCTCGGAGTCGATATAGAACCACTCGGAGCGACCCGTAGCGACCTCGGCAGGGTACATAACAACCAAAGGGTAGGAGAGACTCGATACAACCTCCTCCGACATACCAATCTTTGCGGTATCCATACCGTCGTACTCCGCCTCGATGCCCTCCGATTCGAGGGTGCGGTTGATTGCGAGCTTGTCGCCGGTGCTCCAATAGAGAGGCACACGACCCTCCTCCTCGTCGCCGAGCGAGATACGGGTGTCGCTGTTGTCGATGCCGACAGTGAGGTAGGCGACCGCCTTGTTTGCCCCCTCCTCCTGCTCGGGACTCTCGACATTCTCGGTGTTCTTCCCTCCGCCAAGCAGCGAGTCGTCGTTTGTAGGGTCAGTTTCACAAGATGTTGCGAGTAGGGCTACTGCCAAACTCAAACTGATAAATAACTTCTTCATCTTATCTTTCGTTTTTTGATTTGACAATAGTTTTTACTCTTCATTATCTTCAAACTCCTCCCAAGGGTCGCCCTCCTCGGTGTCGATATATGGGAGTGATGCCTGAAAACCGCTCTCCGGAGCGAGATAAGTTACTTCAAGGTCGGGAGCGAGGTAGGCCGATTCCCCCCCCCTCAAAAGTGGATTTTTATTCATAATAGGTAGGTTATAGGTGAGTTTACAATATTTTTATTTGTTTGTGTAATAGTCGGATGTAAAGATATATATAATATTTCAAATATGCAAAAATGTGGATGTGTCCGACAAGAAAATGGGGTCGGAGCGATGCCGGGATAGGATAAAACGGCAGTAGCCTATCGCAGGAGCGGGTTGCTCCGATAGGCTTGTTATACTATTGGGGAAGGATTAAAATGGCAACTCGACCTTGAAGAATCCCGCACCGCTCGCCTCGGCGGCGGCAAGACCTATCTCCGAGTCCTCGAAGATAAGCGTCTCGGCAGGGGTTACACCCTCAATCTCCATCGCCTTCAAGAAGCAGTCGGGTGCCGGCTTCGAGCGCACCACGTCGTCGGAGGAGAGTATCCCGTCCACGCCGCCCTCCAACCCGAGGTGGCGCATAACATTGCCGATGTTAGACGGGTGGCCCGTGGATACTATCCATGCACGACCTCCTCGGCTGCGAAAATCCTGCACAAAGTGCCATAGCGGCTCGTTGAGCGTGACAAGGTCGAAGTGGGTGGGGTATATCTCCACCTTGCGCATTCGGATTCGCCTCTGACGCTCGGGGTCGGTGATGCCTATATCGGTGAGAAATTCGGGGCATCGCAGACCGAAATATTTGCGGCGGTACTCCTCCATATCTATATTGATTCCCTCCTCGGCGAGGGCCTCGATGTAGGATATGGCATTGGCACGGCCCGTATTGGCCAGCGTGCCGTCAAAGTCGAGCAGTAAGAGTTTGATTTTCATTAGTCGAAGGATTGCATACCCGTCTGGGCGATTTTCATTATTCGTTGGTATTCGTCGGCGGATAACTCCATAAAGAAGTAGTGGATAGGGTCAACACGCACGCCCTCGTAGCGCACCTCGTAGTGGAGGTGTGGCGCAAGCGAAAGGCCGGAGTTGCCCGACAGCGCAATGATATCCCCTCGGCGCACCCTCTGGCGACGCTTTACCTTGGCACTTTTCAGGTGGCTGTATGAGGTGGTATATCCGTTGCCGTGGTCGATTATCACGGTGAGTCCGGAGGTGGAGTTCTTGCCCGAAATCTCCTTCACGATGCCGTCTGCCGTGGCAAATACGCTCTCGCCTTCGGGGATTGTGTAGTCCACGCCCTGATGCGACTGCAATGTGCGATAGAACGGGTGCATCAGCACCCCGTAAGAGGCGGTCAGCAGTGTGAGGTTGTGGTTGATGACGGGCTGTATCGAGGGGATGCGGTTGCGCCCGTCGCCCAAGCCGTCGAGTGACCCCTGCAATGAGGCATACGACTCCTCCAAGCGTGAGAGCCTTTGCTCCAACTCGTCTGCCGAGGTGAGCAGCTCCCGACGCATCTTGCCCGTGGACTTGGAGAGCAGCTCCTCGTGCAGTTGCACACGCTGCTGCTTGTAGTCGGAGTCGAAGTCGTAAGGGTCTGACTCAAAGAGTATTCCGAAGATGTTGCGGTCACGCTCGATGACATTTTCGACAACCATATTCAGCGAGTCGTAGCGGCTGGTCAGCACCTCATACTCGGCCCGCAGGCGGTCGGTCGAGTGGCGCAGTTCGTACTCCGCCGGCGTGTCGAACATCAGCGAGAAGATGATGTGATAAATCACGGCGGCACCAATCCAGGTCAGCAGGATGATTGCCAACCTCGACAGGTTGTGACGTATCGAGCGGGACTTGCTCTCCGCTCTATGTTCGCTATGCTCTGCCATAATTTACTCAATCTCCAAGTCGGCGTTGTAGCGCATATTCTCCATCAGCTGCTTGTACTCCTCCTTGGTCATATTCTTGTTGAAATAGTTTACCGGATTTACGTTGCGGCCCATATATATAACCTCGTAGTGGAGGTGTGGCCCCGTCGAGCCGCCCGTCGAGCCTACCTCGCCGATTATCTGCCCACGCTTTACCCGCTGGCCCTCGCTGACAAGTATCTTGTCCAGATGGGCGTATCGGGTCTTGTATCCGAACTGGTGGTTGAGCAGAATCTGCTTGCCGTAGCCTCGGCGACGCTTGCCTATATCTGTCATCTGCACCACGGCATCGCCTGTGGCATATACAGGCACACCTCGGCGACACGACAAATCCACGCCCTTGTGCATCTTGCGGGTCTTGTATATCGGATGCTTCGACCTTACGCCAAAGGCGTAGAACCACTGTAACTCCATACGGTCGATAGGCCATATTGCAGGGATTGCAAACGACATATTCTCCTTGTTCTTGGCCAGAATCTGCAACTCGTCGAGCGATATGGACTCGGCATATACACGGCGTGTCAGGGCATCCATCTCTCGCCACGTGGTACTCATAAGTGTCGAATACTCATCGCCTTGCAGGTGTGCGTACTTGGAGTCGGGGTAGGGTGTATATACGCCGGGCAGGGAGAGCGAGTCCACCGAGAAGAGGGCTCTGTAAACGCCTATATCACGATGGTGTATCTCGTCTATCTTGCTCTGCAAGGTTCGGATGCGCTCTTGCAGCACGCTGTACTTCATCACCAACTCACGATTCTCGTTGTTTATGGCGTACATCTTCGGCGTGTAGAAGAGTTGTGAGATGACCATATTCAGCAGCGATATGACGATGAATCCGAGCAGAATTTTGCGCAACATAGCGTATCTGCGGATGCGCTTTTTTGCTGCGTTCTCTGCCTCGATGATGTCGGTATCGGCTGAAACTCTCTTCACTCGCTGTAAAAAATTAAAAAACTTTATAAATATAGGTGCAAAATTAGTGTAAATTTTGTACTTTTGCAACCTGAAACCGTATCGGTCCTGAAAATAGTAACGAACAAGCGAAATAAAAATTATAAAGTCAATATGAAATCAAACGAAATCAGACAAGCGTTTTTGGACTTTTTTGCTGCAAAGGAGCACACCGTGGTTCCTTCGGCACCAATGGTTGTCAAGGGCGACCCTACGCTTATGTTTACCAATGCAGGTATGAATCAGTTTAAGGATATCTTTCTTGGCAATGCGCCTCGCAAGTGGGCACGAGCCGCTGATTCGCAGAAGTGTTTGCGAGTGTCGGGTAAGCACAACGACTTGGAGGAGGTAGGACACGATACCTACCACCACACGATGTTCGAGATGCTTGGCAACTGGTCTTTCGGCGACTACTTCAAGAAGGAGGCCATCTCGTGGGCGTGGGAGTTGCTCACCGAGGTATATCACCTGCCGAAGGAGCGTATGTACGCCACCGTATTCGAGGGCTCGGAGGAGGATGGAGTGCCATTCGATGATGAGGCTTACGGATATTGGAAGCAGTTCCTGCCCGAGGACCACATCATTCGAGGCAATAAGCACGACAACTTCTGGGAGATGGGCGAAACCGGCCCTTGCGGTCCTTGCAGCGAGATTCACTTCGACCTGCGTGACGAGGCGGAGGTCGCTGCCAAGCCGGGCCGAGATATGGTCAATATGGGTCATCCTCAGGTTATCGAGATTTGGAACCTCGTATTTATGCAGTTCAACCGCAAGGCTAACGGCTCGCTCGAACCACTGCCTGCGAAGCACGTGGATACGGGTATGGGCTTCGAGCGCCTTTGTATGGTTATGCAGGGCAAGAAGTCGAACTACGACACCGATGTTTTCCAGTCCACTATCGCAGTCTTGTCGGAGATGTCGGGCAAGAAGTACGGCGAGCAGGAGAGTGTAGATGTCGCAATGCGAGTTATCGCCGACCACCTTCGTGCCATCTCATTCTCGATTGCCGACGGACAGCTCCCGTCAAATGTCAAGGCGGGCTACGTTATCCGTCGAATACTGCGCCGTGCCGTTCGTTATGGTTACACATACCTCGGTTTCAATGAGCCGTTCATCTGCCGTCTGGTTGCTACTCTGGTGGCACAGATGGGCGAGCAGTATCCGGAGTTGAAGGCACAGCAGACGCTCGTCGAGCGAGTAATCGAGGAGGAGGAGTCCTCGTTCCTGCGCACGCTGGCTACGGGTATCAATATGCTCGAAAATGTCATCAAGAACCTCAACGGAGCGAAGATTTCCGGCAAGGATGCCTTCCTGCTCTACGATACATACGGATTCCCTATCGACCTCACCGAGCTCATCGCAAAGGAGCACGGTGTGGATGTCGATTTGGCAGAGTTCGAGAAGGAGTTGCAGGCGCAGAAAGAGCGCTCACGCAACGCTGCCGCACAGGATGTGGACGACTGGCAGGAGCTGGTAGATATCAAGCAGAGCGAGTTTGTCGGTTACGATATGCTCGAATGTGATATCAAGATAGCACGTGTTCGTCGTGTTCAGACCAAGAACAAGACCACCTATCAGCTGGTCTTCGACCGCACTCCGTTCTACGGTAATTCGGGAGGTCAGATTGGCGATACCGGCTATATCGAGAGTGCCAACGAGAAGATTGACATCGTGGCTACCGAGAAGGAGAACGGTCTGATTATCCACGTGGCAACCTCGTTGCCGGAGAACCTCACCGCTACGTTCCACGCAGTAGTGAATCCGCAGAAGCGCCAGTGCTCGGCAAACAACCACACGGCAACCCACCTCTTGCACGCAGCACTGCGCAAGGTGCTGGGTGAGCACGTTGAGCAGAAGGGCTCGATGGTTACGCCGGAGGGGCTGCGTTTCGACTTCTCGCACTTCCAGAAGGTTACTCCGGAGCAGTTGCGTGAGGTGGAGCGTCTGGTCAATCAGGCGGTGCGTAAGAACGACCCGTTGCAGGAGAATCGTGAGGCTACGCAGGAGGAGGCTAAGGCTGCCGGCGCAATGATGCTCTTCGGTGAGAAGTATGGCGACAAGGTGCGTATGGTTCGCTTTGGTGAGTCGGTAGAGTTGTGCGGTGGTACCCACACCTCGGCTACGGGTAATATCGGTCTGTTCAAGATTGTCAGCGAGAGCGCAATCTCGGCAGGCGTGCGCCGTATCGAGGCGGTTACGGGCGAGGGTGCCGAGAAGCTGCTCTATACGGCAGAGGATACCATCCACGCCATCGCAGAGACGGTGGGCAACCCTAAACTCGTGGATGCCGTGCGCCGTCTTGTTGAGAGCAACGATGTGCTCGCCAAGGAGTTGGAGGCTGTGCGCAAGGAGCAGGTGGCTGCTCTGGCAGATAAGATTATGGCCGATGTGCCTGCGACCGACGGCGCAACGATAATCACCCGCCAGATGCCACGCCCTACGGAGTTCTTGAAGGATTTGGCTTATAATTTGCGCTCCCGTATCTCAAATCTGGTGCTTGTCCTCGGCTCGGAGAGCGACAGCAAGGTTACGCTGATGGTTATGCTCGGCGACGAGATTGTAGCCAAGGGCGTAGATGCAGGTGCTGTGGTACGTGAGGCCGCAAAACTTATCAATGGCGGCGGCGGTGGCCAGAAGTTCTTCGCAACGGCAGGAGGTAAGAACCCTGACGGCTTGCAGGCGGCTATCGACAAGGCAAAGGATTTGATTGTAGAAAAATTGTAATAAAAACAGATATGGCAAACAAAGTTTTATTGATGATTCTCGATGGTTGGGGAATCGGTAACCACACAAAGTCGGATGCTATCTATTCGACAAATCCGCAGTTTATCAACGCCTTGACCGAGGCTTATCCGCACGCAGAGTTGCGTACCGACGGCGAGAATGTCGGTCTGCCTGACGGACAGATGGGTAACTCGGAGGTGGGTCACCTCAATATCGGCGCCGGCCGTGTCGTATATCAGGATTTGGTGAAGATTAACCGTGCGTGCCGTGACAACTCCATCCTCCAAAATCCGGAGATTGTTGCTGCTTTCGAGTATGCAAAGAGCAAGGGTGTAAATGTTCACTTTATGGGTCTTGTATCCGATGGTGGCGTTCACTCTTCGATTGACCACCTCTTCAAGCTGTGCGACATCTCGAAGCACTACGGAATAGAGAACACCTTCGTACACTGCTTTATGGATGGCCGTGACACCGACCCGAAGAGCGGTAAGGGCTTTATCGAGGCTTTGGAGGCTCATATGGCAACCTCGACAGGCAAGATTGCCTCTATCATCGGTCGCTACTACGCTATGGACCGTGATAAGCGTTGGGAGCGTGTCAAGGTCGCTTACGACTGCCTTGTGGATGGCGTAGGCGCAAAGGAGAGCGATATGGTTGCAGCTGTGCAGAAGTCGTATGACGAGGGCGTTACCGACGAGTTCATCAAGCCTATCGTTCACGTTGACGGCGAGGGTAACGCTATCGGCACCATCAAGCCTAACGATATGGTTATCTTCTTCAACTATCGTAACGACCGTGCTCGTGAGATTACCGTGGCTCTGACACAGCAGGATATGCCGGCAGAGGGTATGCACACGATGCCGCTCTACTACTGCTGTATGACCCCTTATGACGCATCGTTTACGGGTCTGCACATCCTCTTCGACAAGGAGAACGTGACCAACACCATCGGCGAGTATGTGTCGTCGCTGGGTCTGTCGCAGTTGCGTATTGCCGAGACCGAGAAGTATGCACACGTTACATTCTTCCTCAACGGAGGTCGTGAGGAGAAGTTCGATAACGAGGAGCGTATCTTGGTGGCTTCGCCGAAGGTTGCTACCTACGACTTGCAGCCGGAGATGAGCGCATACGAGGTTGCCGATAAGTTGGTTGTTGCGCTGGGCGAGCAGAAGTACGACTTCGTATGCCTGAACTTCGCAAATGGCGATATGGTGGGCCATACGGGTATCTACGAGGCTATTGAGAAGGCTGTTAAGGCTGTTGATACCTGCGTGGAGAAGGTCGTTGAGGCTGCCAAGGCTAACGGCTATGAGGTTGTTATGATTGCCGACCACGGCAACGCCGATAACGCCATCAATGCCGACGGCACACCAAATACGGCACACTCGCTCAATCCTGTACCGGTAGTGGTTGTTTCGGACCGTGTAGCGAAGGTTGAGAACGGTATCTTGGCAGACGTTGCACCTACGGTGCTCGCACTGATGGGCCTTGCACAGCCTGCCGAGATGAGTGGACATTCGCTCGTTGAGTTCAAGTAGTATATATACTATATAATTAATGAGATGAGCTGCTCCAATGCGGGGCAGCTCTCTTTTTTTGGTATGGTTTGTGCGAGGCAAGGGGTGAATAATCTCAAAAACAATCTATTATGAAACAACACAACACAAGTGCTGCCGATGCGCTCAAATCGGACACCAAATCAACCCTTGCCACAGCCCCTACCGAGTTCCTGCCGAAGCATCCGATGTCCCCGGAGGCGGCATATCGTCTGGTCAAAGATGAGACCTACCCGCAGACCCAGCCCCGCCTCAATCTGGCAACCTTCGTGACGACCTATATGGACGAGTATGCCACGAAGTTGATGAACGAGGCTGTCAATGTGAACTATATAGATGAGACGGAGTACCCCCGTGTGGCGGTTATGTGCGGCCGTTGCATCAATATAATCGCCAATTTGTGGAATACGCCCGAGAAGGCGGAGTGGAAGGCGGGTGCCGTGGGCATAGGCTCCTCGGAGGCGTGTATGCTTGGCGGTGTGGCGGCTCTGCTGCGCTGGAAGGCTCGCCGCAAGGCGGAGGGTAAGCCGTGCGATAAGCCCAACCTCGTTATGAGCGCCGCCTTTCAGGTTGTGTGGGAGAAGTTCTGCCAACTTTGGTCTGTGGAGCTGCGTCAGGTGCCGCTCTCGCTCGAAAAGCCGTCGCTCGACCCGAAGGAGGCTCTCGCTATGTGCGACGAGAATACGATATGTATAGTGCCTATCGCCGGCGTTACTTGGACGGGTCTTAACGATGATATTGAGGCTCTGGACAGAGAACTTGATGCCTATAATAAAAAGACGGGCTACGAAATCCCTATCCACGTGGATGCCGCCTCGGGAGGCTTTATCCTGCCATTCCTGCAACCGGAGAAGAGGTGGGATTTCCGCCTGAAATGGGTTTGGTCGATATCTACCTCCGGCCACAAGTACGGCCTCGTATATCCGGGCTTGGGATGGGTTGTGTGGAAGGATAAGAAGTACCTGCCGCAGGAGATGTCGTTCAGCGTGAACTACCTCGGTGCCAATATTACGCAGGTGGGCCTCAACTTCTCACGCCCTGCGGCGCAGATTCTCGGCCAGTATTATAACTTCCTGCGCTTGGGCTTCGAGGGCTATAAGCAGATTCAGCAGGCCTCGATGGATGTAGCTCGCTACTGTCACGAGCAGATAGGCAAGATGTCCTGCTTCTGCAACTATAATAAGACGCTCGAAAATCCGCTCTTTATATGGTATATGAATCCGGAGTACGAGAAGACGGCGAAGTGGACTCTGTTCGACCTGCAAGCCCTCCTGCAACAGAATGGCTGGATGGTGCCGGCATATACGATGCCGAAGAATATCGACCATCTGGTGGTTATGCGAGTGGTTGTGCGTCAGGATATGACCAAGGATATGGCGGATATGCTGCTTGCCGATATCTGCAATGCTGTTGAGGGGCTCCAAAACCTCAAATATCCAACCACCTCACGCCTCGCCTGCGAGAAGCAGCAGCACCAGAAGGGCAAGGTGTTTACGCATTAGGATTCATATATTAACCTCAAAGGTTGAGTGCCTTTGGGGTTTCTTTATTCTGGAATCAAGAGGTTTATTTTCTGGTGCTCTATTTGTAATTTCGTGTAAAATTATTTAATTTTGCAGAAACAATAAAAGATAAGCCTATGAAACATCGTGTATAATTTAATACACACATCTTAGACATATTGAAAAAGCGTTCTAGTTTTATTCTACTATTCAGAAAGTTTGGCGACTATACGAATACCAGTAGGAATACAACGATGAGTGCTCACGTTTATAGCGTGGGCTTTTAGTTGTTCTACTGGTAGGTAAGCCAAACACCTCTGAATAGGAATATACTAAAAAGTCCTACGCTTTTTTTTGTGTGTATTCTTTTGTCTGGACTTTTAATAGATTTATAACTAATTCATACAAGCATTATGATGAAACAATTCAAATTGAACTTTATTTTATTTTTAATATTAGGTTGTGTTACCTCTTTTTATTCTTGTGGTGAGGATTATCCAGAAGATTATTATCCTGATAATAGTTATCCTGATGATAGCTATAATAATAACTACATTGCAGCTCCATCGGGACTCTCTGCTTATGCAACATCTACGAGTATTCAGTTGTCCTGGAATTCTGTGAGTTCTGCGACAGTATACTATGTGTATAGGAGTACAAGCCTTACTGGAACATATGGGTTTCTTTGTGGCGTATTCAGTACTTATTGTTACGATGATACGGCATCACCAGGTGTGACATACTTTTATAAAGTAATGGCCAAGAATGACCATTCTAGTAGCGAATACTCTAATGTCGTTTCGGCAAGTATTAGTAGCAACTCTGGCGGCAACTCTGGTGGTAATTCAGGTGGTAATTCAGGTGGTGGCTCAACTGTGACTATTCCATCGGCTCCGATCGGAGTATATGCAAGTAATTATGGCAATGTTTACATTCCAGATGTTAGGATAACATGGGATTCGGTGTCTGGTGCAACTGGCTATTATGTATATCGTAGTACATCTGCAAGTGGCTCATATTCAAGATTGGGCTCTACCTCAAATACCTATTATAGTGATTCGAGCGTTAAGGTTGGTAATACATATTACTACAAGGTAGCAGCTTACAATAATGCAGGAACAAGCAGTTATAGTTCATACGCAAAATTCGAGTTTACAGATACTCGCAAGCCTGGGCCTGTAACGTATGGTAACTGTACAGTAAGCGGTACGACTATGACTTTGAGATGGAGTATTCCGTCAGATTCTTCGTACGGTAAACCAACAAAAGCTTTACTTCGTGTTAAGAACCCTGATAGTGATGAGTATGTGACATTGAAGGAGTTGTCAGGCACAGCCACCTCTGTGTCGTTTACATATACGCCGTGGGTGCATACATCTGGTTATTTAGACGGATACATATATGCAGGTATCATTTTAGAGAATGAAAATGGCACAGGTGGAGGTTCTCCAAAGATATATGATAATAATAACAAGAAATGGATGAACTAATTCATTGACTAACAAACACGGGTCGGCAACAATAATGCCGACCCGTGTTTTATTTGGCAAGCCGCCTACTCCTCTTTGATAAGGGTAAACTTGGTGGAAATCTCTTTCTGGTCAATCGCTTGGCGAAGATTAAAACGACGTTTTTGTGTGATATAACCGGCCTTCTCGCAGGTTACCTCAATTTGCACATTGCCGGAGTTGTTGTAGGTCAGACCCTTAACATCGAAAGATTCGGTTGTTTCGTAAGGGGTGGAACCTACATAATTTTGGTTGGTGTTCTTGACCTCCGGTGTAGATGATACAATGCGCATCGAAACATCTGCTCCTTTTGGTGTTGAATCCAAATACCAGCGGATAACGGTAGATTCAAGAGCGGTGTCTCCATCGCCCGAAACCTGCTTGTTAGCTTCGAGTTTAGGCGACGAAGCCTTTTTGAGGAAGAAAGCGATTCTGTCCCAATCAACATCCTCTAATGCGTTAGCATAAGCCATATTCATAACTCGTGACGCAAGAGCGAAGTCGCTGCTATAACCCTGACTGCTTGCACGGCCGGTTGCCGATACGTTTGGATATACGAGTTGGCGGTGGTTATCATAAACCTCAATACCTAACTCGACGGTTCCCGACCAGCCGATGCCGGAGAGATATCCGAGATTATACTCCTTAATAGATACCGTCATCATATAATCGGTGGCCACATCTGCATCGAGGTTGAATCCGAGTGTGCGCATATAACGGCGGGTGCTCTCACTTACAAAAGAGTACACATCTGGGGTAACGGTTACTTGTGGAAGATAGGATGCGCTGGCATCATATCTTTGTAAAACACGTGTATTCGAGCGACTGTCTTTTACACTAAGACGGATGCCATAATCAAGGTTTATGTACTTGTTGGCTTGTGCATCCTTTACCAGTGCGAGATTTATGTTCTTTGGTGCAGGAGGTGTCGTTGTCTTCTTGAATGAAGAACAAGACGATACAGATAGCACCATAGTCGCAAGAAGTATGCAATTAAGAAACTTTTTCATAACTATTTATCGGTTTTGAGTTTGACAAGTTTTGCACGTACAGTAGTTTTGAAGATGACCTCATTTTTGCCAAGTCCGTTGTCAACATTGGTAGATACGATAGGCTCGATAACACCATCGGCACCCTCTTGCTGTACCATATTTATAATACGATATATCGCCAAACGACGAGCAACCTCCTCCGGATGAAGAATATCCTTTGCAACCGAGTAGTCATTTGCGAGATAACCCAACTTTACAATGCCACGATATCTGCAAATCCAACCCTCCTTGCTTTGCAAATATTGCAGTGCAAAATCCTCATCATCACATTTAATGACACGGTTGGTACCACCTGCATTCTCTGTATAGCTTATTGTAGCTTCGGCAGTCACGGTGTTAAGTACCTGATAGTCGTTGCGGTCAAGATTCAATTCCGATAAAGACACTGCATTTACTGTGTTCACAGCCTTTGGGATAATTAAATCCCTATGAGCCTTACAAGATGTTGCAAGAAAAGCAACAACGCATACACCTAATAATAGTTTTGTAGTTTTCATCTGTTTTACTATTTGAGTTTTGAACTATGATTGCCCGTTTTGAGGCCTTTCTGCCGAGATACGCACATAAAAAAAGCGAGGGCAAAACTTTTTTTATTTGCTGTTGAGGTCTTCGACTACCTGTGGCACAAATATCAAAGTGAAGCCCACGCTATATGCGTGAGCATCAACTTCACTTCTTTTGCCACATTTGAAATTGTCGAAGTTTCAACAGCAAGAAATAAAGCTAACGCTTTTTCGGATATGTTCTAAAAATGGGCGTATTAATTACGCTAATGTTTCATAGGCAATATATTTTTATAAGTACAAAAGTATAAAATAAAATTAATATATCAAATCTCTATTTGTTATCTCGGCCTACTCCTCGACAATCGAAATCGAGAGGATAAGGTCGCCGGGGCGAATGTCGTCGATAACATCCACGCCGTCAATGACCTTGCCGAAGCAGGTGTGTACGCCGTCGAGGTGCTGTGTGTTGCAGCGGTTGTGGCAGATGAAGAACTGCGAGCCTCCCGTATCCTTGCCACGGTGCGCCATCGAGAGCACGCCTCGGTCGTGGTACTGACGCTCGGCGTCGGTTTCGCACTTGATGGTCCAGCCCGGGCCGCCTGTGCCATTGCCGATAGGGCAGCCGCCCTGAATCACAAACTCAGGAATCACACGGTGGAAAGTCAGACCGTCATAGAAGCGTGACTCTGCCAACTTGACGAAGTTCTCGACGGTGATAGGGGTCTCCTTCTCGTACAACTCCGCCTTCATATCACCCTTTTCGGTCGAAATAATAGCGTATTTCATAGTGTTATGGTTTTAATTTTATTTTAATGTCATTTAATGTCATTCGGTGCTATCCTCTTATCTCGCCGAACTCTTTGAGTTGGCGTACAAGTTTCGGCAGGCCCACTGCTGCACGCTCCTTGATGTGGAAGATTTTGTTTCGGAGGAACGGAATCTTCGGCGTTGAGGGGTCAACCACGTATATAGGCACATCTACACTCTTGACCCAGCCTACCAACGATGCGGCAGGATATACCGCCAGCGAGGTGCCCACGACCACAAGCACATCGGCCTGCTGCACCAGCTCCCTCGCACGGTCGAACATCGGCACCGCCTCGCCAAAGAAGACGATGTAGGGGCGTAGGAGCGAGCCGTCGGGAGCCCTCTCGTCAAGGCTCTGCGCACGCAGACCTATATCGACGATATGCTCGTCGCCACTCTCGCCACGCAGCTTGGTGAGTTCGCCGTGCAGGTGGGTTATCTTGGTCGAGCCGGCGAGTTCGTGCAGGTTGTCTATGTTCTGCGTAATGACCTCAACGTCAAAGTATTGCTCCAACTTGGCTATGGCACGGTGTCCGGCGTTTGGCACCTTGCCCGCCATCTCACGGCGGCGCATATTGTAGAACTCTATGACGGTGGCACGGTCACGGGCCAACGCCTCGGGTGTGCATACATCCTCGATGCGGTGCTTTGCCCACAAGCCGTCACTGCTGCGGTAGGTCGGGATGCCGCTGTCGGCGGAGATTCCGGCGCCTGTAAATACTACAATTTTCATAATAAAGCCTCCTTAATTAAATTTTCGGAGATGGTAGTTTGATTTTAGTTCACTCTATCTATTTAGCCTTTCCGAAATAGATGTCCAACAGCTCCTTGGCGGCGATGAATGAGCTCAGCTTGGCATCCAGCACACGCTGCTCCACGTCGGCAAGGCGGCCCTCAATCTCCGGATTGAGGTAGAAGCTGCTTTTGAGTGCCTCGTTGATGCTCTCGTACATCCAATATTTGTTCTGCTCGTTGCGGTGGCTCTCGAAGTATCCGTTACGCTTGATATGCTCCAAATACTCCTCTACGCCACACCAAATCTCCTCCAAGCCGGTCTTGGCAACCGAGGAGCAGGTATATACCTTGGCGCTCCAACCCGATGCAGGCAGTGGGAAGAGGTGCAGAGCATTCTGATACTGCACCTTCGCAAGGTTTGCCTTGTTCACATTCTCGCCGTCGGCCTTTGTGATGACCATAATGTCGGCCATCTCCATAATGCCACGCTTGATGCCCTGCAACTCATCTCCTGCGCCGGAAATCTGCAACATCATAAACATATCGACCATCGAGTGTACGGCGGTCTCGGATTGTCCTACACCCACCGTCTCGATGAATATCACGTCGAAGCCTGCCGCCTCGCAGAGCACGATTGTCTCACGTGTCTTGCGTGCCACGCCACCCAGCGAGCCCGCCGAAGGCGAAGGACGAACAAATACGTCGGGGTTGTTGCAGATGCTCTCCATACGGGTCTTGTCGCCGAGGATGGAGCCTCCGCTGCGCTCCGAGGATGGGTCTATCGCCAGCACAGCCAACTTGTGGTGCAGCGCCGTGACCATATTGCCCACAGCCTCGATAAAGGTCGATTTGCCCGCTCCGGGAACACCCGTGATGCCTATGCGTACCGAGCGACCTGCGTGCGGCAGACAGCGCTCGATAATCTCCTGCGCCTGGGCGTAGTTGTCGGGGTTGTTGCTCTCAATCAGCGTGATGGCCTGCGACAAGATGGTGATATTGCCCTCCAATATGCCCTGCACATACTCGTCGGTCGAGAGCTTGCGCTTGCGCTTGCGGACAAAGTAAGGATTGACCATAGGTTGGTCGGCAACTCCCTCGGTTACGTTGAGCGCACTGTCGTGGTGCGTGTCGAGATACTCTTTCTCGTAGTGGTCTATTTTTGTGAACGACATCTCTTTATACTCTTTTTGTTGTTATCTATCAGTTCTACTATCTGGTTGCGTGATAGTCGGTTGGGGTTGCCAAACCATAGGGCACGCCGCCTCTTGTCGGTGATTACTCCGTAGGGTGCATACTCGATGCCGTAGTCGGCAAACACCTCCGCCGAGGAGTGGTGCACGCCGGCACGCCCCTGCCTCGACAGGCTGTGTAACCACTCGCCGAGGTATTGCGGCGACTCCTTGGTGATGATTATCACCCTCATACCCACCTGCTCCGCCACCGACAGAATGTGCATCGTCGATTCTACGCAGGGCACGCTCGCCGAGTGGATAAATCCTATATAGGTGTAGTCGCTCTCGGCTGGGGTGTATCCGTCGAGCCACTTGTGGAGTTTGAGCCTCGGAACACGCTCCTGCGTGGCGACATTTTGCGCCGTAGCCGACGCTACGCACAATGCCATTATAAGTATGGTTACAAATCGTCTCATCCAATTAGCAAAGATAAACAATTTTGTATGAAACTGCAAATGAAAAAAAAGAGCATAAAAATAGTTTCGTATGACAAAAATTATTATATTTGTGCTGAAATTAACTATAAAATTCATTTTTGCCTATGGGAATATAGCACTTTTGGAGCGCACATTGTAAGACATATTAGAAAAAAGCGTAACCTTGTTATTCTTGTCTTTGAAACTTCGACACTTTCAAATTCCACCAAGAGTAAAGCGGTGACGCTCACGTTTCGGCGTGGGCTTTACTCATTTATTTGGTGGAACAGGTAGTCGAAGACCTCAAAGACTGATAAAGAGTTTTGTCCTCGCTTTTTTTATGTGTGCATATCTGTATATTAGGACATAACACGTTATTTATCAACAAAAAAAACTTAAAGAAATGAGAAAGAGTTTTAAGAGCATTGCAACTTTGGTTCTGGTTGCTTTGACAGCTGGTCTTTTGTGTACTTCGTGTGACCCTGACGAGGTAGATGCATTTGCACAGGGTTATCGTGATGGTTACTATGGTAACTGGTAGAAAATAATTATTAACAAACTAAAAACTTGAAAATTATGAAGAAGATTTTATTAGTATTGTTGGCAGTTGTAACATTCTCTCCGGTTTTTGCAAATGGTAGTTCTAACTCCCCTGTTAATATTGAAATGGAAGCAGAGGCCTCTGCTGTGGAGATTTTGGTTCGAGCTAGTGATGCTGTTGATGATTTTTGTAACTACTTTGGCGATAGTTGGGTAGATGTTGGTTTAAGTTTATATTGTAGTTTTGGTGGAGATATTTACATATGTACAATATACAAAGCCGTAAATGTCGTATGTACCGGTAACGATGCGATTAGACTATACCTTGAAGGAGATATCAATAATGCTCTTAAAAGGACTCTTCAAGGTTCTTCGGCAATCTACAAGATGTTGAAAGTGGGAGAAAAGAAATTCAAAATTGTAGAGGATAATAGTAATATGACTCCAAGAAGCGAGTGGTATTAAGAAACTTTTTATTCAATACGCTTGACATATGCGCCTCATATTGTGGCGCATATGTTCTTTTTTTTGTGTCTTACTTGTATTGAATAGATACCTTGTACGGTACGCCGTTCAGGACCGAGGTTTTGCCTTTGTAGGTGGTGCCGTACTTGCCGGTCAGAGGCGATACGGTGGTCTCGCAGAAGACCGACAGATACCACGCCCCTGCCTTCGGATTCTTGATGGTCAGGCTCTTTCGACACCCTCTGCCGACCGATTTCAGCAGCGTGTTGTCGTGGAATGCCGCCTCCCCACGCTTGGCGCATAGCGAGAGGTCGAACTTCTTCGCCTCCTCGTAGCCGTCAATGTTGATTATCAGCTCCTTGCAGTGGTTCGGAACATCCACCCGAAAGTGGTGGTATTGGCGGTCGCCGATGCGGGTGTGGTCGGGGTCGTTATCCTCCGTGCGCCTATTCATCTCCCGCACCTCACCTTGACTCAAAGTGCCCTTTATTTGTGGCTTCGGGTTGCCCTCCATAGCGTACAGCAGCATAGATGCCATAAGTTTCAGACGCTCGCCCTTCGTCGCACCTTCGGGGTGTGAGCCGCAGAGAATGACACGACCGCTGCGGTCGCTCTGCTTGTATGCCCAGATGGCGACCTCGCCGTCGATGCCCACCTTGGCCGTATTGTCGAAGAGGAATCTGGCCAGAGGCTCCGTGCCCTCCGGTAGTTTGTCGTCAGCCTCCGTATGGGCGTAGCAGCCCCCGTTGTGGCGCACGTCGGCAATATCTCTGCCGCCCTCGAAGTCGAAGTATCGGGCAAGCGGGCTCCGCCTCTCTAACCTCAACGTCGTGGCACTCTTGCGCAGTCCGGTGCTCTCGGCATACCCCGGCCACAACTGCCAATATCTCTTCGTATTTTTCAACTCCCCTTTGGTGTTTATGCTGCCCGCCGAGGCGATGAATGCGCCGGCGCAGGTGCCGACATACGAACCTCCGTTTGCGACGTACTCTTGCAGCCGCTCACGCCCCGTGCTGCCCAACGACTTTGCGTGCTTGGCCGCCGAGCCTCCATTGACATATATCGCCCGAAAGCGAGGTGCTCCGTCAGGGTAGAGCAACCATCCATTTGTATCCTGCTCGCTACCGCATAAGATGTTGGTTTGCAGTGTGGTATCACGCTCCGACAGCTGCTCGACAGAGGCCGATGCGAAGTACTCCATCGAGAGTCCGAGCAGAGTGGTTGCCGGCAGCGAATGGCGTGACGTGAGGGCGATGCCTCCATCCATAAAAACATCCTTGTAGAAGCCTCGGCCTTTTGCTAACACCTCTGCACGGTTCTTCTCGCTACTGCGAGCCTCTGCGTTAGGGGTGGCAAAGAGCAAAACGGCGATTGTAACTATGGAGGGGAAGTACTTCATATCGGTAGCTTGCGTGATGCTTAAAAAAAAACTTCTTACAAATATAGCAAAAATATATTCAGAGATTTGGATTGTGTTATATTTTTAACAAAAGCAAAAAAAGATTTCGGAAAAGTGTTGGTTATTTTCTACGAAAATAGTAACTTTGCGAAGTTTGAATGTATGCAAGCGTTTGGAAACAACAATAATTCATTAAATATCAACTTAAATTAAACTACAACTATGAAAGTATCTCACATTGAGCATCTCGGTATCGCAGTTAAGAGCCTTGATGAGGCGATTCCTTATTGGGAGGGCGCACTTGGATTGAAGTGTTACAAAATTGAGGAGGTGGCAGACCAGAAGGTTCGCACCGCATTCTTTATGCTTGGTCAGACCAAGATTGAGCTCTTGGAGGCAACTTCGGAGGACTCTACAATCGCCAAGTTTATCGAGAACAAGGGTATCGGTATCCACCATATGGCTCTTGCCGTAGAGGGCATCGAGGAGCAGTTGGCTGACGCCGAGGCACAGGGCATCCGCCTTATCGACAAGACCCCACGTAAGGGTGCTGACGATATGACTATCGCCTTCCTCCATCCAAAGAGTACACAGGGTATTCTCACTGAGCTCTGCGAGAAGAAGTAAAAACCGTCTAACAAGGTGATTTTTTCACCAGACTTCGGTCGCCAAATTCCTCACATACGCTCGGTATGCTGCGGATTTGGCGCCTCGCTTGGCAAAAAAATCCCTCTTGTTATACGATTTTTGGGAGTGGGGGGGGTGATGACCAACCCCAAAAACAAAACCGAAATTTCAAAAAAAGAAAAAATAATCATAAAACAAGTTATGAGCGAAATTCAAAACAAAATCAACAAACTCATCGAGAACCGTGAGACGGCTCGTATGGGTGGTGGCGAGAAGGCTATCGAGAAGCAGCACGAGAAGGGTAAGTTTACGGCTCGTGAGCGTATTCAGATGTTGCTCGACGAGGGTAGCTTCGAGGAGTTCGATATGTTCGTGACTCACCGTTGCTACGACTTCGGTATGGAGAAGAAGCATACCTTTGGTGATGGTGTGGTAACCGGTTATGGTACTATCGACGGTCGCCTCGTGTATGTATTTGCACAGGACTTCACCGTGACAGCAGGCTCTTTGTCGCTGGCTTTGGCGGACAAGATTTGCAAGGTTATGGATATGGCTATGCGCAACGGTGCTCCTTGCATCGGTCTGAACGACTCGGGTGGCGCACGTATTCAGGAGGGCGTAAATGCCTTGGCAGGTTATGCCAACATCTTCCAGCGCAACGTGATGGCTTCGGGTGTTATCCCGCAGATTTCCGCAATCTTCGGCCCTTGCGCAGGTGGTGCGGTTTACTCGCCGGCTTTGACCGACTTCGTCATCATGAAGAAGAACACCTCCAATATGTTCCTTACCGGCCCGAAGGTTGTTAAGACCGTAACCGGCGAGGATGTGACACAGGAGCAGCTCGGTGGTGCCGTAATGCACACAACCAAGTCGGGTGTTGCACAGTTCGCTGTCGATACCGAGGAGGAGGGTATTGCACTCATCCGCAAGCTCATCTCCTATATGCCACAGAACAATATGGAGGATGCTCCGCTTGCGATGTGCACCGACAACATCGCTCGTTTGGAGGACTCGCTCAACGAGATTATCCCTGATAACCCTAATCAGGCTTACGATATGTACGACGTTATCAAGGCTATCGTCGATAATGGCGACTACCTCGAATCGTCGGCTACGTATGCAAAGAATATCATCACCTGCTTCGCTCGCTTCAACGGCCAGAGCGTAGGTATCATCGCTAACCAGCCTAAGTTTATGGCAGGTGTGCTCGATATCAATGCATCTCGCAAGGCTGCCCGCTTCGTGCGCTTCTGCGACGCCTTCAATATTCCAATCGTAACCCTCGTGGACGTTCCGGGCTTCCTTCCGGGTACTACACAGGAGTATGGTGGCGTTATCACTCATGGTGCGAAGCTTCTCTTTGCATACTGCGAGGCTACCGTTCCGAAGATTACCGTTACACTGCGTAAGGCTTATGGTGGTGCTTATATCGTTATGTCGTCGAAGCACATCCGTGGCGATATCAACTACGCTTGGCCATCGGCAGAGATTGCCGTTATGGGTGCAAGCGGTGCAGTAGAGGTTCTCTACGCAAAGCAGTTGGCAGCGTTCACCGATGCAGAGGAGAAGGCGAAGTTCATCGCAGAGAAGGAGCAGGAGTACAAGGATTTGTTCTCGAACCCTTACAATGCGGCCCGCTATGGCTACATCGACGATGTTATCGAGCCTCGTAATACTCGTTTCCGCATCATCCGTGCTTTGCAGTCGCTCGCAACCAAGCGTTTGCAGAACCCTGCGAAGAAGCACTCGAATATTCCATTGTAATCCATCGTAAAGAGAAAAGACTATGGATAAGTTTGCAAATGTAGGCTGGCCGGAGATGTTGCTGATGGCACTTATCGGCTTTGTATTGGTCTTCGTGGTTCTGGTACTTCTTATTTATATAATGAAGGCTATGGGTTGGGTATTTACCCGCCAGAAGAAGGCTGCGAAGGTTGCCGAGAAGGGCGCAGCGGCCGACGTTCACGATGCAATTAGCGACCAGGAGATTGCTGCGGCTATCATTACCGCACTCAAACTCTATAAGAGCAACTTGCACGACCGAGAGTCGGAGATGCTGACCATCAACCGCATCACCCGAGCATACTCGCCTTGGAACTCGAAAATTCACGGATTGACTCAGGTACCTGAGAGAAAATAATTTAACAAGCAGAAATGAAAAAGTATTCTTTGAAAATCAACGGCAATCCATACGAAGTAAAGATTGACGATATTAACGAGGCATCGACCGTGGCACACGTGACGGTTAATGGCACGAAGTACAATGTAGAGATTGAGGGTGGTAAGGCTGCGGCTGTGAAGAAGCCGCAGGTTGTTGCTGCTCCGGAGGCTACCGGTCTGTCGGTAACTCCTAAGACTCCTATCGCATCGAAGCCTGCTGCTGCTCCGGTTGCTGCCGGCGGCTTGAAGGTTAACTGCCCACTGCCGGGTACCGTTATCTCCTTGAACGTCAAGGAGGGTGACACCGTAACCGCAGGTCAGACCCTTCTGGTATTGGAGGCGATGAAGATGGAGAACAACATCGACGCAGAGCGTGGCGGTGTTGTTAAGCAGGTACTTGTTTCGGCAGGTGCTACTGTAATGGAGGGAGATGTTTTACTTGTTATTGAGTAGGCGTTATGATTACTCTGTTGCAGTCTGATAACTTTATACTCGATAGTCTGGTCAAGTTTGTCCAGATGTCGGGCTTTATGGCATTTTTTGCAGACGGCGGCTGGAAGTTTATCATTATGATTGCTATCGCCTGCCTTCTGCTCTACCTTGCCATCAAGAAGCAGTTCGAGCCGCTGTTGTTGCTCCCTATTGCCTTCGGTATGCTGCTGACCAACCTCCCCGGTGCGGGTATGTTCCACTCGGAGTTCTTCGCCGGTGGCCACGTAGATTGGGCACAGTTTGCTGCCGGCAAGGCGGGTCTGCTCGACGTGCTGTATCTGGGTGTTAAACTCGGAGTATATCCTTGTTTGATATTTGTGGGTGTAGGTGCTATGACCGACTTCGGTCCGCTGATTGCCAACCCGAAGAGCTTCCTTCTGGGTGCTGCGGCACAGCTCGGTATCTTCGCTACCTTTATCGGCGCTTATGCACTCGGCTTCGAGCCTAACCAGTGCGGTAGTATCGGTATCATTGGTGGTGCAGACGGCCCTACCTCTATCTTCCTTACGGCGAAACTTGCTCCGGAGTTGCTCGGCCCTATCGCCATCGCAGCATACTCTTATATGGCCCTCGTACCGGTTATTCAGCCACCTATTATGCGTGCGCTGACCACCGAGAAGGAGCGTAAGATTAAGATGTCGCAGCTTCGTCAGGTGTCGAAGACCGAGAAGATTCTCTTCCCTATCATCATCACCGTTATCATCTCGTTGTTCTTGCCGGATGCAGCTCCACTCGTAGGCTGTCTGATGCTCGGTAACCTGATGAAGGAGTGCGGTGTTGTTGACCGTTTGAGCAAGACCGTTCAGAACGAGTTGATGAATATCGTGGTTATCTTCCTCGGTATCTCTGTGGGTGCTACCGCTACTGCGGATTCGTTCCTCAACACGCAGACACTCTTTATCCTCTGCCTCGGTATCCTCGCATTCAGCGGTGGTACGGCAGGAGGTGTACTGCTTGCAAAGGTGATGAACCTCTTTGCGAAGGAGGGCAATAAGATTAACCCGCTCATCGGTTCGGCCGGTGTGTCGGCGGTACCTATGGCTGCACGTGTATCGCAGGTTGAGGGTCAGAAGGCCGACCCATCGAACTTCCTGCTTATGCACGCTATGGGACCAAATGTCGCCGGCGTGGTAGGTTCTGCGGTGGCAGCAGGTATCCTGCTTGCATTCTTCGGATAGTAGAGCACTATTGATAAGAAAATTCCGTATAGACTAATGTCTGTGCGGAATTTTTGTTATGTGCTCTCGTATGGCGACGATTCCCTAATTACCCCTTAATGATGATGGGGTAGCACCGTGTGGGCAACTACGCCGTGCGACACGATTTGAATAGGGCAACAGTAGTTGTCGAGTTGCTCCTGCGTGATGATGTTCGAGTCGTGACGATGTACGGTGCGATTTACGCATACGATGTTCTTCACGACGCTGGTTATTGTGCCGATGTCGTGCGACACCATAACAATCGCCATACGCTCATTCAGACGGTGCAGAAGCGTGTATAGTTCATTCTCAAACTGATTGTCCACGAAGTTGGTCGGCTCGTCGAGAATCAGCAACCGAGGCTCGACGATGATGGCTCGGCAGAGCAGAGCACGCTGCATCTGTCCGCCCGAAATCTCGCCAATCTGCTTATCGGCAATCTCCTTTATGCCGGCGAGTTCCAGTAGCTCCATAGCCTTGTTGTAGTCGGCACGCCTGTAACGGCCGAAGAAGCCCTTATCGGCCTGCAATCCCGATAGCACCACCTCCACGACGCTGATAGGGAACGACGTGTCGAAGTTCGTCTGCTGCGGCATATAGCCGATAAGACGCTTGTGACCATCAAAAAGAGTAGGGGAGAGAGAAATCTCTCCGCTGTGCGGGAGTGCACCCAGAATGCTCTTTATCAGCGTGGTCTTACCACCTCCGTTGGGGCCTATTATGCCGAGGAAGTCGTCGGCGAATATGTCGAGCGACACCCCCTCCAAGGCCGTGTAGCCGTCGTAGCGTACCGATACGTTGCGCAGTGATACGATGCTCTCCATGCTACTCTGTGATTAAGCGGGTTATCTCTCGCAGGTTCTCTATGATGTTCTCGTCCAGAGGGTTTATCTCAACCGCCTCGGCGCCAATTTCGCTGCATATAGCCTCAACGCTCGATTTGGGGAACTCCGATTGATAAAAGACCCTCGTCACGCCATCCTTGCGTGCTCGGTCTATAATCTGGGCAATGCGCTTTATGCCGGCCTCCTTGCCCTCCTTCTCGACCGCCACCTGCTCAATGCCGTAGGCACGTGAGAAGTAGGTGAGTGCCGGGTGGTAAATCACGAAGTAGGGGAGTCGTGAGTATCGGCACATCTCCGCCACCTCCTCATTGAGGTCCAACAACTGTTGGCACAATACGTTGTACCGCTCCTCATACTTTACGGAGTCGGGCATCTCGGCACGGATGGCCGTGAAGGCGTTCTCCGCCATAGTCTGCAACTCGGTCGGCGAGCACCAGATGTGAGGGTCTATGCCGTGGTGGCAGTGGTGCGAGTGGTGGGTGTGCGAGCAGCTGCCGGCAATCGGCGTGATGCCTCGGCTCAAATCGATAATCTTGGAGCGGTTTTCAACCTTGTTGAGCAACGCCCGCTCGAAGTCCAACAGCCCCGTGCCGAAGATGAGGCGTGAGGAGTTCAACTCGATGAACTGACGAGGTGTCGGCTCGAAACTCTCCGGCGAGGCTCCCGCCGGTACCAGCACCTCCACACGGAAGTCGTCGCCGACAATCTGCTTGACGAGGTACTTTATCGGCGCAATGGATACGTACATTACATTATCCTGTCGGCTACGCTCTTGGCATCCGCCAAGAAGCATCACGCTCATCAGAGCGACACATATATATAATATAGGAATGCGTTTCATCTGTTGCTCAATTGGAATTTCTGTACTGCAAAAGTAGTAATTTGGTTTGAATAATCAAATGTAAAAGTACAACTTCTATGAGGGTGGTTAATGAAAGATAGGGCTGTCCGCAAACTCTGTGGACAGCCCCAAAAGGTTATCGGCGATTACGCTATCGGCAGAGAACTACTTGCCGAGGAGCTTCATCACCTCGTTATATACGGTCTCGCCGTTGTAGCCGAACTCTGTATCCAGCACCTTGTAAGGAGCCGAGTAGCCGAAGTGGTCAAGGCCGTGGATATTCTCCAACGAGCCTACCAGACCGAGCAGCGTTACAGGCAGACCGGAGGTCATACCGTAGCGTGTAATCTCGGCAGGGAGTACGGCGTTCTGGTACGACTTTGGCTGGTCACGGAACAAGCCCTCGCTCGGCACGTTTACCACACGTACATTCACGCCCTCCTTTTTCAGGAGTTCGGCACCCTCAACCAGCGTAGATACCTCCGAGCCGGATGCGAGCATTACAACCTGCGGCTTCGCCGAGTCCATAACGATATACGCACCCTTCTGCGACTGCAAAGCCTCCTCACGACGCTGTGCGCTCAAAGTAGGGAGGTTCTTGATATTCTGACGAGAGAGAATCAGCGCCACAGGGCGGTGCTCCTCCAGGGCAATCTTCCACGCTGCCACGGTATCCTCGCCATCAGCAGGGCGGAGAACTACCATCGAGCGCTCGCCATTGTGGTTGCGCAGGTGCTCCATAAGGCGGATTTGTGCCTCCTGCTCGATAGGCTGGTGGGTAGGGCCATCCTCGCCTACACGGAACGAGTCGTGTGTCCAGATGAATATGACGTGCAGGTGCATCAGCGCCGAGAGGCGAACCACCGGCTTCATATAGTCCGAGAATACGAAGAAGGTACCGCAGGCAGGGATGATGCCGCCGTGCAGTGCCATACCGTTCATAATACAAGCCATCGTGAACTCCGATACGCCCGCCTGGAAGAACTTGCCGCTGAAATCGCCCTTACGGAAGGCGTGGGTCTTCTTCAAGAAGCCGTCGGTCTTGTCCGAGTTGCTCAAATCGGCAGATGCAACCACCATGTTCTCGACCTTCTCGGCAAATACACCGAGCATCGTAGCCGAGGCGGCACGTGTAGCCTGGTCCGGCTTCATCTCTATCGAGCGGTAGTCTATCTGTGGCAACTTGCCGGAGAGGAAGGAGTCGAGTTTGAGTGCCAACGCTACGTTTGCGCTACGCCACTCCGCCTCGATACGCTTGCGCTCAACCATCTCTGCACGCAGAGCGGCGGCACGGTCAGCATATACCTGTGCACTCTCAGGGAAGATTGTGAACGGATTCTCAGGGTCGCCACCGAGGTTGCGTACTGTGGCTGCATAGTCGGCACCGGCAGCCGAGAGAGGCTGTCCGTGTGTGCAGACCTTATTCTCGAAGCTTGCGCCATCGGCAGCTACGGCACCCTTGCCCATCACGGTCTTGCCGATGATGAGGGTAGGGGCATCCGAAGGCTCGTTAGCCTTGCGCAACGCCTCACGAATCTGCGGAATGTTCTGGCCGTCAATCTCGATTACGTTCCAGCCCCAAGCACGATACTTGGCTGCTACATCCTCCGTATCCACCTCATCGACCATCGTCGAGAGCTGTACGTTGTTCGAGTCGTAGTACATAATCAGGTTCGAAAGACCGAGGTTGCCGGCGATACGGCCTACACCCTGCGATACCTCCTCCTGCACTGCGCCGTCGGAGATATAGATATAGGTCTTGTGAGCCATCCACTCGCCAAAACGAGCCACCATAAAGCGCTCGGCGATAGCGGCACCCAGGCCCATAGCGTGTCCCTGACCCAGAGGGCCGGAGGTGTTCTCTACACCACGCAGGAAATCAACTTCCGGGTGTCCTGGAGTGACGCTGCCCCACTGGCGGAACTGTGAAAGGTCCTCCATTGAGTAGTGTCCTGCCAAAGCAAGCACAGAGTAGAGCATTGGCGACATATGGCCGGGGTCGAGGAAGAATCGGTCACGGAACGGATAGAGCATATTATCCGGGTCGTAACGCAGGAACTCTGCGAAGAGCACATTTACAAAATCGGCTCCACCCATAGCACCGCCCGGGTGTCCCGACTTTGCCTTCTCTACCATCGAGGCTGCAAGAACTCGTATGTTGTTTGCTGCCTTTGCAAGTTGAATGTCAGTAGTCATATTGTTTTGTTTTGCTTGTTAGATTACAAATGTAGTAATTATTTTCTAAATAATTATGAATCTGCCACTCTTTTTTTTTAGCCGGCATTGCGCAAAACCTCCACGGGCATACGCTCGAACTTGCTCTGTGCATACTCTCGTGTGATGTTTACCTGCTTGCGGTCGGAGGTTGGCAACTCATACATCAGGTCGGTCATTATTGCCTCGCAGATGGAGCGCAGACCTCGTGCACCGAGTTTGAACTCTACCGCCTTATCCACGATGTAGTCGAGCGTATCCTCCTCGAAGGAGAGCTCTACGCCATCCATATCGAGCAGACGCTTGTACTGACGCACGATGGCATTCTTCGGCTCTGTGAGGATATTGCGCAACACGTCACGAGTCAGAGGTTCCATATATGTCAGCACCGGCAGACGACCCACGAGCTCGGGAATGAGGCCGAAACTCTTGATATCCTGCGGCTGAATATAGCGCATAATATTCTCCTTATCCACGCACTCGGTCTTTCTGCGGCCATAGCCTATGGCGTGGGTGTTCAGACGCTGTGCAATACGCTTCTCGATGCCGTCGAAGGCTCCTCCGCAGATGAAGAGGATGTTGCGGGTGTCGATATGTACGAACTTCTGGTCGGGGTGCTTGCGACCACCCTCGGGAGCAACATTTACCACCGTGCCTTCGAGAATTTTGAGCAGCGCCTGCTGCACTCCCTCGCCCGACACGTCACGGGTGATGCTCGGGTTGTCGCCCTTGCGGGCAATCTTATCTATCTCGTCGATGAAGATGATGCCTCGTTGTGTAGCCTCCAAGTTGTAGTTGGATGCCTGATAGAGGCGAGAGAGAATACCCTCGACATCCTCACCCACATATCCCGCCTCGGTCAGCACCGTAGCATCTACGATGGTGAAGGGTACGTTGAGCAGGCGTGCGATGGTGCGTGCTATGAGGGTCTTACCGGTACCCGTAGGGCCTACGAGAACGATATTCGACTTCTCCAACTCGACATCGTTGTTCTCCTCTTGTGTCAAAGAGGCTTTGTCGCCTGCCTTCTCTGCCGCCATCAGACGCTTGTAGTGGTTATAGACGGCAACCGAGATGTATCGCTTTGCCATCTCCTGACCGATGACATACTTGTCGAGAAACTCCTTTATCTCGGCAGGCTTGTATATCTTGCTCTCCGCAAAGCTCTCCTTCTGTCTTTTTGCCGACTCCTGCAACATATCATTCTCGGCGAGCGACTTGTATCCCAACTCGATACATCTGTCGCAGATGTTCGCTCCGCTATCCACACCACGGAACAGAAGTGCCGCCTCACGACGTGGTCGGCCGCAGAATGAGCAGCAATCCTCGTGGCGGTGTCCTCCGCCCTTGTTTCCTTTTCCTGTTGCCATATCTCTATCGTTTGCTTACCACGTTGTCTATCAAACCATACGAGAGGGCCTCCTCTGCCGAGAGCCAGTAGTCACGGTCGGCATCCTTCTCAATCTGCTTCACGCTCTTGCCGCTGTGGTGCGAGAGGATGTTGTACAAATCCTGCTTCACACGCTTGATTTCACGGGCCGTAATCTCTATGTCGGAGGCCTGACCCTGCACGCCACCCAGCGGCTGATGAATCATCACACGTGAGTGGGGGAGTGCCGAGCGCTTGCCCGCCGCACCTGCCGTGAGCAATACCGCACCCATTGATGCCGCCATACCGGTACAGATGGTCGCCACGTCGCAGCTGATGAGCTGCATCGTGTCGTAGATGCCCAAACCTGCCGATACGCTACCGCCCGGTGAGTTGATATATATCTGAATATCCTTGCTCGGGTCCACCGATTCGAGGAAGAGCAGCTGTGCCTGAATGATGTTCGCCACATCGTCATTTATCGGTGTGCCGAGGAACATAATGCGCTCCATCATCAGTCGGCTGAATACGTCTAATTGGGTGACGTTGAGCTGTCGCTCTTCGAGAATCATCGGATTCACGTATGACGAAGCCACCGAGCGGAAGTTGTGCAACGAGAGCGAGGAGATGCCTCGATGTTTGAGTGCGTATTTCTCAAATTCGTTCATAATCATATCTGTTTTTTGATGAAAAACCCCTGCCGGGCGTGTTTAACCGCACCCACAGGGGTTATTATGCGGGGGCTCCCCCTTTGTTACAAACTGCGAGCCAAAGCGGCGAAGTCGTCAGCCGACACAGCCTTCTCGGTAACCTTAACCTTCGACTTGATGTACTCTACAACCTTCTGCTCGTAGAGCTTCTCGTAAATCTTCTGGTTCTGCTCCTTGTTCTCCAAGATGCTCTTGGCAAAGTTTGCGAGCATCTCCTCCGGAGCGTTAGGCATACCGTACTGTGCGAACTGCATTGCAGCGAACTCCTTAGCCTCTGCCTCTGCATCAGCCGGAGTGACGGTAATCTTCTCGGCAGCGATAATCTGCTTCTGGATGTAGTTCCAAGAGAAAATCTTCAAGAATGAGTCGAAGTCCTTCTCAATCTCCTCCATCGAGAACTTACCCTCGTTGATGGTGAAGAGCCAGCGTTTGAGGAAGTCGGCAGGCATTGCGAGGGCCGCCTTCTCCAACATAAACTCACGAACGGTACCTGCGAAGAGGAAGTCGCTCTCACGCTTGGTCTCGTTGTTAATCTGCTCGTCGATGTATGCATCCAGCTCCTCGGCATTCTTCACGTTACCCTCTGGGAATGCGGTCTTGAAGAACTCCTCGTTGAGCTCAGGGTTTGCAAACTGGCGAATCTTGGTAATCTCCAACTCGAACTTAGGGTTGATATCCTTCAACTCCTCCTCCTTCACGTGCAACATTGCAGCACGCTGCGAAGGGGTCTTGTACATCTCGTTGAGGTCGATGGTGGTCTTGTAGCCGACCTTCTTGCCAATCCAAGGCTTACGCTCCTCGTCGCTCATTGAGATAAGGCCTACGTATGCATCCTCAACACGCAACTCACCGTTGTCGAGGGTTACGGTCAGCGCCTCATCCTTCTTCACCTTGTCAACATCTACCAGACGGCCGAAGCGACGGAGGTAGTTGTCGAGGAACGAAGCGTGCATCTTCTTGTCGATTTTGATTTTGTGGTATGTAACCTTGTCCTTTGCGGTCAGCTTTACATCGTATGCAGGAGCCTCGCCGAACTCGAATACGAACTCAAACTCGGTCGAGTTGTCGAAGTCGAAAGCGCCCTGCTCCTCAGCAGGAATTACATCGCCGATATAGTCGATATTCTCCTTCTGCAAATACTCGAATACGGAGTTCGATGCAACACGATACGACTGCTCGGCTACTGCGCCCTTGCCATACATCTTCTTGATGATACCCATTGGCACCATACCCGGACGGAAACCGGGAATGTTAGCCTTGCGCTTGTAGTCGTGCAACATCTTCTCTACGGCTGCACCATAATCTTTCTCATCCACCAGGACTTTCAGGAGCGATACGCCTGCGCCCTTCTCAACACGTGTAATTTTCATAATCTTTTATCTGTTATTGTTTATCGATTTTCTATCGTTTACATCTGCACGCATCGCATATGTGCGTTAAATGCGGGGCAAAGATAGTAAAAAAAAACAAAACAGCGCCGAAAAACCAAATTAAGCACGCTTTTTTAGGGTTGTTGGGTCGCTTTCCCCGAAAAATCACTACCTTTGCCATAAGATGAAACGATTTTTGGTCATATCATTGTTGGCTCTGACCCTTGTCGGATGCGGTAACGGGCGTAAGCGCAACGTGGCCGGCGATGTGCCGAAGACTGCCCCTACGTTCTATGATTATGAGGTTGTTGCCTCCTATCCGCACTCAACCGACAGCTACACGCAGGGCTTGCAGTGGGAGGATGGTCTGCTGTGGGAGGGCACGGGAGGCTATGGCACCTCACGCCTGATGAAGGTCGATTTGGAGAGCGGCCGCACGCACGCCGTGGCGGAGCTGCCCAAGAGTGAGTTTGGCGAGGGTGTAACCCTGCTGGGGGAGCGCATCTACCAGCTGACGTGGCAGAGTGGCATTATGCATATCTACGACCGCCGCAGCGGCAAGGAGGTTGCCCGCCATCGCTATAAGGGCGAGGGGTGGGGGCTCACGACCGACGGGCAGGTGCTCTATATGTCGGACGGCACACCCGATATTCGGGTTATCGACCCTGCGACGTTGAAGGTGGTACGCACCTTTGGCGTTACCGTGGGTGGCGAGTCGCTCTCGTATTTGAACGAGTTGGAGTGGATTGACGGCCGCATCTGGGCAAATGTCTATACGCTCGACCAGATTGTCATCATCAACCCGACCACGGGAGTTGTTGAGGGCGTGGTCGATTTGAGAGGATTGCTGCCGCAGAGCGAGCGTACCCCCTCGACCGACGTGCTGAACGGCATCGCTTGGGACGGGGAGCAACGTCGCCTCTTTGTGACGGGCAAAAATTGGAGTAAGTTGTTTGAAATCCGCATATTCGAGAGGTAACAGAGCCTCTTCGATGCGGAGGAGTCAGGATGAAAAATTAGGAGGAAATGAGAGATGAAAAGTAAGAAACGAGCAAGAAAAGATAAAGGCCGCATAAGCATCGAGGAACGCACCGCTTTTCTGGTGCAGCTGTTGCGAGAAACCCCCGGAAAGAGTTATACGCTCACGTCGCTTGCACAGCGTTCGGGAGGCGATGACACCCACGGCCGCCACGATGTCAAACGCATTATGGCGGGACTCGTCGAGCAGGGCTTTGCCGTGCGGAAGGAGAGGGGGCATTACAGCCTGAATCGAACAAATATGCCGCACTATGAGGGTGTGGTCGATATGAATAGTAACGGCACGATATTCGTGCAGTGTGAATCCCTTGAAACAGACGTATTTATACATAACCGCAACAGCCATTGCGCACTGCACGGCGACCGTGTGGAGGTTGTCGTGACCTACAAGTCCCGCAACGGAGCGTTGGAGGGCGAGGTTGTGCGTATTGTCGAGCGTAGTCGCAAGTGCTATGTCGGTGTGGCAGAGGTGCGTAGCAAGAGTTCCATTGTCATCATCCCGTCCACACGTCGTCTGCCTGCCGAGGTCTATCTCTCACGCCGACATAACCCGAAGATTAACGATGGCGATAAGGTCGCCTTCCGTATCTCGGAGTGGCGGGAGCAGGATGAGATGCCTACGGCGGAGGTTGTAGAGTTGCTGGGCACGGAGGGCGAGAATGAGGCGGAGATGCACGCCATCCTGCTCGAATACGACCTGCCGTATAAGTTTGAGCGTAAGGTCGAGGAGGCTGCCGAGGCTATCGACGGACGTATCACCGAGAAGGACTACGCCGAGCGACGAGATATGCGACAGGTGCCTACGCTGACCATCGACCCGGCGGATGCAAAGGACTTCGACGATGCGTTGTCGGTGCGCCCTGTCGGTGAGGGCAAGTGGGAGGTAGGTGTACATATCGCCGATGTTACGCACTATGTGCGTGAGGGCAGCATCATTGATGATGAGGCTGTCGAGCGAGCTACCTCGGTCTATCTCGTCGATAGGACGGTGCCGATGTTGCCGGAGAGATTGTGCAACGACCTCTGCTCGTTGCGCCCTCACGAGGAGAAGTTGAGCTTCTCGGCAATCTTTACCATTACCGAGGATTTGAAGATAGAGAGCGAGTGGTTTGGTCGCACCGTCATCTACTCCGACCGCCGCTTCACATACGAGGAGGCACAACGTGTCATCGAGAGCGGTGAGGGAGATATGAAGGAGGAGATTCTCACGCTGCATCGCCTTGCGCAGGGGTTGCGTGAGGAGCGTTACCGCAAGGGTGCCATCGCCTTCGACCGCCGAGAGGCGAAGTTCACGCTCGACGACGAGGGACACCCTACGGGCGTATATTTTAAGGTACAAAAGGAGGCAAACCAGCTCATTGAGGAGTTTATGCTGCTTGCCAACAAGAGAGTTGCGACCTTCTGCGCTCGTCGTAACGGCAAGCCTCGCACGATGGTCTTCCGTGTTCACGATGAGCCTAACAGCGATAAGTTCGAGCGTTTCCGCAACTTCATCCTGCGCTTCGGCCATATACTCCGAGCGCAGAAGGGTACGGCCGTGGCGAAGGAGTTGAACAAACTGCTGCGTGATGTGCACGGTAAGGCGGAGGAGAATGTGGTCTCGATAATGGCTATACGCTCGATGGCGAAGGCGGTCTATACCACCGACAACATCGGACACTACGGCCTCGGATTCCCATACTACACCCACTTCACCTCGCCTATACGCCGCTATCCCGATATGATGGTACACCGCCTGCTGCAACGCTACCTTGACGGTGGTCGCTCGGCGGATAAGTCGGCCTACGAGGCTCTGTGCGAGCACTCGTCGGATATGGAGGTGCGTGCCGCCGAGGCGGAGCGTGCATCCATCAAGTACAAGATGGTGGAGTTTATGGCCGACAAGGTGGGCGAGGAGTTTGACGGACACATCTCCGGACTCTCCGAGTGGGGAATCTTCGTCGAACTCGAAGACTCTATTGTCGAGGGTATGGTGCTTATGCGTGATATACCGGGCGACTACTACCGCTTCGACGAGGCACGATACGAGGTCTATGGTCAGGCTACGGGGCGCACATTCTCGCTGGGAGATAAGGTGCGTATCAAGGTCAAGAGTGCCGACCTGCGCCGTCGTCTGCTCGACTTCACTTTGGTCAAGACACCATTCGGCGAGGTGGATGAGCAGGAACTGCTGATTCACTCTGAACCAAAGCACGCAAGGAGAAGATAATATGCTGTCACTCAAAGATATATACGCCAAGTCGCACGACGGAGGGATGCTCTCCTTCGAGGAGGCTCTGCGCCTCTACGAGGAGGCTCCGCTGCCGCAGCTCGCCTTTGAGGCCGACCTGCTACGCCGTCGAATGGTGGCTGACGAGAGTGTTGTCACGTGGCAGATTGACCGCAACGTAAATATCACGAATGTCTGCACGTCGGGCTGCCTCTTCTGCAACTTCCACTGCAAGCCGCACCAGAGCGAGCGTCACTTTGTGACGACGATGGAGGAGTACTGCACCAAGATTGAGCGGATGCTGGCCCTTGGTGGTGACCAACTGCTCTTGCAAGGGGGTATGCACCCACGGCTGGGCATAGAGTTCTACGAGGAGCTGTTCCGTGAGTTGAAGCGTCGCTATCCGCAGGTGCGACTACACGCTCTGGGGGCACCGGAGGTGGCACACATCGCCCGTATCAGCGGCCTCTCCACACGCCACACCTTGGAGCGGCTTGTCGAGGCAGGCCTTGACTCTCTGCCGGGGGCCGGTGCCGAGATTCTCGTGCCACGTGTGCGGAAGATTATCTCGCCGGCAAAGCCGAGCGTGGAGAGCTGGTTGGAGGTTATGCACGAGGCGCACTGTATGAATCTGCCCACCTCGGCGACGATGATGTACGGTCACATCGAGAGCGCAGCGGAGAGGGTAGAGCACCTTATCCGTATTCGTGATTTGCAGGCGACCTGTCCGCAGGGCAACTACGGCTTTATCGCCTTCATTCCGTGGATTTTCCGCTCGACGGGTACACGCTTGGAGTCGCAGTATGGCGTGCATACACGCTTGTCGCCGACCGAGTATCTGCGCATCATCGCCACCGCCCGCCTTGTACTGAACAATATCCGTAACATCCAGGCCTCGTGGCTCACGGTGGGTAAGCATACGGCGCAGGTGGCACTCCATAGCGGAGCCAACGATATGGGCTCGATAATGATTGAGGAGAATGTGGTCTCCTCGGCAGGTGCCGACAACCACTTCGATGCCGAGGGGATACAGCAAGCAATACGAGAGGCGGGTTTTGCCCCTCGTTTGCGTGACCAACTCTATAATTTCAGAGATTTATAACTCCAAAAGTACCTGAACGGGGTAGTGGTCCGATTGCAGTCGTTGGGTGCGGCTCTCGGCAGAAATCTCCTTCGGAGCATCGTTTAGACTGCTCGCTTCGCCCACAGCCTCACTCCAAAAGTGGTAGGTGAGTATGCCGTAACGCTCTGCGTGTAGCGGCCTCGATATGAATATGTGGTCGATACGCTTTGTGGTATGGTTGGCAGGCTTGAATCCGTTGAATGTTCCCGTCGGGGCAAAACGCACCTCTGCCACCTCGTAGGTGTCACGCAGGCTCTCTGCCAGCACCTCGTACGGTTCGCTTCCCTGTGGCACATTGAAGTCGCCCGTGAGAATCACACGCTCCTTTTGCGGGTCGCACATACGGTTGATACGCTCGGCAATGAGGCGAGCTCCCTCACGTCGGGCAACCTTCCCCTTGTGGTCCATATGGACGTTGAAGAACCATATCTTCTTGCGGCTCTCCTTATCTCGGAAGTAGCCCCAGCTGCACACTCGGCGGCAGGCGGCATCCCAGCCGAAGGAGACCTTGTCGGGGGTTTCGCTGAGCCAGAATGTGCCGCTATCCAGAAGCGTGAAACGCTCCTTGTCGTAGAATACGGGGCTGTACTCGCCCTTCGTAGCGCCATCGTCACGCCCTACGCCTACGTAGTCATACTTGGGCAGGCGTGAGAGCATATCCTGCAACTGGTCGTGGCACACCTCCTGCGCCCCGAAGATGTCGAAGTCGTTGTAGCGAATCAGGTCGCACAGCGCATCTACACGCTGTGTCCAGCCGTTGCCGCTCTTGTAATCTTTCTTGTTGTGCTGTCGTATGTTATACGAGGCAACGTTGAGTTCCTGCGCCGTGGTTATCGCTATGGTTGTGACCGCTACGGCAAAGAGTAAGAGTCGTTTCATAATCTCTCCTTGTGTGTGAATATAGGTTGTTCAAATTCTATGTTAGGTTCATCCTCAAACACGCCGAATACCGCCGAGCCGGAGCCCGACATCGCTGTATATATTGCCCCGCACTCGCTCATCTGCTCTTTGAGGGCGGCGATGCGTGGATGTGCCGCAAATATGTGAGGCTCAAAGTCGTTCTTGACCACCCCTGCCCACTCTTCGACGGGTCTTCGCACCGCCTCTGCCAGCGGTATGGCTGGTATGGCAGGGCGTACTCCGCCGTAGGCCTCACGTGTGGATACTCCCTCGTCGGGCTTGGCCACAAGGAGCCACTTGCCCGCCAATGGCAACTCTATGGGCGACATTATCTCGCCACGTCCCGAGCATAGTTGGGGGGTGTTGCGCACGAAGAAGGCTGTGTCGCTACCCAACTCCGAGGCGAGGGCTATGAGAGCCTGCTCCGAGAGGTTGAGCCCGAATATGTGGTTCATCGCAACGAGTACGGCGGTGGCATCCGATGAGCCGCCACCCAGACCTGCGCCAAAAGGCACCCGCTTGTCGAGCGATATGCTGACGGCACCTGCGCCACATCGCCCCTGTATGAGTCGGGCAGCCTTCAAGCAGAGGTTGTGTTCCGCATCGCAGTCGATGACGATTCCGCTCTGGCGGAATGTTGTAATGCCCTCACTTGCAGGCTCTATCTCAATCTCGTCGTAGAGGCCCCGCACGGGAAACATAACACTCTGCAACTCGTGAAAACCATCTTCACGCTTGCGCAGAATATCCAATCCGATATTTATTTTGCAGTTTGCTTTGACTTTCATACGCACAAATATACGCAAATAGTTTTAGAAAATCGCAAAATTCGATTATAACTTTAAGACAGAACCATTTATAACGGAATGCCGTTCGGAGGGTGAGAGGAAAAGCGATTTTTTTTGTATTGTTAGTGGTAATGTTTGCGAAAAAATTCGTATAATTGCAGTGATTGTAAATATGGTTGAACAAATATTCAGTATTATGAAAATTAAACTTACACACTTTTTGGCGCTGGCCGCCGTGGCTCTGCTATGGGCAGGCGGCTGCGAGAAGACGCCGGAAGAGGGAACCGATACCCCGCCGGCGACGAGTGGTGAGGGCGTTACCCGCTTCTCGGCGGTAATTGCCACTCCGGAACTCTCTCGTGCCTATGTTTCGGGTGAGAACGAGCCATCTTGGAAGGTTGGCGACAATATGTTGGTGCTCACCTACAAGGGCTCTATTACCCAATTTAAGACGACGGTCGAGGGCTCCTCGCTCGAAGGGGCGACGGGCTACTTCAACGCTCCGCAGGGCCGTACCATCGTCAAGGGCTTGGAGACCTACGCCGTGCACCCATACTTCCAGCCGAAGCTGGCGGATGTGTCGGGTGGCAAGCAGGGCGAGCGAGAGATTATTATGACGCTGGGCAAGCAGACCCCAAGTTTTAGCGATAAGCTGCACCTGCCGCTGCTGGTCGGTGAGTGGAACGACGACACGGAGTCCTTCACGATGCACAACCCGCTGATGGTTGTCCGCCTCAAAATGGCACTCCCTGCCGAGGAGTCCGACTTGCAGTTGAAGCGAGTTGAGGTTGTCGGCAATAATGACGAGGTGCTGTGGGGTAGTAAGGCTACGATATACACCTCCGATATGAGCATCGAGTTCGATGCCGAGGGTGCGATGAAGTCGCTCTCGCTTGATGACCTGAACGACACGCTGGGTGCCGACGGCAAGACCCTTACCTTCTGCATCCCTGCGCAAGCATACTCCAAGGGCTTGAAGGTCAAGATTTACTGTATGGAGGGCTACTACGAGGAGGTTATCAAGCCGTCGGGTCTGGACCTCCCGGCAGACTCTGTTTTGGAGGTGCCTATGACTCTGGCCCTTACCAAGACCGATATCTTTGCCGACGTGGTACGTGCTACCGACAGCACGGTAGCTGTCGCTTGGTCGCACTTGAAGAGCAATGTGCAGTACCTCTCTATGGTGCAGCCAAATGCCGCAGCAAACTATACCGATGACCTTGCAAAGTCATACAAAGTGGCACTCTATAAGGATGAGGCGTGCACGCAGTTGGTTTATAGTGCTTCGGAACTTGTGGGAGAGAAGATTTTCAAATACAAGGAGGTTGCTCTTCCGCCACGCTTCGTCTTCACGGGCTTGGAGCCTTCGACCGATTACTACGTTCACATCTACAACCTCACCGACACCAAGCAGACGCTTATGCCGTTGAAGATTACCACGACGACCTCGGTGGTGGCTATGAACAGAGGTGTGTACAACTACTCGCAGGCGGGCGACATAATCCTCTTCGAGAACTTCGAGGGGCTGATATATGGTGGCGACAACACCGTATGTGCCGCAGGTGTTTCACGTGACGACAGAAACACTCTGACCTCGTTTGCAGGCGTGGATTTGTCGGGCGATATCACCCTTGACTACGACGCAGCCGATACGGATGGCAACAGTGCCGCATATACCCCTGCCGCAGCAAATATCGAGATGGGTCTGTTCAACACTATCAAGGGTCTGGTCGATGACCTCGGTCTTGATAAGTGGGGCTGGATTGGTGGCAAGGAGGATGCCAACGGCGGCTCCGTATGCGCACGTCCGGGCTTTTTGAAGATTGGTACCTCCGGAAACCGCTCCTTTGTTGTGACTCCGGAGCTGACCTCCATACCGGCAGGTGTTACCGCTACCGTGACCGTTAAATTCAAGGCTGCACCTTATGGCGACCCGGGCTATGATATCAAGCCGGAGGAGAAGGCTATTGCAGTCAAGGTGCTCAACGATACATCTCTGTCCGGTGCATATAAGGTGAGCTACGCCTCTGAGGGCGAGAGCAAGAAGCTCACGCTCGACGGCGACTATGGCTCCGACTGGAAGGAGTATAGCGTGACGCTCAAAAATGTGTCGAGCACAAGCCGTATCGCTATCGGTGGCGGCCGTGAGAATGCTACCGACTCTAACCGCTTCTGTCTGGACGATATCACGGTGAGCATCGACTCGCTCAGCGACAAGGTTGTCGTTGGTCAGATTACCTACGATGATGGCACCCCTGCTGCGGGCGTTGTTGTGAGCGATGGCTTTGCCTGCGTGCAGACCGATGCAAATGGTAGGTATTCGATACTGCCACACCAATATGCGTACTATATCTACTACTCCATTCCGGAGGATGCGGAGGTGAGTGTCAATGGCTACGGACAGCCTTGCTTCTTCACTCGCTACACCAGCCAGCAATCGACCTATAACTTCACACTTAAAAGGATTGCCAAGGAGAGCAAGTTCTCGCTCTTCTGCCTCGCTGATGTGCAGTGTGCAAACACGTCAAACACCACCCGATTCAAGAATGAGGCGGCACCGGATATCGCATCCCACGCCCTCTCGAAGCAGATACCTTGCTACGGCGTAACTCTGGGTGATGTGGTATATTCGGAGGGCAATCGTAACTGCGAGGCGTTGATGCCTACGTTGCGCAGTCTGTTGTCGAAGAGTGCTCTCGGAATCCCTGTATTCCAGACATTCGGTAACCACGACTACTCGTATCTGTTTAGCGATAGCAACCCAATTTCGGGAGGCTATAACGACCTTGAACTCCAAATGCAGTTGCAGCGTTCATTCGAGAATGTCTTTGGCCCAATCAACTACTCGTGGAACCGTGGCGATGTGCACATCGTGTCGATGCGTAACTTGCTCTGGTGGGATGGAAAGGCTTGGAATCACTACAACGACCCAATGTTCCTGAATGAGCAGTATGAGTGGTTGAAGCAGGATTTGGCAAGTGTTCCTACCGACAAGATGGTCATCTTGTGCGTACACTGTGCGATATGGAATAGCACCAAGCAGAATGTTCAGAACGTTCTCAAACTCCTGAGCAAATACAAGGAGGTGCATATTATGTCGGGTCACCACCACCGCAATACCAACGAGCCTACCAAATCGACCGTAAACGGCAAGGCTATCTACGAGCACAACCACGGTGCTGTGTGCGGCTCGTTCTGGCGCTCGACTGTAAATGGCGACGGTAGCCCTAACGGCTATGGTGTATATGAGATTGAGGGCAATACGATTAAAAACTGGTACTATAAGGGTGTCAATAAGGGAATGAATGACCGCAACTACCAGATGCGACTCTATCGTGGTAATCTGCGTTGCGGTGGTCAGTACGACTACGTGCAGTTGCAGCACGGCGCAAATGTAATCCTCGCCAATGTCTTCAACTCGGATGTGAATTGGAAGGTTGAGATTTATGAGGATGGCGTCAAGGCCGGCGATATGACCCTGATGCCGGATAACACCTCAGGACCATCAACTTATAGCGAGAGCGAGAGCAATCCGAGCAAGCCAAGCGTCAAGTCGAGCCTCGACTGGTGGGCAGTGGCCTACGATACGGGCGTTAAGGGTAGAGGACATCCAAACGTAGGTGGAACTCGTGCCAACTACTTTAAGAACTGTACGCATATGTACAAGTGGACCCTTAAAAATGCCAATGCCAAGACGATTAAGGTAGTGGCTACCGATATCTTCGGCACCAAATATGAGTGCTCGGAGATTACGGGGGACTACGATTATACGCTGATGAACTATTAGTAAGAAGTTCTCTAACAAGGCTGTTTCGGCTTGTTATACCGCTTCTAATGTAAAGCAGAGCCTGTCTTCTTTGGACAGGCTCTGTTTATTCTATCCATACCGCTTGTATATATTATTGTCGATTTCGGGGTTTTCGCAAGAGGAGTTTCGCCTCTTTGAGTGTATTTATTCAATAGGGAACGTAAGAATATAAAAGTGTATAATATATAGTAGGTTATGGAAATTAGAAATTTTGTTAAGTTGGCAACGGCGATGGCCCTTATGTGGACGGTCGGTTGTCAGAATGGCCCCGACGATGGCGGAGAGACCCCGACACCGGCAGGGGATGGCGTTAAGCGCTTCGCTGCGGAGATAGTAACGCCGGAGGTTACCCGTGCCTCCTTGAAGGGGGATAACACGCCGACGTGGAGGGCCGGTGACGATATGCTGGTGCTCTCCTATGGCGACTATATCTCCCAAATCAAGGCGGTGGCTGACGGCTCCTCGGTCAAGGGGACGACGGCGATGTTCGATGTCAAGTCGAGCCGTGCCATCCCTCGTGGTCAGGAGACCTACGCCGTACACCCATACTTCCAGACGAAGCTGTCGGATGTAAATGGCGGAGGTAGCGGTGCGAGGTTGATAAAGTTCTCGCTGGGAGAGCAGACTCCAAATTTTGACGAGAAGTTGCACCTCCCGCTGCTTGTAGGTAAGTGGGATGATGCCTCGGAGTCGTTCAAGATGAACAACCCGCTGCTTGTGGTTAGAGTGAAACTCTCGCTGCCGACCGATGAGAGTGACCTTCACCTGACAGAGGTTAAAGTTACGGGCAACAACGGAGAGACGTTGTGGGGTAGTGCGGCAACGCTGGATACCTCGGATATGAGTGTGGAGCTTGCGGAGGAGGGTGCGCTGCACAGCCTCTCGTTGGAGTGCTCCGACTGCGTGTTGGGCGCCGAGGGCAAGAGCCTCTCGTTCTGCATCCCTGCGCAGGAGTACTCGAAGGGCTTGAAGATGCAGTTGCTCTGTAAGGAGGGCCGCTTTGAGACAGATATTGAGCCTGATGGCATCAACCTCCTCGGCGATTCGGTCTTGGAGAAGTCGCTGACGGTGAACCTCACCAAGAGCGATATCTTCCTCGATGTTGTGCGTGCTACCGATACCACGGTGGCTGTTGCGTGGTCGCACACGATGGCGAACCTGCAATACCTCTCCGAGCCGCATTTCGCCTCTGCGGCAGACTACACCGGCGATATTGCGAAGGAGTACAAGGTGGCGATATATAGCGACGAGGAGTGCTCGCAGTTGGTTTATAGTGCCTCTGTGCTTAAAGGCGAGAAGCTCTTCTTCGTAAATGGCAAGAACATCCCGCCACGCTTCGTATTCACGGGCTTGGAGCCTTCGACCGACTACTACGTTCACATCTACAACCTTACGGATGCGAAGCAGTCGCTCGTGCCGTTGAAGGTTACTACTGCCGCCTCGATTATGGAGAGTGGCCTGTATAACTACTCGGAGCAGGGCGATGTGATACTCTTCGAGAACTTCGGTGACTTTATATATGGTGGCGACAACACCGTCTGCGCCGCAGGTATCTCACGCAGCGATAGAGGCCGCCTGACCTCATTCGATGGCGTAGAGTTGAAGGACGAGGTTGTTGTTGATAATGAGGCTACCGATGGTACGACACAGGCCTATGTTGCTGCTCCGGCAAATATCGAGATGGGTCTTTTCAACACGTTGAAGGGGCTGGTTGATGATATGGATATGGCTAACTGGGGATGGATTGGCGGCAGCGAGGGTGCCAATGGCGGCTCGGTATGCGCCCGTCCCGGCTATGTGAAGATTGGTGTAGGCGGCAACCGCTCGTTTATCGTGACGCCTATGTTGTCCGGAATCCCGTCGGGGGTAACTGCCAAAGTGACCGTTAAGTTCAAGGCAGCACCTTATGGCGACCCGGGTAACGATATCAAGCCTGAGGAGAAGGAGGTTGCAGTTAAGGTACTCAACGATACCTCGCTCTCCGGCACATATCAGGTGACTTACGGCTCGGAGGGCGAGAGCAAGAAGCTCACGCTGTCGGGCGACCGCTGTTGCGATTGGGAGGAGTATAGCGTGACCCTCAGCGGTGTAAGCAGCACCAGCCGTATTGCTATCGGCGGTGGCCGTCAGAATGCAACGGACACCAACCGCTTCCTGCTCGATGATATCACGATAAGCGTAGATTCCACCACGGGCAAGTTCGTCTCGGGCGTGGTTGCCTACGACGATGGTACCCCTGCTGCGGATGTGGTTGTGAGCGACGGATTTACCTGCGTGAAGACGGATAAGATGGGTAGATACTCCTTCGTGCCACACGAGGAGACGTGGTATATATTCTACTCCACACCATCGGATTGTGAGGTGAATATCAACCACTTCGGACAGCCGCAATTCTATACGAAGTATGATGCGCAGAATAGCAGATACGACTTCGTGCTGAAAAAGTTGCCTGTGAAGGAGGATAGGTTTGCCCTCTTCTGTCTGGCCGACGTGCAGTGCGCAAATGTTACCCATATCAACCGCTTCAAGAATGAGTCGATACCCGACATCTCGTCGCACGTGGCCGAGAAGGACATCCCTTGCTATGGCGTGACCTTGGGTGACGTGGTCTATTCGCAGGGCACTCGCAACTGCGAGTCAATGATGCCGACAATGCGTGACTTGATGGCAAAGGATAATATAGGTATGCCGGTATTCCAGACTTTCGGCAACCACGACTACTCGTTCATCTTCGATGAGAATAACCCGCTCCCATGTTCGGGCTATCAGGATTTGTCGTTCCAGTTGAAGGCACAGCGCTCGTTTGAGAATGTCTTTGGCCCAATCAACTACTCGTGGAACCGTGGCGATACGCACATCGTGTCGATGCGTAACCTGCTCTGGTGGGACGGTGCATCTTGGGACCATTACAGCGACCCTCGATTCCTGGATGCGCAGTATGAGTGGTTGAAGCAGGATTTGGCACACGTGCCTACCGACAAGATGGTCATTCTGTGCGTGCACTGCTCGATATGGAACACCAATAGAAACGGGTCGAATGTGCCGAATATCCTCAACCTCCTGAGCAAATATAAGGAGGCGCATATTATGTCGGGCCACCACCACCGCAATACCAACGAGCCGACCAAATCGACCGTAAACGGCAAGGCTATCTACGAGCATAACCACGGTGCAGTGTGCGGACACTTTTGGAGGTCTAAATTCAACGCCGACGGTAGCCCTAACGGCTATGGAGTCTATGAGATTGAGGGCAATAAGATGGTTGATTGGTACTACAAGGGTGTCAATTCGGGAATGAATGACCGCAACTACCAGATGCGAGTATATCGTGGCAACCTGCGTTGCGGTGGTCAGTACGACTACGTGCAGTTGCAGCACGGCGCAAATGTGATTCTTGCCAATATCTTCAACTCGGATAAGAATTGGAATGTGCAGATTTACGAGGATGGTGTCTTGGCCGGCAATATGGAGCTGATGGATAGTAATGCCAGCGGCCCGTGCAAATATAGTCCGGATGAGAATAATCCGGGCAAGCCAAGCGTCAAGTCGAGCCTCGACTGGTGGCTCGTTGCCTACCATACGGGAGTGCTCGGTATGGGAGACCCGAAAGATAACAGCAAGCACGAAGGAAACTATAAGGAGTGTACCCATATGTACAAGTGGACTCTCAAAAACCCTAATGCCAAGAGTATCAAGGTGAAGGCAACGGATAGCTTTGGCAATGTTTACGAGTGCTCGGAGATTACGGGCGACTATGACTACTCGGTGATGTAGGCAACATTATAGGAGACCATTTCGGGTGCAGGAATCGCCAAGCGGTGGTTCCTGCATCTTTTTTGATGGTTATTTTGACGGTTAGGGTGCGAAACAATATGTTTTTGTGAAAATTTTATTATCTTTGTAAATTGTAAAGTGAATTTTAACTAAAACAGAATAAAAACAATGAAAAAAATTCTTTTTGCGGCAATGTTGCTCGCCGCTTTCGTGGGTTGTAAGAATGCAGAGAAGAATGCTGCCGAGGTGGCTGAGACAGAGGCTGTTGAGACAGAGGCTGTCGTTGGCGACGTAGTCTATGTGCAGGTTGAGTCGGTGCTCGCCGAGAGCGATATCTTCAAGAGCGAGGGTGTTGCGTTGCGTGACAAGACCGAGAAGGCACAGAAGAGCTGGGCAAGCAAGGAGCAGAAGTTGCAGAACGAGATGATTGCCTTGCAGGAGAAGTACCAAAAGGGCTTGATTACTACCCGTGATGCACAGCAGAAGGAGGCAGACTTGCAGAAGCGTGCCGCTTCATATCAGGAGAGCGCACAGAAGGAGGCAAAGCAGTTGGAGGAGGAGAATGTGGTATTCACCAACCGTATGAACGACCTTCTTGCACGTGCTATCGCCGACATCAACGCAGATGGCCGCTACAAGATGATTGTGAACGCTTCGGCTCTGCTCGATGCTGCCGACAACCTCGACATTACCTCTGCCGTGCTGGCAAAGGTGAACGAGCTCTATAAGGCTGACAAGGAGGCGAAATAATCTCGAATAGGGGAGGGGAATATCGGTATGGGATTCATTCCGTTTACACTCATTGACTTTATCGACATCTTCCTCGTTGCGACGTTGATGTATGGCATCTATCGTGCAACGAAGGGAACCAATGCGCCATATATCTTCTTCGGTATTATTACCGTGGTGGTGCTGTGGATGACGGTCAAGGCCCTGAATATGGAGTTGCTGTCCAGCATCCTCGGTCAAATCATCAGTGTCGGAATCATAGCCCTGATAATCATCTTCCAGCCTGAAATACGCCGCTTCCTTCAACTTATAGGAATGCGCCAAAAGGAGTTTGACTTCATCGCACGTGTCTTCTCGTCGTCACGCAAGCGTGAGGAGATTAACACGTCGCCAATCGTTTCGGCGTGCCTCGATATGAGCGAGAGCAAGACGGGCGCACTGATAGTGGTGCAGGGTCGTGACGACCTGCAATTTATCATCGAGGGCGGTATCGCAATCAACGCCAATATCTCGGTGTCGCTGCTGAAAAATATCTTCTTCAAGAATGCGCCGCTGCACGATGGGGCAGTGGTGGTTGATGGCAATAACCGCATCGTGGCGGCGAAGTGCATCCTGCCGGTTACGCAGAGCAATGTGCCGAAGGACTACGGAACACGCCACCGTGCCGCTATCGGGTTGAGCGAGATTACGGATGCTGTGGTTATTGTTGTGTCGGAGGAGAGCGGTGGCATTTCAATCGTCAAGGGAGGACAGATTAAGCATAATATCGACCCGCAGAAGTTTGCCGGTGTCCTCAAACGCTCCCTGATGCAGAAATAGCCTCAACGGCCGATACAGAGGCCTCTGAATAGGGTAGAACGACAGCCCCCTGACAATCGTGTCAGGGGGCTGTCGTTTGTATAATGATGCAAAGGAAGGAGGGTAGTGGCCTAAATGCATCAAAGGGCTATTTGCGTTTTATATGGTCTATAATCTTGCATATAATCTTATACGGGAGATAATACGCAAAGATAAAGATGCAAACTATCATTATAATGTGACTCATGCTGCAAAGGTATTTAAGGGAGGTTCTGTAAACTCAATTTACCATTAGCAAGTAGTCAGAACCTCATTAAGGCTACGGCTAATGTGACCTTTGTTTTCACAAATTTCGCAAAACTTTTTCTAATTTTTTTCACAAATTTCAATATTTTTTACAGTTTTTTTTTTGGGGGGGGGGGGGTAATTGCTTGGGTATCAATATTATAACTTATTATTTGACGATTGTTCACCTCTTGTAATATCTGAAAATTATTCCGCCAGATTTTAGTCACAGATGCACCTTGCGAATCATTAACAACCCTTAATACCCCTTAACTCCCTTAATACTTCTTAAACTTGTGCGCCACCTTTTGCGATAGGCCTTGGCCCTTACTTGACCTTATAGCACCCACAGGATGCGTGACCTTATTAGACCTTTCGTTGCGTAGGTGATGGCATAAAATGGCATTAGATAGCATCGCAGCCTGCAATTGCGTAAAGTAAATGGCAAAGCGCAACAACGCTCTTTACAAAAAAAACTGTTGCGCCAAGGTCATTAAGCCGACAACTCGGCGCTGTCATTAAATGTCATTCGATATCATTGCTACGCCATTTTACACCCACGGAGAGGCTTACGGGGCATCTTAAAATTTGAGTAATAATACATTAACGGGGTAGCCCACCATATACTCCCTCTCCAAAATGATGCAATATGTATATTATGTTAAATAATGCGGTATAGTAAGAAAATGCGTTGATTTAATTTGCGAGAAAGATAAAAAAAATCTATATTTGCTATTACTATGATAATGTTTCACGTAAATAGTAATGGTTTGAATCCCTCCGACCCTTTGTCGCATGCTATTCGTGTTTGTGCTTGGGTTTTAATTGGTATGGCTTTCTTTTTGGTTGCTGTTTCTATCCTCGGATTCGTTGTTCTTTGTTCTTTACCATTCGTTCTTTGACGTATTTAAGCCCACATTCTCACTCTTGGGCTTGAATACTTGATGTAATCCGGCTATTATATTTGAGCCTGTTTGTTGCTTACTCTTGGGCTTAAATATTGGGCTGGCCGGGAAATTTGTCTGTGATAAAATTTTAGCGGTAATCTTATATAATAAGGTTGCCGCTTTTATTTCGCTTAATAACAGCGAGCTATGGATGGTGAGGGCGATTTTTAACCTCGTGAGAATCGCTCAAAAGAGAATTCTCGGCCCGTCCGGCGGTTAAAATTGCTTGACAGAGCATAAATCTTGTCGCCGCTACCGAATGGACGAGGTCACAGCTCCGGGGATGACACGCAGCTCAACCCTTTGCCTCTTATCGAGGATTAAACGACTCGAAGGATTTGTCCTTGTATATAACAATCACCCGCTCGACCTCGGAGCCAAAACCTAAACTTGCGGTGTGAACAGGTGCCACATTAGGCGAGCCTGCCAATGTTCGATTTCTCGCATCATCGGCGACTTGGGTCGTAGCTGTCACTTCGCTGTTTGTTGCGCTGCCGGCGAAGAGCCCTTCGCCCGAGGAGAGCTCTTGTTCAGCCTCGGCTCTCTGCCCATCCTCGTTGTACATATTTTCAGCATCACCCAACAACCAGTAAGGATTGATTTGCGGAAATCTGTTGACGAGTTTGCAGATGAGTTCAAAGCTCGGGTTGTTGCGGCCGCTCAAAATATGAGATACTCCGGCGGGTTTAATTTCGAGAATCTCGGCGAGCTTACTTGCCGTCAAATTCTCACTTTGTATCAGAATACGCAATTTCTCCTTCATTTTCGCTATTTTTTACAAATATAAACAACTTTTACAAAACAAACAAATAAAATTACACATTTGTAAAATGTTAATAACTTGTCAATCTGTTTACAAGTGTAAATAACTCCAATAAGGTTAAATACTTCCCATCTCTTTTATATTATGCTAAACTTTATCTAAATCGTGTAAATTATTGGTTATTTGGCTATTTACGTATTTAATCATATTATATGTGACGGCTATGAGCAAATACGGCAATAACTGCGTCTGCGACCTATATTTCACTTTAATAATACATTGTAACTGCTTGATATTTGCGGTGTTATATATCAAGAATACAACACTTGAACAACGGGTTTGTGTCGAGAGTTTTGAACTTTTTCACCCTCCCTGCTTGATTACAAATGTAATACGATAAGTTGGTTGTTAACAATGTTTAACTACTACAAATGTTAAATTTGCGCATTGTCAAAATCTTGCATCTTGTTACAAATGTAAAATGCGCAGGGCAAAAGTGTCGATTTTTGAGTAAAAAGGAAGTTCTCGAAATCTCCGGTAGCCCTAAAAATTTGGCTTTCAACAATTTTTCTACATTATGTTAAAATAGGAGGTGTATGCATAAATAAAAACATCCCTATATACGTGTATATAAGGATGTTACAAAGTTGTTAACAACTCCCCTACGCTTGCAGAGAAGCCGCTATTTTTTGGAACTGTTCAGGTGAAAGTTGGAGTTTTTCTCGATGAAAATCGACATCTTTCTCGCTATTCATAGGGATTAAATGAATGTGTGCGTGGGGAACTTCGAGCCCCAGAACCACCATTGCCACCTTTTTACATCCGGTTGCTGCCTTAATTTGTGCCGCTACCCTCTTCGCAAAAATTGTCATACCCGACAATGTCTTATCGTCGAGGTCGAAGAGGTAGTCAACCTCACACTTCGGAACGACAAGTGTGTGCCCCTCTGCGAGCGGAGCAATGTCTAAAAAGGCGAAATAGTTCTCATCTTCCGCCACCTTATAACAAGGTATCTCCCCTGCTATAATCCTTGAAAAAATAGTTGCCATATTCTGTTTGATTTGTCTTATATCTCGTCGTCGATATACTTTGGTCGCATTATCTCCGAGTATATTATTGCCTTGCGCAGGTCGAAGTCCTCCTCCATCTCTGTGGCGATGCCCCTCTCCTGTCCTTTGAGTTCTTTCGGCTTCCTTCTCTCCTTTTTTGCGAGGGGTGGGTTGTCGATGCTCTTCTGCTTTGCCCTCCTGCGAGCCTGCGCCTCCATGGCTACCTCTAATTCGTAGGTCAGCTCCGGTGCGGCGGTCGAGGTCTGTGAGAAGGTTGTCGTTGGTGTTGATGACAAGGTTGTAGGCGGGGTCGGGGACGGCATATCCAGCCACTCGGCAACGGGTCTTGCCGTGATGATTACCTCGGCATCTGCCTGCGGCATCATCTCTGCCTCTGTTGTATTATCGCCCTCGCCCCTGCTTGTTGCGGCGTTTAAGCGTGCTGCCACTCTGCGCAAGAAGGTCACAACCCTCGATGCGAAGATGATGACTACGCCTCCGATAATCAATATGTCTATATACTCCCACATATACCCTACTCTTTATGGTCGGAGCCACGTTTTACGCTCTCTATGCCCTTTACTTGGCGGAACTTATCCATTAGGGCGTTGAGCGCATCCGTATCCTGTACATAGATGCTCAAATTGCCCTCGAATATGCCGTCGTGGCTGCTTATGTTCACCTCACGGATGTTGATGCTGAAATCCTCGGATACGATGTGTGATATTTCGAGCAGCAGGCCCATACGGTCAATGCCTCGCAACTCGATGGTCGAGAGGTAAGAGATGGCCTTGTGCTGCGACCACTTAATCTGGTCTTTGATGATGTTCTTGCCAAAGAGCGAGGCGAGACGGTTCAGCTCGTCGCAAGTGGCCTTATGTACAAAAATTCGGCCGGATGCGGGGTCCTTGAATCCCACTACGCTGTCGCCCGGCAGAGGGTTGCAGCACGTGGCGATGACGAACTTCTCCTCGTCGCCGCTGTTTGTGGTGCTGGACTCTGTGTCAAATCCCTCCTCATCGGCGGAGGAATCTCGCCATAATGTCCAGAATTTCAGTATCTTGCTTGTGGAGTTGGTGCGCAGAATCTTATCCAGATTATCCAGCGATATGATGCCGGCGCCAATCTTGCTGTACAACTCGTCCTTGTTGCGGCAGCCATACGCAGGCAATACCTTGCGCAGGGCACGGCCCTTCATCGTGATATTGTACTTGGCCAACTGCTCCTCGAACAGCGCCAATCCGTGCTCTATGTTGTTCTGGCGCTCACGTTTTAGGAAGCTCGTAATCGCCTGCTTTGCCTTAGTTGTCGTCACCACATCGAGCCACTCCGCCTTCGGCTTGGCATTGTCGGCGGTGATGATTTCAATCTGGTCGCCCGACTTTATCGTCTGGGTTATAGGCTCGATTTTGTGGTTAATCTTTGCGCCTATTGCCTTGTTTCCAATCTTGGTGTGGATGTCGTATGCGAAGTCCAGAGCGGTGGCTCCAAATGGCAGATGCCGCTGCTCGCCCTTCGGTGTAAATACCGCAATCTCAGATGTATATAACGATAACTTAAAGTTATCCAAGAACTCGACGGCGTTCTCCGTCGGGCCGTTCAGCGCATCCCGAATCTTACCCAGCCAGAGGTCGAAGGCATCGTCGCTCTGCGAGAGCGTTGCCCTCTTGTACTTCCAGTGGGCAGCGAAGCCTCGCTCGGCAATCTCCTCCATACGGTCGGTGCGAATCTGTACCTCTACCCACGTACCGTCGGGGCCCATCACCGTGGAGTGCAGAGCCTCGTAACCATTCGCCTTCGGCATACTAATCCAATCTCGCAGGCGGTCCGGTTTAGGTGCGTATATATCTGTGATTGAGGAGTATATCTGCCAACACTGTGTCTTCTCCGAAGGGAATGGCACCGCCTTGAACACGATGCGCACGGCAAACAGGTCGTAAATCTCCTCGAAAGGTATCTGCTTGCGCTGCATCTTCATCCATATCGAGTATATGCTCTTGATGCGGCCCGAAATCTCGTACTGGATATGGTTCTTATCCAGCGCCTCGATTATCGGCTTGCAGAATCTGTCGATATACTCCTTGCGCTCGCTCTCCGACTCTTGGATTTTGCGTGCGATAGACTCGTACTCCTCCGGGAAGCGGTACTTCATACACAGGTCCTCCAACTCGCTCTTTATCGGGAAGAGTCCGAGACGATACGCCAGAGGAGCGAAGAGGTGGATAGTCTCGCCGGTAATCTTTATCTGCTTGTCACGAGGCATAAAGCCGAGCGTGCGCATATTGTGCAGACGGTCGGCAATCTTTATCAGTATGACACGGACGTCGTCGGAGAGCGTGAGCAGCACCTTGCGAAAGTACTCGGCCTGAGCTGATGTGTCGGCATTGAACACCCCCGACATCTTTGTCAGTCCATCCACCATATAGGCTATCTTCGGGCCGAATATGCGCTCCATATCCTCCACCGTGTAGTCGGTATCCTCCACTACGTCGTGAAGCAACGCAGCGACAACCGACTTGACACCGAGGCCTATCTCATCGACAACAATCTTTGCTACGGCAATAGGATGCAGAAGGTAAGGCTCTCCGGAACGGCGCCTTACCCCTTGGTGTGCCTCCTTCGCCAGGAAGAAGGCACGTTTTATGAAATTTCGGTCCTCCTCGTTCTTGCATATCTTGTTGCAGGAGTCGAGCAGGTCTTCAAAGGCTTGCTCTATAAGCCTCTCATCCTCTTTGTCGTAGTCCATATATGCAAGTATTATAACTCTGCCTTCATCGCCTCACGGAGCTTGGCCTCAATCTCGGTGCTCAGCTCCTTGTCGTTGTGCAGCAAATCCTTCACGGCATCACGTCCCTGGCCAATCTTGCGCTCTCCGTACGAGAACCACGAGCCCGACTTCTTGATGATGTTGTAATCGACCGCAAGGTCAATAATCTCGCCAACCTTCGAGATGCCCTCGCCAAACATAATGTCGAACTCGGCACGCTTGAACGGAGGTGCCACCTTGTTCTTTACAACCTTGACCTTGGTGCGGGTTCCGAGCTGCTCGTCGCCATCCTTGATTACCGACGTGCGGCGGATGTCGATGCGGACACTTGCGTAGAATTTCAGCGCATTACCGCCCGTTGTGGTCTCCGGATTGCCGTACATTACGCCAATCTTGTCACGCAGCTGGTTGATGAAGATACATACCGTCTTGGTCTTTGCAATGCTCGCCGTGAGCTTACGCAGTGCCTGCGACATCAGGCGTGCCTGCAAGCCCATCTTCGCATCGCCCATCTCGCCCTCAATCTCCACCTTCGGGGTCAGTGCTGCCACCGAGTCGATTACGATGATGTCGATTGCGCTGGAACGAATCAGCGAGTCGGCAATCTCCAACGCCTGCTCTCCATTGTCGGGCTGCGAGATGAGGAGGTTGTCCAAATCTACACCCAACTTCGATGCGTAGTAGCTGTCGAAGGCGTGCTCTGCGTCGATGAAAGCGGCGATACCGCCTGCCTTCTGCGCCTCGGCAATGGCGTGGATGGCAAGGGTCGTCTTACCCGACGACTCCGGACCGTATATCTCCACTACACGACCCTTCGGGTATCCGCCTACTCCGAGCGCCATATCAAGGGTGATGGAGCCTGACGGGATTACCTGAACATCTACCGAAGCATCTCCGTTCATCCTCATAATGGAGCCTTTTCCGTGGTCTTTCTCGATTTTGTCAATTACTGCGTTGAGTACCTTTAACTTATCGGCATTTGCAGTTGTTGTGTTGGTTGCCATAGTATTTAGTGTTTTTATTTTTATTCAATGTATTTTTTGCCACATAGGGCAAATTGTCCTTCAAAGTTAAGAATTTTTATTCAAAAAAGCGAATCGTGAACGCAAAAAAGTCAGTTTCTGCTGCAATTCTCTCCGCCGAGGGCTCAATCCCAGGAGATTATAGTCTCTACCTGACGGTTGAACTCCTCCTCGGTGCGATTGAGTCGCTGCATACACGACGGACAGCGTATCGCCACATCCGTCTCCACGTGACACTCACACCCTACACACGAGCGAATTGCTCCGAAGTCGCCCCCTGCAACGTGCAGAAACTCCGTTCCGCAGTGCATACATTTGATTTTGTAACTTGTTCCCATAGTCTTCTCTGTTTTAAGGTTTTATACAATCTTTTTCTTTGCTTTGCCACTTGTGAGTCTTACCCTGCTACCACCTTGCCCAATCGTCCACACCGCAACACAAAGTGTTGATTACGTTTGCGCTCAAAGCGATAAATACCATAATGCCGAATAACATAGTTTTCTCCTCCTTAATTTGGTTTTACAGGTGCAAAGTAAGGGGTGTTTTGTGACAACTTATGACACAAAATAAAAAAAGATGTATTTTTTTGGAAATACTTGGCGGTCGGAAATTTGGATTTCTTTCTGATTTGAATTAAAAGCGACCTCCAATCTCTTGAAGGTCGCTTTTAGGTTCGTTGTAGATTTGTTAGTCAAATCTATATGGTCTTATATTGTATAGAGCCCAGCAATAATATGTTTCATCGTTATAATACGAATATGCCTGAAAAACGTCGTCAGGAACATAAACTATCAGATTGGGGTCGTTTATAAAGAATATACTGCCGGTTATTGTAGGAGGAGTTTTTGCTCTGCAATACACGTATTTTAATGTGTTGCAACAATGAAATGCGCCCACTCCAATAGCTGCAAGATTATCAGGCAATGTCACACTTGTTAAAGATTGACATTCATAAAAAGCGTAATCTTCAATTGACGTAACACCTTTGCCTATTTCGATTTTATTCAGATTCTTACAATAATAAAACGCATATTGCTCAATAGTAGTAACGCTATCAGGTATTACTATTTCTGTTAGTGAAGTGCGATTCCAAAATGCAAATTGCCCAATTTTAGTCGTATTGTTTGGAATATTATACGTACTTAGTCCTGCCGGTGCGAATGCCTTTAATACTCCATCAACGATTATGCAACGATTATCTGATGATGCGTACTTTCCATAGAAACTGGATAGTGACGTACAATTCAGAAATACAAAATCTCCTATGGAATTAACACTCTCCGGTATAGTAATACTCTCCAAGGCAGAACATTCAAAGAATGCATAGTCTCCAATAGAGTTGACGCTCTCACCAATTGTGACTTTTGAGAACTCGCTATAACTAAATGCTCCGCCGTATTGATTAGGAGCTGATGGTATATTGCAATTGACTATCAGCTCTCCCTTAGCCTTGGAAAATGCAGACTCTCCAATTGCGGTAACGCTATTCGGGATTGTAATACTTTTCAGCGAGGTGCAATATTGGAAAGCACCTTTTCCTATCGTGGTAACACTATTTGGAATAGTTATCTCTGTCAGTGATGTGCAGTACTGAAAAGCAATGCCATCAATTGATATTACACTTTGCGGGATAGTCACATTTTTTAGAGTAGTACACTCCATAAATGCGCCCCAGCCAATTGTCTTTACGCTATTTGGGATATCATACGCCGTTAGGCCAGATGGCGCAAAAGCGGTTAATACCCCATCTGTAATCAGGCAGCGATTGTCTTCGGATGCGAATTTTCCATAAAAAGCCGATAGTGATTTGCAATATCTAAAAGCGCACGCCTCAATTGTTGTAACGCTGTCGGGGATTGTTATGCTCTCCAATGAAGTGCAATCACTGAATGAATGTCCTCCAATAGAGGTGACTTCGTCGGGAATCTTATATGTGGTTAGTCCTGCCGGCGCAAACGCCTTCAATACGCCATCAATGATTATGCAGCGATGGTCAGATGAAGCGTGGTTGCCATAAAATCCATTTATGGATGGACAGTTTATGAATACACCCGTTTGTATTGATGTAATACTATCCGGAAGTGTTATGCTCTCCAATGATATACAATTAGCAAATGCGGCATCGCCAAGGGAGGTCACACCTTGTCCTATTACTACGCTTTTTAAGGATGTGCACCTATCGAAAGCCTGCACTCCGATAGTAGTAACGCTATCAGGTGTTACTATACTCTTCAAAGATGAACAATTATAGAATGCCGCCTTATCAATTAGTGTGAGATTTTGTCCCAATGTTACATCTTCTAACGAGGTGCAATTCATGAAAGCCATTACTCCAATTGTTGTAATGCTATCTGGAATTGTTACACTTGTCAAACTTCCGCAATCAGAGAATGCAAAATCCCCAATCGACGTAACGTTGTTGCCGATTGTTACATTAGATAGCGATTTACAACTGTCGAATGCGCTCTCCCCAATCGAAGTAACACAGTCAGGTATTACTATGCTTTGCAATGATTCGCAGTAATGAAACACCCTCTCTTCTATCAATGTGATACCAGCAGGAATATTTACATTTACTAATGAGTGACAAGACGCAAAAGCAGCGCTCTCAATCGAGGTGACACTATCCGGGATTGTTATGTCAGTGAGTGAGGAGCATCCCCAGAATGCTGCATCTCCAATCGAGGTAATATTGTCGGGTATTATCACATTGGTCAGCGAGGTACAGCCATAAAATGTGTGATATTCAATTGAAGAAATGCTATTTGGGATTGTAACATTCGTTAGTGAGTTGCACTCTTTGAAAGCTTCACCTTCGATTGAGGTAATGCTGTCGGGCAGGTTTACGCTTTGTAGTGAGGAGCAACATAAGAAAGCTCTTTCTCGGATAGTAGTAACGCTATTTGGTATAACTACCGTTGTGAATGATTTACAGCCGGAAAAGGCATTCTTCTTTATTTCGGTAATGTCAGAAGGTATTATCAGTTCTGTAACTACCGAATTGTCTATATATAGCTCTGCGCCATTGGAGAGAGGGTTTTCTCCTCCAAGATTATCGGAGCGAGTTTGAAGTGTTGTGGTGGATTGCTCTCCGAATCTGATTTTGCACCAACCCGACACATCTCCTTTGTAATAGACCTTTGCAAGAGAAGTACAATTCAAAAAGGCACCATCCTCTATCGAAGAGATAGTGTCAGGAATAGTAATTTTTCGCAATTGTGCACAATCTCTAAATGCGGATGCCCCAATAGATGTAATTTGCTGAGGCAAAGATATTTTTTTAAGGTTAGTACAAGTTGCAAATGCTTCGTCTTCTATCGTTTTCAGTGATGTGAAGTACTTTAATTCGGTAAATGCCGAAATCGAAGATTCTTTGAATACGGTTCCCAAATTGGCAACTGCACCTGCCTCCTCGTAAGATAGCTCGCCATCTCGATTTTTATCCCAATTGGTCGTGCAGATGGATTTGGTATTTGTATCAGTGAATCGGATAGCTAATGTTTTGTCGGCAGGTATCTCGACATCGCCATCTTCACCTTCGTCGTCTGTGTCCTCATCTCCGCTATCGGGTTGCTCGGTTGGATTTTTCAGACCATTTTCGTCTTCAAATCCATTGTCTTCACAAGCGGTTGCCAGTATGCCGACCGCTGCCAATAAAAGGAATAATTTTTTCATGTCGTTATAGGTTTGGTTATTAGTGTTGCTATAAAACCTTGTCAATCAGCGAAATACCCCCCCCCATATACCAAATCGGGGAGGGGCATTTATGCCTTCTCGTCGAAACGTGTATTATTGCTCCGTTATTTCTCGCTGATGCAAATATAGCAATTTTTGAATCAAATATCAAAATGCGTACCTCTAATTCTCTAATTCTCTGGCTCCCTACTTATCGCATAGCGGCGGAGATAGTCGTTCAGGTGCTCTTCGAGTTCCGGCGAGTCGATGATTTGGATATCATCCAGCAGGCCCGCCACAAAGCGACCGATGCCGTGCAGATTGGCAACATCGGTTTCGAGCAACCAGCTGTCGCTACTCTCCTTGCACGGCGTGATGAACCTCTCCGAGAGAGGGTACTCTTCAAGTAGCAGGTTGTGCGACAGGCGGCCGAGTTTGACCTTTGCGTGTATGCGCTCCTGCGAGGTGGCTATCGTGCGGAATATATCCATAAAGCCCTGCTCGTGCTGCGCCTCATATAGCCATGGCTCGGCGGTCGCCTCCACATTGTCGATACGTGCCACCTTGAAAATCTTACACTTGCCATCCTCTCGGTCGAGGCACCACACATTCACATAGTTGGTCGTGAAGGCAAACGGCTCTACCTTGCGGTCACGTGCCGAGTGTGAGGACTTATACCCTTGAAGCACAACGCAATACTTGTTCTGTATGGCATCTATCAGCGTGTGGACATTGCCGGCATTACGACCTCGTACCACTGTGTCGGCGAGGGTGTGGTTGTCGTACACCGAGTAGAGTTTGCGTTTGAGGTTCTGTTTGAGCAGGTTTGTGTCGTCGATGCTCTCTATGGCACGGCGCAGGATTACAGCCTCCTCCTCCGTGAAATGCACCAGCTGCGAGATATCCTTAAAGTGCGGCGACTCCTTGTCGAGCCTTATGCAATCCCCGCTCTTCTTGATGACAAAGCCTGCATCCCTAAACGTATCTATATAGCGATATATCGTTCTTCGGGACATATTCAGTCGCTCCGCCAAATCATCCACCGAGTACTCGACGTTGGCAGTCAGCATCTTCATTAGGCGCAGTAGTCTTTCGATTTTGGGCTGGTCCATATTTTTTTTTGTTTTTGGGTTGTATTTTCTTCCTTCCCGCCACCCGTGCCGCAGGTCACATACGCCGAGTATCCTCCCTCCGCCACGATTGTCGGAGCGTTGAAAAACCTAACCCAAAATCCAAAAAAAAACTCACATTTGGGTAGGTCTTTTCGTCTGGTTTCTTCCTTCCCGCCATCCGTGCCGCAGGTCACATACGCCGAGTATGCTCCCTCCGTCACGATTGTCGGAGCGTTGAAAATCCTAACCCAAAATCCAAAAAAAAACTCACATTCGGGTAGGTCTTTTCGTCTTGTTTCTTCCTTCCCGCCACCCGTGCCGCAGGTCACATACGCCGAGTATCCTCCCTCCGCCACGATTGTCGGAGCGTTGAATCTAATCGTCGAGGGAGTTGATGTCCTCGGGTTCAATATCCGTTTCAAAGCGACCCCTCTCGCAGGGTAATTACATCTTCAAACGCTTTGAGTACTCCTATTATATAAAAAAGGCCGAGAGTTTTTCTTCCCGACCTTAAATCCATTACCCCCCCCCTCGCTATGCGTTTACGTGGCGCTCAATCTCGATTACCTGGCGCTGGAAGGCCTTGTCGGTATCCATCAGGTTGGAGATTGTCTTGCACGAGTGGAGCACGGTTGCGTGGTTGCGGCCTCCGATTGCTGCGCCGATTGCTGTCAGCGGAGCCTTCGTGTGCTGTTTTGCCAGATACATTGCCAGCTGGCGTGCTATTGCCACCTCACGTGTGCGCTCCGAGGAGTTCAGTCGCTCCTTTTCGATATTCATCTCACGGCATACAACGTCGATGATATGCTCGATGGTTATCTCCTTCTGGTAGAGTGAGACGTACCCTTTGAGAATCTCCTTGGCGAGCGAGATGGTGATGCGCTTACCCATAAACGAGGTGTTTGCCACCAGCGACGATATTGCGCCCTCGATTTCACGAATGTTGGCCGAGATGTTGTCGGCGAGGTATAGCACGACATCCTCCGGAATCTGTGCATTGAGGTGCTCCGCCTTCGCCTTGATAATCTTAATCTTGGTCTGGTAGTCCGGAATCATAATCTGCGCCGAGAGGCCCCACTTGAAGCGTGTGAGCAGTCGCTCCTCGATATCCTTCAACTCCACCGGAGGCTTATCCGAAATCAGCACGAGCTGCTTTCCCGACATCTGCAAGTGGTTGAAGATGTTGAAGAAGGCGTTCTGTGTTCCCGGCTTTCCGGCGAGCTCCTGAATATCGTCGAGAATCAGCACATCCACAGCCTGATAGTAGTGGATAAAATCGGGAATCTCCTTGTTTATGGTTGCGGCCTGATATTGGGCCTGGAATTTGCTCATTGCTACGTAGAGCACCTGCAACTCCGGATGGCGCAGACGAATCTCGTTACCGATTGCTTGTGCTACGTGGGTCTTTCCGAGTCCCGAGTCACCGTATATATATAGTGGGTTGAACGGGGTGTTGTTTCCCGGATTTACCGCTACGGACATACTTGCCGAGCGCACGAGGCGGTTGCACTCACCCTCGATAAAGTTGGCGAAGGTGTAGTTTTTGTTGAGTTGCGGGTCTATTCGCAGCTTGTTTATGCCCGGAATTATAAAAGGATTTCGTATATTTGCGGTGTTCGTCTGCATAGTGGCAAACGAAGGCATCGAGACCGAGGCGTTTGACTCGGACGGAATCTGTGCTTGGACATCGCTCTTTGGAATTGCGTATCTGATTCTGGTCTGCTGACCGAAGCTCTCGGCAATCAGAGGACGGAGTATGCGGATGTAGTTGCTCTCAATCTCCTCTGCGAACGACTTGCTCGGCACACGCAAACGAAGCATCGTGCCGTCGAATTCAAGGGGCACGATAGGGAGGAACCACTTGGCAAACTCCTCCGCAGAGGTTTGCGAGCGCAGTTGGCTCAGGCAGTTTTGCCAGGCATCGTTGTATGTGGCCGAATTATTGTGCATAATTAGTTAATATTCAATATTTTGTCAGGATTTGAAGCAAACTTCGGGAGGAGCTCCCGCCGCCTAACTTCGTTTTGACAATGCAAAGTTGTGAATAAATTTATATTAAAAAAAACACCTATCCTATTGTTTATTTGGTTTTTTATTTTAAGGGGAGAGAAATCGCAAATCGGAGTGCAAATTTTAACTCGCTGATACTTAATTGTTGAAAAAAAATATTATATTTGCAGTAAGAAAAAATTAAAATAGAAAACGTAATCATTATAAATAAAACTAATACTAAAAGAGCAATGAGTAATCTTGATGAACTTGTAATGGGCAAGGCCCAGAAATGGCTTGATGGCGACTATGATGAGGCGACGAAGGCGCAGGTGCGCAACCTTATCGAGAACGACCATAATGAGTTGGTGGAGAGTTTCTATAAGGACTTGGAGTTTGGTACGGGCGGTCTGCGTGGCATTATGGGTGTCGGCAGCAATCGTATGAACAACTACACGGTGGGTTTTGCTACGCAGGGATTGGCTAACTACCTGAAAAAGAACTTCCCCGGCGAGCAGATTCGTGTTGCTATCTCGCACGACTCACGCAACAACTCCCGCACCTTTGCCGAGCGTGTTGCCGATATCTTTGCGGCTAATGATTTTCAGGTCTATCTCTTTGATGCCCTCCGCCCTACTCCGGAGTTGAGCTTTGCTATTCGTGAGCTCAAATGCCACTCCGGCGTTATGGTTACTGCTTCCCACAACCCGAAGGAGTACAACGGCTATAAGGCCTATTGGAGCGATGGCTCGCAGGTTACCTCTCCGCACGACACCAATATTATTAAGGAGGTTGAGAAGATTATCGAGGTGTCGCAGGTGCTCACGGGAGGCAACCCTGCCAATATCACCATCCTTGGCGAGGAGTTCGACAAGGTTTACCTTGCGGCAATCAAGAAGCTCTCGCTCTCGCCGGAGAGTGTGCAGCGCTATGCCGATATGAAGATTGTCTATACGCCGCTTCACGGTGCCGGTGTGCACCTCACCCCTGCGGCTCTCAAAGACTTCGGCTTCAAGAATGTTATTCTGGTTGAGGAACAGACCGTTCTTGACGGCAACTTCCCTACCGTTGAGTCGCCAAATCCGGAGGAGCGCAAGACTATGAAGATGGCTATCGACCTGGCCGAGCGTGAGCAGGCGGACCTTGCGATGGCTACCGACCCCGACTCCGACCGCTTGGGCTTGGCTCTGCGTACCGGTAGTGGCGAGTATGTCCTGCTGAATGGTAACCAGACCCTTATCCTGCTTATGTGCTACCAGCTCACCCGCTGGGCGGAGCTTGGCCTTATCAAGGAGGGCGACTATGTCGTTAAGACCATCGTTACCTCGATGATGCCGGATGCTGTGGCTGCTCACTATGGCGTTAAGTGCTACAACTGCCTCACGGGCTTCAAGTATATCGCCAAGATTATCCGTGAGCAGGAGGGCGTGCATACCTATATAGGTGGTGGCGAGGAGTCGTTTGGCTACCTTGCCGGTGACTACGTGCGTGATAAGGACGGCGTTTCGGCGTGCGCTCTGGCTGCCGAGGCTGCTGCGTGGTGCCGTGATACGAAGGGTATGACCCTCTACGAGTGGTTGCAGGACCTGTATGTTAAGTTCGGCTTCTACCGTGAGTCGCTCGTGAATGTTGTCCGCAAGGGTAAGGATGGTGCCGAGCAAATCCAGAATATGATGGTCGATTTCCGTGCCAACCCTCCACAGAGCCTCCTCGGCTCGCCTGTCGTGCAGGTCTATGACTATAAGACGTTGGAGGTACTCGATACCGCTACGGGCGTTAAGTCCGCTATCGAGGGCATCGAGGATAAGAGCAACGTGTTGCAGTGGGTTACCGAGGATGGTACGAAGGTGTCGGTGCGCCCTTCGGGTACCGAGCCGAAGATTAAGTTCTACTTCGGCGTGAAGGCCGACCTGCCGTCTGTCGAGCAGTTCGAGCAGGTGCAGTCCGCCCTCGATGCCAAGATTGAGGCGTTGAAGCAGGAGCTGAAACTCGTGTAGAGTAGCCTCCCGCTCAATTTACACCTATATATATAATGAGTGCGCTCCTTTTTTCGGGGCGCACTTGTTTTTTTTTTCGAGGGTGGCGCAACGCTCCTGCTCTTGCCCCTGCTCCTGCTTCTGCTTCTGCTCCTGCTCCCGCCCCCGTGGGTATCGAAAACGATATCCACGCAAGAGGGGGGCTTGCGCCGAGGTAAAGATTGTTAAAGGCTGTTAAAGGTTGTTAAGGGCAGCGCCGGCGGTTTGTGGTGAGGCCGTGCAAGTCCGCCAGCGTATTGCGCACCATTAACAACCCTTAATATCCCTTAACTCCCTTAATAACCATTAACCCTTGCGCCACCTTTTGCGCAGACTTAAAGTCGAGTAAGGTCGCTCCTTTGGAGCTGCGCAACGGGCTTGGCGCAACATTAGGGGAATTAAGGAGATTAGGGAATTTAGAGAGCGCAAGGTTATTCTCACTAAACTCCTTAAACTCCTTAAACTCCCTTTTGCGCTATCCTTACTTGACCTTAAAGCAACCGCAGGTTGCGTGACCTTACCCGACCTTACCCGACCTTATCGTTGCGCTCTCTCTGCCTCCCCTCTCTGCCTCCCCTCTTGCACCCCCCCCCGTGGGTATCGTTTTCGATACCCACGTAAGAGGGGTGTTGCGCCGATGTCATTCAGCGACCAGCGGGAGCGACTGCCATTCTATGCCATCGCCTGTGCACCCCCTGCTCCTCCCCGTTTTGGCCCTCGGAGGGGCGTGCAGGGGCCCCTATCAACATTCGGGTTGAAAAATTGTTGTTACTTTTTTTTCAAAAAAATTTTAATAATTAAAAAAATGTTATAAATTTGCATTGTTAAAGATTGACGGAAGAGTATATAAACGACCAACAATCTTGATAATAATCCAAATATGGCTGTAACGGATTGGTTGTCAATGATTTGCGGGAGTGATGATGCTCTTTGTTGTTCTTTAATACCAAATGTTTAATAACAATTTGTAAGTAAAAACCATTGTTTCACTTATAAAAAAACAAAATTATGAAAAAATTATTTACTAATCTGAATTCGTTGCTTGTCGCAACAGCTCTGCTGTTCACAAGCTGTTCGTATGACGACACAGGTTTGTGGGACGAGCTCAATGGCGTGAAGGGTGAAGTTGCTGACCTCACCGAGCGTGTGGCTGAATTGGAGGAGAAACTCGGTACCGAGGTTGCTGCTTTGAAGGCTATGATTGAGGCTCAGGTTGTTGTTTCGGGTTACGAGAAGGACGAGAACAGCGGCGATATCACCGTTACTCTCTCTGATGGTAAGAAGTTTACCGTTTATGCAGAGTCTGAGAACTCGGCTGTAACCGTTGTTACAGAGAATGGTGTTCAGTACTGGGCAGTTGTTGACGCTAACGACACCGCAGTTCCTGTATTGGATGCTGAGGGCAACAAGATTCCTGTTGTTCCTGTAAAGGAGGAGCCTGTTCTTCCACAGTTCGCAAAGAGCGAGGATGGCTCTAAGGTTGTTGTATCGTTCGACGGTGGTCTGACTTGGAGCGAGACCGGCGCTGCAACTACCGAGGCTTTGGATAAGGTAACTTTGTTCTCGGGTGTAGAGGTTTTGACAAAGTATGACATGAGTGCTCAGCAGGATGTTGCTTATGCAGCTGTTATTACCCTTGCTGACGGTAACACTATTTCTTTGGATCTTGACCCAGCATTTGTTGACCTTTATGGCATGCAGTATTTTGCAGGTCCTCAGTTCTCATTCGCTACTTATGACGGTACAGCTGTAACAGAGCAGTATGTTGCTTACGAGACAACCGCTATTGTGCCTATCAAGTCAAGCTGTGTTGTTGATATTATGGTTGAGAAGCCAGAGGGTTGGAAAGTTTCTATCTACGATGATCGTGAAGAGGGTGAAACTGAGCCATATTGGGCTTGCGATGTAACTGCTCCATCTAAGGAGGATGTTGCTGCCGGTACTGCTGCCGCTGTTGGTACAGTCAAGGCATTCGCTGTTCTTAATAACGGTAAGGTTGTTGTATCTTCACTTATAGTATCTGCTGAGCCAGTTAAGAGCGTATCGATTGTTGGAGGTGTTGCCAATGTTGAGATGTACTCTCAGAATGGTTTCCTCTATGGTTTGCTTCCTACGACTAAGTTCAATGATGAGATGACCCAGGAGACTATTTTGGGCTATGCTCCATATTTAGGTCAGGGTTATACATGGCAGGATTTGGCAGGAATGGGTATGGATATTGGTGCTGCATATATGACCTTCGAACCATCTTTGTCGCAATCTCTGACAGATATTCTGACTACTGGTCTTGATAAGTGTGGTTATGTATTCTGGGTTCTTCCTTTGGATGAGACAGGTTGGTTGCCAGAGGGTGCAAACTTCGACAACGTGGCAGAGGTCGCTTATACTAACGCTACCTTGAATAGCGTTTCTGTGGTAGATGCAAATGTTACTATTGTATCAGATTCTACTACCCCTAAGTTCTATGCTGCCCTCTTCTTGGCAACTGAAACTAATATGAGTGGTTATGTAGAGTCTTCTTTGAACTACTACGACTGCGATGATGAGTATCGCAACGATTCTGTATTTACCGGCAATGTATCTGAGTTGAAGCTTTTCAATGGAGCTGAGTTGTTGCCTAACAAAGAATACAAACTCTGTGTTGTACCTTACAATCCTGCAAAAGAGTCGCTTAACGCTAATGGTGAAAATGTTGGTACTTACACTTTGGATGATTGCGTTGTTCTTGACTTTAAGACTGCGGTTCCAGAGGTACAGGATAAGACTTTGGGTGTTCCAACAGTATCTGATGAGAAGGTTGGTGTAGGAAAAATCTCTCTTACTTTGACTCACCCAGCAGAGAGCACTGCTACGCTTACATACTACAAATGGGCTGATGCTGAAACTTTGGCAACTCTTGCAACAGATGCTGATAAGGTTGCTTATGCATTGACCGGAACGAAGTTTAAGCCAACTAGCTACTCGAAGTCAACATGGCCATCACAGGCTTGCACCGCAGGCTCTACTTGGACACTGATTGCTGTTTCTCTCGACGCAGAGTGGAAGTATGGTGAGGTTTTGTGCAAGGGTTACACTGCTAAGACTGCTTCATTCAATGACCTTACAGTTGCTATCTCTAAGGTAACTATGGGTGAGTATGCTGAGAATGTAGATGCTCCTCAGTACAGCTCTAACAGTGGTTATACTGTTGAGTATGCTGTAAGTGGTGGTACTGCTGTCGGTTACCGTGTTGCTCACTTTACCGATAGAATCTTTAACGGCACTTATAGCGGAAGCGCAGAGGCTGCTGTTATGGCTTTGATGGATGATCCAAACTCTACTACTTACTTCAAGAAGGCTGATGGTTTGTCATTCTCCTCTACTTCAACATTGTATGCTTACAATGGTCCTTTCCATATCGTTGTTGTAGCTTACACTGGCGAGGGTGACAATATCGTATTCTCGAAGCCGGCTCACACTACGGTTAATGTTGGTGCTGCGAACTAATCTTTAACGATTATAAAGCTTAAATTCGGGTCTGCTCTTCGGAGCAGACCTTTTTTTTGTTCTGCCCCGCCCCTGCCTGCTATTGCCCCTGCGCCTGCTCTTACGCCGCCCTTGCCCCCCTCCCTAACGTGGGTATCGTTTTCGATACCCACGCAAGCAGGGGGGAGGAAATAAGGTCAAATAAGGATGGGGTGGGGATATTGAAAGAGGTGTAGCTTGCATTGTCAGCGCTCTCCTTACCCGACCTTAAAGCAACCGCAGGTTGCGTGACTTTACCCGACCTTACCCGACCTTATCGTTGTGCCGCTTCTCTTCGCCCTTCCGTTGCGCACCCCCCTACCCCTCCTGCCTCACCCTGCCCCGCTTTTTTTGAAAACTTGTCAATAAAAATGGCTTTGGGTGGTATATTTTTCTGGGAAAATATCTATTTTTGTAGTCATAAAACCATATATTGATAAGGTTAGTTATGGAAACACAGGCAAAACAGTACGTAGAGAACTTTATGGCGCAGATTGTCGCCAAGAATCCTAATGAGCCGGAGTTCCACCAAGCGGTGCGTGAGGTGGCAGAGTCGCTGGCTCCATATATCGTCGCAGACCCGGCATTGCAGAAACTCAAAGTTTTGGAGCGCATAGCCGAGCCGGAGCGTGTGATTATCTTCCGTGTGCCGTGGCTCAATGACCGTGGCGAGATTGAGATAAACCGAGGCTTCCGTGTGCAGATGAACAGCGCACTCGGCCCATACAAGGGCGGCATCCGCTTCCACGCCTCCGTGAACCTCTCGATTATGAAGTTCCTCGCCTTTGAGCAGACCTTCAAGAACAGCCTCACAACGCTGCCTATGGGTGGCGGCAAGGGTGGCTCGGACTTCAACCCGAAGGGTCGCTCGGACAACGAGGTGATGAAGTTCTGCCAGTCGTTCATCACGGAGCTCTACCGCCACATCGGTCAGGATACCGACGTTCCTGCGGGAGATATCGGCGTAGGTGGTCGTGAGGTAGGATTTATGTTCGGACAGTACAAGCGTCTGCGTGATGAGTTTACGGGCACATTTACCGGCAAGGGTCTCGGCTGGGGCGGCTCGCTGCTGCGCCCCGAGGCGACGGGCTATGGCCTCTGCTACTTTGCGCAGGAGATGCTCGCCACACGAGGTGAGACCTTTGAGGGCAAGACCGTTCTGGTATCAGGCTCGGGAAATGTGGCACAGCACGCCGCCGAGAAGGCTACGCAGCTTGGTGCGAAGGTTGTGACGCTCTCCGACTCGTCGGGCTACATCTACGACCCGGAAGGCATTGATGCCGAGAAACTTGCATACGTGAAGCTGCTCAAAAATGTATATCGTGGCCGCATCAAGGAGTATGTGGATAAATATCCATCGGCGCAGTACTTTGCGGGCGAGCGTCCGTGGGGCATCAAGTGCGACATCGCCCTGCCGTGCGCAACGCAGAACGAGCTGAACGGCGAGGAGGCGAAGGTGCTGGTTGCCAATGGCTGCTGGTGCGTGGCCGAGGGTGCCAATATGCCATCCACGCCGGAGGCTATCGAGGTATTCCTTGCCAACAAGCTGCTCTATGCTCCGGGCAAGGCATCGAATGCGGGCGGCGTGGCTACGTCGGGCTTGGAGATGTCGCAGAACTCTATGCGCATCAAGTGGAGCGCCGAGGAGGTGGATGCGAAGTTGCACTCCATTATGCAGAACATCCACGGGGTGTGCCTCAAATATGGAACCGAGGAGGATGGCTACGTAAACTACGTCAAGGGTGCCAACATCGGCGGCTTTATGAAGGTTGCCGAGGCGATGATGGCGCAGGGTTGCGTATAGTTTCGGAGCGACGTAAAACGAAAATGGGGCTTGTCACTGCGACAGGCCCCATTTTGTTTGGTTGTATCTCTACTCGAAGGAGTACTCCTCGACACCTCGCAGACCCAGCAGCAGGTCTTGTGTCTTCATTCGCTTCTTGCCCGCAATCTGCACCTCGTCTATGTATATCACGCCATCGGAGCAGGTCACGCCGAGGTATCTCTTGCCGTCGCTCACTACCCTGCCGACCTCGCCGTCGTGGCTCTTGGGCTCGAAGTGCACCTCGAAAATCTTGGCCGAGCCGGCATCCACACCGCCCTTGCGCATACGGCTCCACGCCGCAGGATATGGCGAGAGGCCTCGCACGAAGTTGAGGATATCCACACCGCCCTTATGCCAATCTATGAGGCAGTCGTCCTTGAAAATCTTTGGTGCAGGGCGCAGGTTGTCGTCGGACTGCGGCTGCTCGACAGCCTCCACACGCCCCTCGGCGATGCGGTTCACGCTATCCAGCACAAGCGACGAGCCGATATTCATCAGACGTTCGTAGAGCGTACCTACGTTGTCCGACGGGTGTATAGGCTCACGCACCTGCCCGATTATCGCCCCCTTGTCTATCTCGTGGTTGAGCAGGAAGGTCGTCACGCCCGTCTCGGTGTCGCCGTTGATAATCGCCCGGTTTATCGGGGCAGCGCCACGGTACTGCGGCAACAGCGAGGCGTGGAGGTTGAAGGTACCAAATCGAGGCATTGCCCACACCACCTCGGGGAGCATACGGAAGGCGATGACGATACCCAAATCGGGCTGTAAGGCGGCCAGAGCGGCCAAAAACTCCTCGTCACGCAGCTTCTCGGGTTGGAGAATAGTCTCGATGCCGAGCTCTCGGGCGGCGACCTTCACGTCGCACTCCTGCATCTTCAAGCCTCGGCCCGCCTGACGGTCGGGCGTGGTGACCACACCGACAACATTGTATCCGCCCTCGACGAGCGCACGTAACGACGGCACGGCAAACTCCGGCGTGCCCATAAAGACTATGCGTAAATCCTTCGGATTCATAGTGTTATCCCTTCTTTGGTTTTGGTTGCCACTTTGCCGGCAACTTCGATATAAACAACTCCTTGTAGCGTTTGTAACGTCCTATGTACCAGTCGATGTCAAGCAGTGCCGAGTCGTTTGTCGCCTTGTGTGTGAGGTAGGCCGCTACGGGCGCAAGAACGATGGACGAAATCCACATTCCCAGCAGCGAGTCCCACGTACCCTCCTTGGCGAGTTTTTCGCCCGAAATGCTTATGATATAGTATATTACAAAGAATATTACCGAGATTACGATAGGCATACCGAGTCCTCCCTTGCGGATGATGGCACCCAGCGGCGCACCCACGAGGAAGAAGATGAGAATCGAGACCGGCAGGGCCAGTTTGCGGTGCCACTCGTTCTTGTTGCGATATAGCTGATTCAGAGCCTCTTTCGATGATGACTCGTCGAAGGAGAAGCCACTGCGGGCCGACGATGCGTTCTGTCGGGCGTTGCTGTACACACGCTGCTTCGTGCGGGTGTCGAGCGTAGGTATCGAGTCGCACAAGATGGCGGCGTACTGCTTCTTCGAGCGGTCAACATCCACCGTGTCGGGCGGAGCAATAGCATCGGGGTCACGGGTGAAAATCTTGTCACGGAGCAGAGGGTTGTACGCCTCCGTCGTGGTGCGGTTTACCTCCATTTCGAGTGAGTCGATATTCGACTGCAACTCGTTGATATTCAGTGTTTGGCTATTTCCGCTATAAAGGTTGTCGTCGGAGCGCTCGAAGCTGAATCCCGTCATCGGAATCTTGCCGTCCTGCCTCTCGAAGCTGTGTCGGCGCAGCGAGCTCTTGGTGTACCACTGGCTGCTGCGTGTGTGCTCGTAGGTCTCGCCCTGAAAGAGTGTCACGAGCAGGTATCGCTTGTCGTCGCTCAGGCGGATGTAGCCGGAGTCGGCAATCGTCGTGGTCATATTGCCATTGGTGGAGCGGTTGTCGTAAATCAGAACGTCGGTCAACAACTTCGTCTTTGGGTCCTGATGCTCGACACGTATGCTCATATTGTCGATGCCGTTGAAGAAGAGCCCGTCTTGGAACTCCAACGCCTGATTTTGCCTCTGGATGTCGTGCATAATGCTGAACATCTTCTGGTTGCAGTACGGCGCAAGGTTGTTGATGATGAAGAAGCTGCCGATGGAGATGAGGATGACCACTATAATCAGCGGTCGCACGATGCGCATCAGCGAGATTCCTGCCGACTTCATCGCCAGCAGCTCGTAGTTCTCGCCCAGATTTCCCATCGTCATAATGGTCGCCAGCAGCACCGCCAGAGGCAGTCCCATCTGAATCATATTGACCGTTGCGTACATAATCAACTCGATGATTACCAGCGCATCAAGGCCCTTGCCCACGAGGTCGTCGATATAACGCCACACGAAGTTCATCATCAATATAAATATGACGATGAAGAAGGTCATAAACATAGGACCTAAATAGGATTTGAGAACGAGTTTATCTAATGTTTTCATTCCACTTCGAGCGTTGTTCCGTGTGCAAAGATAATAGTTTTACTATTATAAACGTCAGGGTAAGTACAAATATTATCGCAGGCCCCGACGGAACCTCCAAATAGTAACTCAGAGCGATGCCTGCCAAACTGCCCGCCGAGGCGATTATGGCTGCACCGACGGCTATCGAGCGGTACTCTTTGGTTATGATGTTGGCAATGACCACGGGCATCGTCAGCAGCGATATGAGCAGCACGATTCCCATAATACGTATCGAGAGCACGATGGTTACGGCGGTGATAATCGACATCGCATAGGATATGAGCTTGGTGTGCACCCCGGCAGCCCTGGCGAACTCACGGTCGAAGGCTACGTACATCACCGGACGGAACCACAACGCTGCGCCGACGAGCAGGAAGAGTGTCAGGCAGGCGAGGGCCGTGACATCGGCAGTCGTGACCGTTATTATGTTGCCAAAGAGGAAGTTGGAGAGGTCGCCGGAGGTGTATCCCGGGCGCAGGTTCATAAATAGCGCACCCACCGCCATACCTATTCCCCACATCAGGCCTATGGCCGAGTCCTCACGAATCTTTGTTCGGGAGCCGGCATACTCGATGCCCATCGACGAGAGCACGGCGAAGAGCAGTGCTCCGAGTATCGGGTTGCTTCCCAAATAGAAGGCTATGCCCAGCCCTCCGAATGATGCGTGGGTGATGCCTCCGCAGAGGAATACCATCCGTCGGGCCACGATGTATGTGCCTACAATGCCGCAGGTTACGCCCGACAATATGCAGGCAATCACAGCATTGGCAAGGTATCTGTACTGAAATATGTCGGCGATAAAATCCATCGTGATAAAATTTGAGCGTGTAAAATTACACTTTTTTTGCGGAACAGAGCCGTTTTATGCCGCTTTTTCGTATCTTCGCACTAAATATTTGGATAGAAATGGCCCGCAGAGTAAATTTCCATACGTTAGGTTGTAAACTCAATTTTTCGGAGAGTTCCACCATCGCCCGTCAATTTGAGGAGGGCGGATTTGTGCGTGTAGCTCCGACCGAGGAGGCGGATATATGCATCATAAACAGCTGCTCGGTCACGGAGCACGCCGACAAGAAATGCCGTAACATTATACGCAAGATTCATCGCCGAAATCCCGACGCAATCATTGCCGTCACGGGGTGTTATGCGCAGCTCAAACCATACGATATTGCGCAAATCGAAGGCGTGGATATAGTGCTGGGTAACAACGACAAAAGCGATACATATAAACGAGTGGTTGAACTCGCCGAGAGGGGTAAGGCGCAGGTGTATAGTTGCGAGACCGACGACATCGTAAGGTTCTTCTCCGCCTTCTCGGGAGGCGACCGCACACGTGCCTTTTTGAAGGTGCAGGATGGGTGCGACTACTGCTGCTCATACTGCACGATTCACAATGCCCGAGGGGCCAGCCGAAATATCCCCATTGCGGAGGTTGTTCGTCAGGCGGAGTGCATCGCAGGAAGTGGTCAGAAGGAGATAGTCATCACGGGTGTAAATACCGGCGACTTCGGCCGAACCACGGGCGAGTCGTTTGCCGACCTGCTGCGTGCTCTGGATAAGGTCGAGGGGGTTGAGCGTTATCGTATCTCCTCCATCGAGCCGAACCTGCTCACCGACGAGATTATAGGTATCTGCGCCACATCGTCGAAGTTTCAGCACCACTTCCATATCCCTATCCAGTGTGGCTCGAACAAGATTCTTGCGCTTATGCGCCGTCGCTATACCGTCGAAAAATTCGCCGACCGCATCGCTGCCGTGCGTCGGGCAATGCCTGATGCCTTTATCGGCATAGATGTCATCACGGGATTTCCGGGTGAGACGGATGCCGATTTTGCCGATAGCCGTGACTTTCTGGCGAGCATCGAGCCGTCGTTCCTCCACATCTTCCCATTCTCGGAGCGGCCGGGAACTCCTGCCGTCAATCTGCCCGATAAGGTGCAGGCAAGCATCTCTACGGCACGTGTGAAGGAGTTGGAGGCGTTGAGCAGTCGCCTTCACTACGACTTCTGCTCTCGTGCTGTGGGTAGTACTGCCGAGGTGCTCTTCGAGAGTACCGAGCGAGGGGGTATGATGTCGGGATTTACGGGCAACTACATCAAGGTCAAGGTGCCGTACAACCGAGAGTATATCAACCGCATCGTCAAGGCCGAACTGCTCTCCATCGAGCCCTCGGGCGACATCCTCGGGCGGATTATTGAGTAGAAAGTTATCTGCGTATAGATAATTTTGCTATATTTGCATATCGAATAATCTTTTGGAACGTATGAAAGGTATAGGTAAAAGGGTTACGGTTGGCTTTTTGAGCATTGTGGCTCTGCTCTTTATTTCGGGAATGATATCTCTGTTCGAGTTGAGCAATATGAGTAACGATACGGAGGATATATTGTCGGCGACCAAGCGCAATATAGAGATTTCCAACGAGTTACTCAATACTGTGAACGAGCACGGCCGAGCCGTTGTAGGTGTGGTTATTTTGGGCAATCGTGCCCGTATAGATGACTGCCACCGCCTTGTGAGCGAGTTGGAGGGTGCTGTCTCCGTGGCTCGCAACGAGGCGCTGGATGCTTCACGTCTCGACCCCCTCTCGGCGAGCGTTGCACAGCTGCGCAGTATGACCGATGCCTACTTTGAGGCTACGGAGCCGGTTGAGGTGCCTGTAATCTCGGCAGACAGCATCGTCATCGGCACCAATCTCGAAGTGCCAAAGACGACCAAGTCGGGCAGGGAGTGGTACGACAGCGAGTACAAGGCGGCCTCCGACAAGGTCATCGCCAGCATCGAGGAGTTTATGACACACACCCACGCCTCGTTAGCCCCTCGTGCCGAGCAGTTGAACAAGAACGCCTACCGCTCCGTTACGCCGGTGCTGATTTCGCTGGTGGTTATGATTGCTATCGTGCTGATGTTCTTCTACTTCATCCGCATATACTGCGTGAAGCCTCTGCTCCGTCTCAATAAGGCGTTGTCGGACTATATGGCATTCCGCCTGCCGTTCAATGTCAAGGACGAACTGATAGATGAGTATAAGGAGTTGTACGACAATATCGAGACCCTGGTCAACCTGAATAAGCAACAGAATAACAAGCAATAAGCGACTATGCGACTTAGTGTTATATTGAGATATGTTGGAACGGTGATGCTCTGCGTGTCGGCATTTATGGCGGTGTCGGCGTGCATCTCCTTTGCCAACAATGTCGATACGGGCTTCTATCCGCTGTTGCTCTCGTCGTTGCTCACGCTGCTGCTTGGTGCCTTTCCGATGCTCTTCGTGCGTAAGGCGCAGAGTATTACGAACAAGGAGGGCTTTACCATCGTGGTTGGCTCGTGGGTGCTCTCTTGTGTCGTCGGTATGTTTCCGTACCTTATCTGGGGTGGCGAGTTTACGCTCGTGAATGCGTGGTTTGAGAGCGTGTCGGGATTTACCACCACGGGAGCCACCATCCTGAACGATATCGAGGCCCTGCCGCAGGGGTTGCTCTTCTGGCGCTCGGCTACCAACTGGATTGGCGGTGTGGGCGTTGTGATGTTCGCCTTGGTGATTCTTCCGTCGCTCGGCACCAACAAGATGGCGCTGACCAACGTGGAGCTCTCCTCGCTGGCGAAGGATAACTACCGCTACCGCACGCAGTTTATCGTGCGCATACTTCTGTTCGTGTATGTGGGTCTGACCCTCATCACTACCCTGCTGCTCAAATTCTCCGGTATGCGCTGGTTCGATGCGCTGAACCACGCAATGTCGGCGTGTGCTACGGGAGGCTTCTCTACCAAGAATGCGAGCGTAGGCTTCTACGACAGTTGGGTCATAGAGTTGATACTTATGTGTGCGATGTTTCTGTCGAGCATCCACTTCGGCCTGATATATGCGACCCTGATGCGCAAGGGAAACAACATCTTCCGCTCGGAGGTCGTGCGTACCTATGTGGCTATAATCGTCGGTACGAGCCTCTGTATAGGCGTGAGCCTCTTTGCTGCCGAGATATACCCTACGCTGTGGGAGTCGTTGCGACAAGCCTCCTTCCAGGTCGTGTCGCTCATCTCCACGACGGGATTTGCTACGGCAGATACCAACTTGTGGACTCCGTTTGCCATCGTGCTGCTGATTTTTATCTCGATAGTGTGTGCGTGTGCAGGCTCTACGTCGGGAGGCCTTAAAGTGGATAGGCTCCTGCTCTTTGTCAAGCAGCTTGCGGCACGCATCAAGCACCAGCAGCACCCTAACGCCGTGATTCGTATCCGTGTGGATGGTGTGGTGCAGGAGGCGGACCAGCTCAATGGCGTGGTGGTCTTCGTGGTGACCTATCTGGTCATTATCCTTATGGCTACCGTTGTCAATACGATGTTTGCGCAGGATTTGACCACGGCATTCTCCTCGGCCGTCGCCTGTATGGGCAATGTAGGCCCGGGCTTTGGCGAGGTCGGCTCATTCGACAACTATGCCCAGATGCCCTCCATATTGAAGGTGCAGGCATCCTCGCTGATGCTTATGGGTCGTCTTGAAATATTCGGATTCATTCAACTCTTCTTCTTGAAATGGTGGCGATAAACTCTATATACCTGCTATTTGTGCTCCTCGTTGCGGGGGCAGGCGTGACCTCGGCGCAGACACATCGTTTGGGCGACGATGCCCGCTTTGCGTCGCTTGTGAGTGAGGCCGACGCAGCCACTCGGCAGTGCGACTCGTTGAGCCGCCTTGTTGCCGTGGCACGGGATGCTTACGCCTCGGAGCCGGAGCGACAGCAGACGCTTGGTGCCGACATCCTGCGTTACGAGCAGGAGTTGGAGCAGGCGACACGTCGCAGGGAGGGTGCCATTGCCGCCGTTGTCAGGTTTGAGCAGGATTGGGTTGTCGCAAATGCGAGCAGTCATACCTCGGAGCAGTCGCCTGTCGAGCCGGGGCAAACCCTCTCGGCGGAGGAGTACCCCAAGCGGGCAAACCTCGTGGAGAATGGCTACTTTATAGCCTCGCTGCCTGCCGCCGATATGCGCTCCCTGCGTGAGGCGCAACGTCGTGAGACGGAGGTGGAGAAGCGGATTGCGACGTACCACGGGCTCTACGATACGATGGTAGCCCTGCAACTCGAATACGGGCGGGTGGATAATCAGCACGCCGCCGACAGCCTCCGCATCGAGTTGGAGCGTGTGCGCACCCGTGCCGCCGATGTCGAGGATGGCGTGATGCAGTCGTGGCAGTCGGTCTATGACAACAAGACTTATCTCTATAATTTGGCCCTGGAACTCAATATGCGCAGCGACCTGCTTGCCGAGTGGGAACGACTCTCGGCCGAGGCGCAGGTGGGCATAGACGGCGATGCAGGGGCCTACGAGTCGGATGCCCTGAGCCTCTTCTACAACCAGAAGCGGGCGTTGCTCTCGTATGAGCAGCAGATGGCGTCGGCACTCAATTTGAACTCTGCGAAGGACTCGCTGTCGGTGGTGGCGAAGCGGCTGAAACGTGATGCGCTCTGCCTGCCGAGGGTGGTGGTCGAGGAGCGACTCTTTATCGACTATGAGCCGTTGAAGGTCATCCTGCCGACGATATATAACGCCAAGAATCCGATTCCGCCGACGAAGATTTACGAGCGTGGAACGATATACAGAATCCGCATCGGGGTATTCACACACCGCCCTAACCTCTCGGCATTGAGGGGTATCACGCCACTCTCCTGCACGGATGCCTACCACGACGGCAAGTGTGCCTACTTCGTGGGAGGTTTCGCCACCGAGGCCGATGCGAAGGAGGGGGTTGCCTACCTCAAAAGCATAGGGTTCAGGGACCCGCTGATTTCGATGTGGGTCGATGGCGAGTATGTGTCGGATATAGAGCAGTGGAAGAGGGCGAATGTCGTGCGATACAATGTCGAGATTTCGGGTGTCGCTACCCTATCCGAGCAGGTGAAGATGCACATATCGCTCCGCAACGAGCAGAGCCGCATATCACGTGTGGGTAAGCACTTTATCGTCGGTGAGTTCCTCTCCAAGGCGGAGGCGGAGCGACTTGCACAAGAGGTTGCCGATATGGCGGCAGGGGCTGCTACGGAGGTTGTTGAGGTAAATAAACGCTAAAAATAGAGATTATGGGTTACATTATTTTGTTGGTCGTGTTGGGAGTGCTGTTCCTGCTTCTGGAACTCGTGCTGCTCCCGGGAGTGTCGTTTGGTGCCATCTTGTCGCTTGTCTGCTATGGCAGTGCCGTCTATATGGCCTTCGCAAATTATGACACTACGGTCGGGCTCATCGTGCTGGCGGTCGTGGTTCTTGTATCCATACTTACGACCATACTCTCGTTGAGGGCCAAGACTTGGCGCCGTCTGTCGTTGCATCAGGAGATAGACTCTACGAGTATGGAGCAGCCGGGCAATGAGTTGGCTGTGGGTCAGCGAGGTGTGGCCGTGTCACGCCTCTCGCCTACGGGTAAGGTCGATATCGGGGGTAAAACCTTCGAGGCGAGGTCTGTCGATGTCTATATCGCTCAACGAGAGGCTGTTGAGGTCGTGGGCTTCGACAATTTTACGGTCGTGGTTCGTAAGGTTGAGTAGCTGCTATCTCGATGTCTCTTTCCTCGTGAAATTGGAGGCGCAGTTTAGGTGGTGGTTTAGATAGGATATATAAACACTTAAAAACTATATGATTATGGAATTTGGAGTAATTGCACTTGTAGCCTTGTTGTCGCTGGTAGCGATATGGCTGATTTTCTATTTTATTCCGGTAGGATTGTGGTTCTCGGCGTTGGTGTCGGGTGCTCACATCTCGTTGTTGCAGCTTGTGCTGATGCGTTGGCGTAAGGTGCCACCTTCGGTGATTGTCTCCTCGATGATTGAGGGTACGAAGGCGGGCCTGAAACTTAACCCTAACGCCTTGGAGGCGCACTACCTTGCGGGTGGTAATGTCCGCAATGTCGTTCACGCTCTGGTGTCGGCGCAGAAGGCGGGCATCGTGCTCACCTTCGAGATGGCTACGGCTATCGACTTGGCGGGTCGTGATGTCTTTGAGGCTGTGCAGATGTCTGTGAATCCGAAGGTTATCAACACGCCGCCTGTGGCAGCCGTTGCCAAGGATGGTATCCAGCTTATCGCCAAGGCTCGTGTTACGGTGCGTGCCAACATCAAGCAGCTGGTCGGCGGTGCCGGCGAGGAGACCGTATTGGCCCGTGTCGGCGAGGGTATCGTCTCCTCTATCGGCTCGGCTGTGACACATAAGGTGGTGTTGGAGAATCCGGACTCTATCTCACGTGTGGTGCTGGAAAAGGGCCTTGATGCGGGTACGGCATTCGAGATTCTCTCGATTGACATCGCCGATATCGACGTTGGAAAGAATATCGGTGCGCAGTTGCAGATGGACCAGGCCGATGCCGACAAGAACATCGCACAGGCGAAGGCTGAGGAGCGTCGTGCTATGGCTGTGGCGTTGGAGCAGGAGATGAAGGCGAAGGCCGAGGAGGCTCGTGCGAAGGTTATCCTTGCCGAGGCAGAGGTTCCTATGGCTATGGCGGAGGCGTTCCGCAATGGTAATCTGGGCATTATGGATTACTATAAGATGAAGAATGTCATCGCCGATACCCAGATGCGTGAGTCTATCTCGGCAACCAAGCCTGCCAAGAAGTAGTAGCGATGATAACCTTGCACTCTATACAGGAGGCTCTTGCGGAGTTTGTCGCCACATCGCCACTGAACTACGTCACGGAGCAGATGGCGCTTGTGCCGGAGGATGTCGGACAACGGCTGTATGATGCCCCTATCGTGAAGATTGGAGCGGCCGATGACCCTCTCTGGGAGGCGTTGAAGGCTCCGCAGGCCGTTGGAGAGCTGTTGCGCACTCCGAAGGAGTGGATGGCGGAGGCGAGGAGCGTGGTCTCCTATTTCGCCCCTTTCAGCGACTTTGTCGTTGATGGCAACCGTGATGCTACCGCCGTTGGCAATGGCTGGCTCTATGCCCGTGTCGAGGGGCAGGCATTCCTTACCGAGGTGAACCACTTCCTCGAAAGATGGTTTGCCGAGCAGGGTGTGAAGGCTCTGTCGCCATACGCAAGTGCCGAGTTTAAGTATGTGTTCGAGGCGGGTACGTGTGAGGCTGTCGAGAATAAGAGCCTCTCGTTCACGAGCAATTGGTCGGAGCGTCACGTCGCCTATGTCTGCGGCCTTGGCACCTTTGGCCTCTCGAAGGGGTTGATTACGGAGAGGGGTGTTGCCGGCCGCTTCGGCAGTGTCGTCACTGCGGCTCCGTTGGAGGTAACCCCTCGCCCCTACTCCGATATCTACGAGTATTGCTCGATGTGTGGCGCTTGTGCCCGTCAATGCCCCGGAGAGGCGATAACCCTCGCCGAGGGCAAATCGCACCCGAAATGCTGTGCCTACGTCAATGTTATGAGGGAGTGGTACGCTCCACGCTTTGGCTGTGGCAAATGTCAGGTCGGAGTTCCGTGCGAGCGAGGTATTCCGAAGAGATAAGCGAATGTGCTATATCAGAAAGTCTGTCGAGATATAATTTCCGGCAGACTTTTTTTTGTTAGAAGTGTTATTGCGCAACGAGAAAGGTTATTAAGGGAAACGCAGACAATTTGGAGCAAGAGTGTAATAGTCCGCAACCTAATGCGCAACATTAACAACCTTTAACCTCCCTTAACTCCTTTAATATCCTTTAATATTTTGCGCCCTACTTGACCCGTATCAGGTTGATGCCGTCACGGATTGGGAGGATAACATTCTCGACACGAGGGTCGGCAAGCACGTGTGCGTTGAAGTCGATGATTGCTTGTGTCTGCTTGTCGCCCTTGGCTACCGGCTCAACCACCTTGCCGTACCAGAGGATGTTGTCGGCCAGAATCCAGCTGCCGCTTCTGACCAACCCCTGCTCGAAGAGCATCTCGTAGTAGGCCGTATATTCACGCTTGTCGCCATCAATAAAGACGAGGTCGTACACCTCGCCGAGCGAGGGCGCTATGTCGAGGGCGGAGCCTATGTGCAGGCGTACCTTGTCCCGATGCTCCGACCGCTCGAAGAATGAGAGTATCATCATCTCCAACTCGTCGTCCACCTCGCAGGTGTCAATTATGCCACCCTCGGGCAGCCCTGCGGCCATACAGAGGGCCGAATATCCCGTGAAAGTGCCGATTTCAAGGACTCTCTGCGGACGAACCATCCGCACTATCATCTCCATCAGTTTGCCCTGAATATGCCCCGAAATCATACGGGGATTGAGCACTCGCAGGTAGGTCTCACGCTCTAACTCTTTCAGCAGCGCATCCTCGGGCGAGGATAGCTCCTCGACGTATTTGTCCAATGCCTCCATTTATATATAGATAAGTGTTGAGTTGTTGTTCCATATCTCGTTTGCCGTCTCCATAATCTGCGAGGCGGTTACGGCGTTGATTTTGCGGTACACCTCCTCCAAGGTGTCCACCTCGCCGTGTACCAGCAGGGAGCGACCTACACCGAGCATATAACCCTCGTTGCTCTCGGTCGATATCGCCATCTGGGCGATAAACTGACGCTTCGCCTGCGCAAGTTGGCGGGATGTGAGGGCAGTGTTTTTCAGTTTGTGCAACTCCCCCTCGATAATCTCTCGGCAGTGGTCGGCGTTCTCGTGCTCCGACGAGAAGTATATGACGGCAATGCCGCTGTCGGAGTATGCCGTATAGCTCGCTTCCACGTTGTAGGAGAGGCCGTTACGCTCACGTACATTGATGTTGAGACGTGAGTTGGCGCACGGGCCTCCGAGGATGTTGGTCAGCAGCGAGAATGGCAGTCGCTTCTTCTCCATAATGCCGTAGGCACGGTTGCCGATGATGCAGTGTGTCTGGTGGGTGTGGCGGTTTATCGCCTTCTCGAAGGCTTTGTACGGTGCGGGGGCTACCCTCTTGTATGTGCGGCTGCTCGCCGGCTCGCCTGCGAAGTAACGCTCGGCAATCTGCTCGATGCGCTTGGGTGAGATGTTGCCTATCGAGGCGAATATCATCTGGTCGGTGGTGTGGGTGCGCTCGACAAAGCGGTGCATTGCCTCGCTGTTGTGACGCTCCAAGTCCCGCTTGCATCCCAAGATGTTGTGCCCGAGCTCCGACCCCTCGAAGAGCATATCCTCGAAGGTGTCGTATATCATATCCATCGGCGAGTCCTTGTAGGTGTTTATCTCGTCGTAGATGACCTCACGCTCCTTGTCCAGCTCCTTGTCGGGGAATGTCGAGTGAAAGACCACGTCGGAGATGAGCTCCGCCGCCTTCGAGAAATCGTTGCGCAGCACCGTGCCGTGTACCGTGGTGTCCTCCTTGGTCGTGTAGGCGTTCAACTCGCCACCAAGATTCTCCAAGCGGCAGTTTACCTGATACGCCTTGCGGTGCTCGGTGCCCTTGAAGAGCCCGTGCTCGGCGAAGTGGGCCAGTCCGTACTCGGTCGGCAGCTCGTCACGACTGCCGGCATTGACTATGAGGGCACAGCGGGCCACGCCGCTTCGTACCTGACGGTGTATGCCTCGTATTCCGTTTGGAAGTCTATATGTATAAAACTCTTCCGTCATCTATTTGAAGTGTTCCTTTAAGAAGTTGCCGGTATGGCTCTCGGCGTACTGCGCCAGCTCCTCCGGCCTGCCTGCAAATACTACCCTGCCGCCATCCTTGCCCGCCTCGGGGCCGAGGTCAATCACGTGGTCGGCGCACTTTATGACTTCCATATTGTGCTCGACGATGACCACCGTATGGCCGCAGGTTATCAGGGCATCAAAGGCGTGAAGCAGCCTCTTGATGTCGTGGAAGTGCAGTCCCGTGGTCGGCTCGTCGAAGATAAACATAATGCTCCTCTCGCTCCCCTCCTTGGCGAGGAACGATGCGAGCTTCACACGCTGGCTCTCACCTCCCGAGAGGGTCGATGACGACTGCCCGAGCTTGATGTATCCGAGGCCTACATCCTGCAATGGCATGAGACGCTCCACGATGCGCTGGCAGGTCTTGTTTGCCGAATCCTCTCCGAAGAAGGCTATCGCCTCGTCGATGCTCATATCGAGCACGTCGCAGATGGATTTGTTGCGGTATCGTACCTCCAAAATCTCATCCTTGAAGCGACGACCGCCACACGCCTCGCACGTGAGCTCTATGTCGGCCATAAACTGCATACCGACCTTGATGGTGCCCTCGCCTTGGCACACCTCGCATCGCCCTCCCGCCACGTTGAACGAGAAGTGGCTCGGTGCGATGTTGTTGTGCTTGGCGTAAGGCTGGTCGGAGTAGAGGCGGCGAATCTCGTCGTAGGCCTTGATGTAGGTCACGGGGTTCGAGCGTGAGGATTTGCCGATAGGGTTCTGGTCCACCATCTCGATACCTCGTATCATACGAATATCGCCCTCTATGCCGTCGAAGTCGCCCGGACGCTCGCCGCTCTCCAATATGTGGCGGCGGATTGCCGGGTAGAGGATGCCCTTGGCGAGCGACGACTTGCCGCTGCCGCTTACGCCCGTGATGCAGGTCATCACGCCGAGCGGAATATCTACCGTTATGTTTTGCAGGTTGTGCATCCTCGCCCCTTTCAGGCGTATGTAGTTGCGCCACGGCCGTCGTGAGCGTGGCACGGCAATCTCCTTGCGCCCCGTCAGGTAGTCTGCCGTGAGGCTCTCCTTGCTCTTCGGGAGTTGCGATGCAGGGCCGCTGAATACTACCCTGCCGCCATTCTCACCCGCCTCGGGGCCGATGTCTATGATGTAGTCGGCGGCACGAATCACCTCCTCCTCGTGCTCCACAACGATAACCGTATTGCCCATATCACGCAACTGTTTGAGTACGGATATGAGGCGGTGGGTATCTCTCGGATGCAGACCTATGCTCGGCTCGTCAAGGATGTAGAGCGAGCCGGTGAGGTTGCTGCCGAGCGATGTCGAGAGGTTTATGCGCTGGCTCTCGCCTCCGGAGAGGGTCGAGCAGAGGCGGTCGAGGGTCAGGTATCCGAGCCCCACGTCGCTCAGGTAGCGCAGGCGGTTGTTTATCTCGGTGAGGATGCGGTGTGCCGTCGTCGTGTCGTGTTCGTCGAGCGACAGCGTGCCAAAGAACTCTATAAGCTCATCCACGGTCATCGCCACCAGCTCGTCAATCGAGCGGCCTCCAACCTTCACGTAGAGTGCCTCCTTGCGCAGACGGCTGCCATTGCATACGGGGCAGGTCGTCTTGCCGGTGTATCGTGCTTTGAGCACTCGGAACTGAATCTTGCGACGCTCCGAGTCGAGGTAGTTGAAGAATGAGTCGAGCCCCTCGAAGTACTCGTTGCCCCGCCATAGCAGTCGCCGCTCGTCGGCACTGAGGCGGTAGTATGGCTCGTGAATCGGGAAGTCGAACTTGTAGGCGTTGGCCACGAGTTGGTCCCTGAACCAGCGCATCGTGTCGCCACGCCAGCAGGCGATGGCGTTGTCGTATATGCTCTTCGACTTGTCGGGCACGACCAAATCCTCGTCGATGCCTATCACCTTGCCATAGCCTTCGCAATGAGGGCAGGCACCCAGCGGGTTGTTGAAGCTGAACAGGTGCTCGGTCGGGTGCTCGAACTCTATGCCGTCGGCGGTCATTGACGAGGAGTAGAGTCTTTCGTTCTCCCCGTGGATGATGATGCAGCTGCTTGTGCCGTAGCCGAAGGCACGTGATACCGACTCCCTCATTCGGGAGAGGGTGTCGTCGTCGGAGGCTACGCTGAGGCGGTCGATGATAATCTTGATATGCTCAACGTCGGTCTGCTCGTCGATGGTTGGCACGAACTCTTCGAGCAGCATCGTCTGCCCTGCTACGTGGAGGCGACGTATGCCCTCCGAGAAGAGGAGCGTGAGCCTCTCGATAAGGCCCTGACCCTCCTTCAAGTGCATAGGCACGGCAATCATCACTCGCTCGCCCTCGCCCAAGGAGAGTATCTGCTCGACAACCTCGTCGGTGGTGTAGCACTTGACCTCTGCGCCCGATATGGGCGAGAAGGTCTTGCCTATGCGGGCATAGAGCAGGCGCAGGTACTCGTATATCTCGGTCGTCGTGCCTACCGTGGAGCGGGGGTTGCGTGTGTTTACCTTCTGCTCGATGGCCACCGCAGGGGCTATGCCCGAGATGATATCCACGTCGGGCTTGTTGATACGGCCGAGGAACTGACGGGCATACGAGGAGAGGCTCTCGACGTAGCGTCGCTGCCCCTCGGCGAAGATGGTGTCGAAGGCGAGCGTGGACTTTCCGCTGCCCGAGAGTCCCGTCACTACGACGAGCTGCTCGTGCGGAATATCGACCTCGATGTTTTTGAGGTTGTGTACCCTCGCTCCCTTGATGTATATTGACTTAAAGTTGCTCATTCTCAATTATCTCCATTGTTACGCCCTGCACCTTGCCGAGTTTGCCGGTGAGCGTGTCGGCCTTGCTCTTGCGCACGGCAAGACGTATCGTGCAGAGGTTGTCAAACAGCTGCTCCTCAATGCGAGGCATCTCCTCCTTGATGATGCGCATCACGTCGTTCATCGCCATATACGAGAAGTCTATGCGGAGGCGCACAGCGACCGTTTTTTCGATTATCTCGCTCTCGGCGATGACATCTGCCGCCGCCTCCTTGTAGGCCTGTATAAGGCCCGAAACACCGAGTTTTGTGCCTCCGAAGTATCGCACGACCACAATCAGGCAGTCGGTCAGCGAGTGCGACAGCAGCTGCCCGAGTATGGGCTTGCCGGCAGTGCCCGAAGGCTCGCCGTCGTCGTTGGCCCTAAACTGCTCGCCATAGGGGCCCAAGCGCCAGGCGTAGCAGTGGTGTGTGGCATCGTAGTACTCCTTGCGCAGAGCGTCGAGGTGCTCACGTATCTGCTCCTCGCTCGTGACGGGATAGGCGTATGCGAGGAACTTGCTGCTGCGCTCCCTCATCGCCGACACGGCCTCACGGGCTATGGTCAGGTAACTATCCTTCAACTCCTCTGCCACGGCTGCGCTACTCTATCTTCTTAAACAATCTGTTCCAGCGGATGCCATCCTCGCCCTTGGAGAAGGCTATGAAGGATGCCTTGCCGACGATGTGGTCCTCCGGCACGAAGCCCCAGAAGCGGGAGTCGGCCGAGTTGTGGCGGTTGTCGCCCATCATCCAGTAGTAGTCCATCGCAAAGGTGTAGGTGGTGGTCGCTACCCCGTCGATGAGTATCTCCCCGTCGGCGGTCACCTCCAAGGTGTGACCCTCGTACTGCTCGATTATGCGGCGATATATCGGCAGGTTCTCCGCCGTGAGGGTGATTGTAGCACCCTTATATGGCACCCAGAGCGGGCCGAAGTTGTCCTGTGTCCAAGAGTATGCACTGCTGTTCGGGAAGACATCCTCGCTGCTCTGCTTGGCGTTGTACTGCACTATGTCGGTGACGATGGCGAGCTTGCTCAACTGCTCGGCAGCCTCGGCGGTCATCGCCATGTAGTAGTATGGTGCCGAGCCGCTAACCTCGGTGATGCCGAGTTTTTTGAGCGTGTAGGTGGTCAGCGGTGCCGTCGTCTGCACGAAGTAGATGTACTGCTGCGATGGCACGAAGAGCTGCTTGCCCTCGTTGATGTATAGCTGGCCGTCGGCAATGCGCAGCGTGTCGCCAGGGATGGCTACGCAGCGCTTGATGTAGTTCTCTCGCTTATCGACAGGTCGGGCGATGACGGTGTAATCCTCGTTGAGGCGACGTCTGCCCTCCCGCTTGCCGTAGGTCTGCTCGTAGCTCCTCACGACATCGTAGTAGGTCACGGCCTGATTCTCCAAGAGCACCGTGTCGCCGGCGGGGAAGTTGAACACGACCACGTCGTTGCGCTTGATGGGCTTCAACCCTTTCAGACGGTGGTAGTCCCACTTGATGGCCTCCGAGTAGGATTTACCACCCGTGATAGGCATCGTGTTATATACGAAAGGCATAGCCAGCGGTGTGTTGGGCACCTGCGGGCCATACGAGAGCTTGCTCACGTAGAGGTAGTCGCCGATGAGGATGGTCTTCTCCATCGAAGAGGTCGGCACCTTGTAGAGCTGGAACACGAACAGGTGTATCAGCGTCGCAGCCACAACGGCCCACACCACGGCATCAATCCATCCGTAGATGGTGTTCCAGAGCGGATAACGCTCGCAGAGGGCCTTGTTGCGCAGTCCGATGTGCTTGTGTACAAGGCGTGATATGAAGTAGTCGTATATGAGCGGCAGGCCGAGGAGCATCCAGAGGTTGCCCGTCCAGACAACGCAGAGCAGGATGTATATTGCGCTCGCCGCCGAGAATCGTACCCATTTGTTCTTGAAAAACTTTACCATATCGGCCCGTTAGTTAAGAATGTCATCCATAGTAAATACGCCGCTCTTGCCGCAGATGAACTCGGCTGCAACAACTGCGCCTGTCGCTAACGCACGGCGGCTCTTCAACGTGTGCTTTATCTCCAATACGTCGTCCTCCGACTCGTAGGTTATGGTGTGAGTGCCCGGAACCATACCCTCTCGCAGCGACGTAATCTCGATGCTCTCGGCCCGTGGCTGCGACACCTCGCCCTGTTGCGGCTCGATGCAGTGCCAGAGGCTCTTGCGCTCGACGTTGGCGATGATACCCTCGGCGAGGGTTATGGCTGTGCCACTCGGCGCATCCTTCTTCTGCGTGTGGTGAATCTCCTCGATGCGCACGTCGTAGTTGTCGCAGTGGTTCATCAACTCCGCCAGACGACGGTTGATGCGGAAGGCGATGTTCACGCCGAGAGAGTAGTTCGACGAGTAAATCATCGCACCCCCACGCTCACGACACAGCTCCTGCAACTGCGGCAGACGCTCCGTCCAGCCTGTTGTGCCGCTGACAATTGCCACCCCCGCCTCGATGCAGGTGCGGATGTTGTCGTATGCCGTCTGCGGCATCGTGAACTCTATGGCGACATCAATCCCCGAGAGTCGCTCTGCGCAGAGCTCGTGCGTATTGTTCTGGTCTATGATAAGACCTATCGTGTGGCCACGCTGCAAGAGAATCTTCTCTATCTCGTGCCCCATCTTTCCGTATCCGATGATTGCAACATTCATAATTGTAGAACTTATTCTTAATATATTTGTAATATATTCCGAACCGCAAAGGTAATAAATAAACCTCGCAAAAGTCGATTTATGCGAAAATATTTATATCTTTGTTCCGTTATGCGGTATTTTTTGGAGTTGAGATATGATGGCGGGGCGTACTGCGGATGGCAGCGGCAGCCCGATATGCCGACTGTGCAGCAGACGATTGAGCAGGCGCTGACACGGCTGTTGCGTGAGCCTGTCGAGATTGTCGGTGCGGGGCGTACCGATACGGGGGTCAATGCCTCGTACTACGTGGCGCACTTCGACACGCAGGCGGAGGTGGATGTCGAGCAGGTGCGCTACAAGCTCAATATGATGCTGCCGCAGGATATCTCTATCGACTCCGTGACCGAGGTGGCCGCCGATGCTCACGCACGCTTCGATGCCCGTGAGCGTGAATACACCTACTACATCTGCTCGGTGAAAAACCCATTCCGTCGCCACTCGGCGTGGATGTACTACGTGCCGCTGGATGTCGGGAATATGAATGAGGCGGCTCGCTCATTGCTTGAATATGAGGATTTTACATCGTTTGCCAAGCTCAACTCCAACAACAAGACCAACATCTGCCACGTGCAGCGTGCCGAGTGGCAACGTGAGCCTGACGGGGTGCTGCGCTTCACGATTCGTGCCGACCGCTTCCTGCGGAATATGGTGCGCTCCATTGTAGGCACGCTGGTCGATGTGGGGCGTGGACGTTACTCCGTTGAGGAGTTCCGTGCCATCGTCGAGGCGAAGGAGCTGTCACGTTCAAGTGCGGGTGCCCCTGCGCAGGGACTCTTCCTCAGTGATGTGGTCTATCCGAAGGAGCTCTTTACGGGGCGGGAGCGATAGAGGCGTGAGGGTGAGAATGTAAGTGATAGAGATACGAGAACACAACTAATTAAAACTTAAATAGTTATGAAATTGTTTTTTAGAATTAAGACGAAAGAGGAGTTAAAGAAGATGCTTAAATTCCTCTATGTTAAACTCTTATTGGGGGGGGTAGGCGTTGGATTGATATTCCTGCTTATCGGTTATCTTGCAAAGTTGTTGCTGGGTGAAGGGAATGGCTTGTCGCAGATATGTGGACCACTCTTTGTGGCAGCACTGACCCTCTGGTCTATGGCCGTGTTTGTGGCCGGTGTCATTGCACTGTATCGTGTTGTGATGGCGATGTACAATGGACGTAAGGCGCTGGATGCAGGCGAGTCGGTGGCCGAGTATAAGGCCGAGATTCACTACACGCTGCCTTTGGCCTTCCCTATTGGAGTCGGAGGCCTCACGCCTTACGGTATCGTGGTAGCATTTGGCTTGGGCTATGTGATTTATAAGTGGGGCCTGCCGCTCTATAAGTGGGCCGACGTGAAGCCGGTGTTGCTGCATCGTGGCGGAACAACTTGGAAGTGCACCCTGCTCACGTGGGTAAACTTCCTCTTCTTCATCATATCGTCGTTCTACCCTATTCTGGTTGTGTCGCTCATCCTGCTGGTAGTCTTAATCCTCTATAAGACGGGTATCTTGAAGGGTGCCTTCAATGGATTGTTCGGCCTCTGGACCAATACGATGAATGGTGCAGGCTCATCCGCCGGTCGAACCTGCGCAAGCTGCGCCCACTTTACAGGCTACTCCTGCTCTCTGAATGGTCTGGGAGCATCTTCTAACGACGCAAGTTGTAGAGACTTCCAATATTAGGCCTTTGGGGCTGCGCAACGGGCTTGGCGCAACATTAGGGAGATTAGGGAGATTAGGGAGATTAGGGAGCGCAAGGCTATTCTCCTTAATCTCCTTAAACTCCTTAAATTCCCTTTTGCGCTATCCTTACTTGACCTTAACAGCCCTTAACCTTGTGCGCCACCCCTCTCCGCTACTCCGTTGCTTCGGCGGCATCCATAATGCCCTCGTGGAGGGTTGGATGGGCGTGGATGGTGCGGGCGATGGCCTTGGCTGTGGCGCCGAGCCTCTTTGCAAGGGTCGCCTCGCCGAGCATCTCTGCGATGTTGCCACCGACGATATGTGCACCGATGAGCCTCTGCTCGCCATCGAAAATCAGCTTCACGAAGCCGTCACGCTCGCCTGCTGCCATGGCCTTGCCCGAGGCGGCAAACTGGTAGCGGCCGATATGGTGCTCGATGCCCTGCTCCACCGCCTGCTTCTCGGTGATGCCCACCGAGGCAACCTCAGGCGAGGTGAATACGCAGGATGGGATTGTCGAGTAGTCGATTGGCTCACTCTCAATGCCGCAGATGCACTCCACGCAGCGCACAGCCTCGGCCGAGGCTACGTGTGCCAGCGCAGGCGTTGCGATGATGTCGCCAATGGCATATACGGAGGGTACGCTGGTGCGGTACTGCTCATCCACCACCACCTTGTCACGCTCGACGGCGATGCCCAGCTCCTCCAAGCCGAGTTCCTCGATGTTGGACTTGATGCCCACGGCCGAGAGTACCACCTCGGCGGTGAGGGTCTCGGGGCCCTTCTTGCCCTCGACCTCTACCTCACAAACGCCTTCAACTACCGACACGTTCTTCACTGTGGTTGAGGTCATTACGCCGATGCGCAGCTTGCGGAATGCTCGCTCCATCGTGCGTGCTACCTCCTCGTCCTCCAAAGGCATCAGTTGAGGCATATACTCCACGATGGTCACCTTCGAGCCGAGCGAGGCGTAGAGGTATGCGAACTCGCTGCCTATGGCTCCCGAGCCTACGACGACGATGCTCTGCGGTATGCGCTCCAATGCCAGCGCATCCTTCGACGAGAGTACGTGGGTGTGGTCTATGGTCATAAACGGCATCTCACGTGGTCGTGCGCCCGTGGCGAGGATAATGTGGTCGGCATCGTAGGCTGTGCCCTCCACCTCCACCTGCGTCGGCGAGAGGAGGCGGGCGGTGCCACTGATGACCTCTACGTTGCTGCGTTTGAGCAGCATCTGCACACCCTTGCCGACGTTCTCCGCCACGCTGCGGGAGCGGGCGACAACCTTCGCCATATCGGCCTTGGGCTCCGTCTCAATCTCGATGCCGTAGCCGGCAGCCGTGCGGCAGTAGTTATATACCTGCGCACTTTTGAGCAAGGCCTTGGTCGGGATGCAGCCCCAATTTACGCAGGTACCTCCCGCCTCGGCTCGCTCTACGATGGCTACACTCTTGCCGAGAGCCGATGCTCGGAGTGCCGCCGTATAACCGGCAGGGCCACTGCCGATGATGATGATGTCGTACTTCATATAAATCGTGTAATAAGGTTTTAGTCAATAACTTTTAGCACTGCGCCATTGTCTGCCGCAACGGCCCTCTTCCACTTCTCGTTGTAGCCGGGGAACTTGATGCGGTCGGGGATGTCGCAGCCGTTGCCGTTGTCGATGAATCCCCTCTCGTCCTCCGACTTCACGTTGCCGTCAACGTACTTGATGAGCAGGTAGCGGTCCAGCTCCGTCCAGCGGTCGAACAACTCTTGTGCCGTGGTGAGCGTGTAGGCCGTGGCAATCTTCTGCCCCCGCTTTGGGGAGGCGGTGGCGAGCAGGGCATCTACCCTCTCGACCTCTGCCAAACGGTCGCACTCCCACTTATCGACCACCTTGCGGATGTCTGCCGCAATCATATCGTAGCGCATATAGGCGAAGTTGGTGACACGGTTGAAGAGCCAGAACATCGAGGTCGGCGAGTAGCGGAGCATCGAGCCGTTGCTCTCGCTGAGCGAGTGCGGTACCTCGGTGGTGTTGCAGTAAATAGGTGTCAGGCAGGATGTTGCGGCATCGTCAACGCCAAACCAGAGGATGCCCGTCTTGCCCTTGCGAGCCTGACCGCAGAGCCAAAATCCCGTCTGCTGTGTGGCTGTCGCACGCTCGTTGCAGTACTGCACGCCATCCACCTCCCAATACATTGGTCGCCAGCGGTATGGGCAGTTGTGGCCCCCTGCGCCGAGGTCGGTGGTCATATCCATAGGGGTCCCCTCGTAGTGGTCACGCATAGCGTCGAAGAGCACCTTGGGCGATACCTTCGTGCGTGGTTTCACCCAGAGAGGCATACGGTTTGCCTTGTTGTACCCCATAGCGTAGTCGGTGTAGGCATCCATACCGTCGGCTACGGTGCGGAAGAAACTCCACACACGGGCCTCGCAGCCTCGCAGTGCGCCGAAGTCGGCGGGGGCGTAGGTGTCGCAGAAGCTGAACGCCTCGTCGCTGCCCGTGTAGAGGCCCTGCTTGCGGGCGAAGGAGATTACATCCTCCGAGTAGAGGCAGTTGTCGGGGTCGTTGAGCGGGAAGGTGGTGATGCGTGCCTGGTTGGCGTGCGCCGAGACGTAGCCGTCGGGGATGCGGCGTGCCACCCACACGATGCCCTTGCGTGAGGGGTCATCCTTCGAGTTGCCCTTGCCTATGAGCTCCATAATCCACGCCTCGTCGGCATCGGCTATGGAGAAGGACTCGCCCGAGGAGGCGTAGCCGTAAGTCGTTGCAAGGTCGGCAATTACGGCGATAGCCTCACGTGCTGTTCGAGCCCTTTGCAGGGTGATGTATATCAGCGAGCCGTAGTCGATTCGCCCCTCGGGGTCTTCGAGCTGCGGGAGCCCTCCCCACGTGGTCTCGGTGATGATGAGCGAGTGGCAGTTCATATTGCCCACGGTCGAGTATGTCACCTCGGCCTGCGCTATCTCGCCCAGCTGACGGCCCGTGTCCCAGTCACGCACCATCATAGTTGCCGAGGGGCGACGTGCAGGGGTGTATTGGTAGAGCGCACCATATAGTGCGTGTGAGTCGGCGGCGTATGTAACCATAACGGAGCCGTCGGTCGATGCCCCCTTCGTGACGATGAAGTTGGTGCAGGCAAAGGCCGTCGCACTACCGACCGCCAATGCGAGGGTTAGGATGAGTCGTTTCATATCTTATGAGCTGTTATATTACATATATATAGATGCAAAGATAGAAATATTTTGTAACTTTGCCTATCAAAAACGTGCGTGTTATGTCTGTATCTTCAAAAATAATCGCCGTGAAGCAGGCTCTGCCCGCAGGGGTCGAGCTGGTTGCGGTGTCGAAATTCCACCCCGCAGAGGCCGTCCGTGAGGCCTACGAGGCGGGTCAGCGCATCTTCGGCGAGAGCCGTGTGCAGGAGCTGACGGCCAAGTACGAGGCGTTGCCAAAGGATATCGAGTGGCATATGATAGGCCACCTGCAAACCAATAAGGTGCGCTCGATAGCCCCCTTCGTGTCGCTTATTCAGTCGGTCGATAGCGAGCGTCTGCTGCGCCTGATAGATAGCGAGGCGGCACGCTGCAGTCGTGTTATAGATTGCCTGTTGGAGGTGCACGTGGCGCAGGAGCAGAGCAAGAGTGGCTGGGAGCCCGAAGCACTGCTCGACTTCGTGCGTAGCGGAGCCCTCGCCACAATGCCCAACCTCCGCATCCGAGGCATTATGGGTATGGCGACAAATACTGATGATGAGGATGTTGTGCGCCGTGACTTCAAGCAGTTGTTGAGTATCAAGGAGATGCTCACGCCCCACTTCGATTCTGCCTTCGACACCCTCTCTATGGGTATGTCCGACGACTACCCGTTAGCCATCGAGTGCGGCTCGACAATGGTGCGTGTCGGCTCGAAAATCTTCGGCGAGCGCAAATGAGGGCGCAAAAGGGAATTTAAGGAGTTTAAGGAGTTTAGCGAGAATAGCCTTGCGCTCTCTAAATTCCCTAATCTCCCTACTGTTGCGCCCCCGATTTCAGGAGTCGGAGCGTTAGCGACAAACCGACGTAGCAAGCGAGGGCAGAGGGTGCTTGTACACTTTGCCGAGCCGCAAGGAGGAAAAGACTGCGCAGCAGGATTAAGTCCCCTTTTTCCCAAAAAGGGGATTTAGGGGAAAATGTCAATACTGAATTATGAAATTGTGAAATCTTGATTTCAAAAATTTCATAATTTCACGCCCGTGAAATCGTGAAATTATTGAAATTATTGAAATTATTGAAATCACACCTACTCGGGGAGGTAGATGCTGCCCAGGTGGCTGCGCAGGTGCCCCGCCTTGATGCTGCGGCTGATGCGCACACGGGCCCGTGAGAGGGAGTAGCCATACATACCCATAAGCTTCTCTGTCAGCACCTTACGCTCTACGCCGTTGGGGAAGTCGTTCTGCATAACTGCCACGCACACGTCATCCACACCGCCATCCACCGCCGTCGGCATATCGCACTCCTCGGGCATACCCTCCTCTGTCACGAGGAAGGCGAAGGGCTCGAAGGGCTCATTGCGGCAGAACTGAGGCTCCACAATCGAGCACTCCGACACCTTATGCACATAGAGCACCGTCTCCGCCTTGCGTTGCAGCGTCGAGCCTATATGTCCTCGGGCCTTGTCGCTGTTGGGGTTGGTGTGGAGCACCACCATAATATGGCAGCCGTAGCGTGTCGAGTAGGCCATCAGTGAGCCTACGATGCGGTCCGACTCCTCGATGTCGTTGGTGTTGTACATCAGGTCGCTGATGCCATCCACGACCACCAGCTTGGGGCGGTAGAGGTCCATAGCCTTATAGAGCACCTCGGCCCTCTGCTTGGGGTCTATCTCTCGCAGGGTCAGCACGTTGAGCATATCGCTACTGCGCCCCTCGGGCAGGCGTGCCATACGGTGTATGCGCTTGGCAACACGCACCACGTGGCTCTCCGCCTGCTCGGTATCTACCCACAGCACCGTAGGCGTGGCATACATAAAGTTGTCGCCCCGCAACTCGACGTGGTGGCGCACATACTCGCCTACGAGCATCGTGCAGAGGAAGGTCTTCTTACTCTTCGCCTCACCCACCACGGCCGATATGTTGCCCTCCGAGGCGAGGCATACGTGCTCGTGCGTGAGTACGGGCACAGGGTCGGGGATGTTGCGTGACAAGTCCACAAGGTGGGGCTTCACCTCCTCCGTAAGTCGCTCTATGCGAGCATTGTGGCGATGACCGCCATTGAGGCCTCGCAGTACCTCCGCCCTGCGTGCTGCCGCAGCAGCCTCCTGCTCGGGTGTGTAGGTAGGGGTGACGGCAGACGTGACGGCACCTGCATTGGTACAAGTGCCTGCCTGCGTAGGCGCGGGTGTAGTGATAGGTGTAGTAATAGGTGTGGAGATAGGCGCAGATGACCTTGCAGAGGTACCTGTACCTGCATAGTTTGTGCTTTCGGCAGCTGCCTCGGCCAACATCTCTTTGAGGCTGGGACCAAGGGGGTTCCTACGCCTCGTCATCCCTGCCTCCATAGGGGCAGAAACAGTTAGGTTTTCAGTCATACTAATATATATTTATAGGTTGATTTACTCTGCTCTGTGAGTATAGAGCCGTGTGTTCAAGGATTGAATCACGGTACAAATATAATACATTTTTACCCCTTTGTCAAGTGTTTTGGGTAAAAATGTTAAATATTTGAACGGTAATCGCTTTTAAGGGGAACCTGCTTCCTTCGTCTGCGTGGGGGCCGATAGTCACATACGTCAGTATGCTCCTACCGGCCCCTACTCGACAGCGTTGCATCTTCCTTCTTAAAAGCAATTATAACCTACTTGGTGAGCGTTGCGGCTCATTGTGTGATTTCACGATTTCAATAATTTCAAAAATTTCACGATTTCACGTACGTGAAATTATGAAATTATTGAAATCCGTGAAATCGCATTTCGTCTTCTCACGAAAGTTTTGTATCTTTGCGCACCTAATATATATAGAGATTATGCAGAAGTCAATGACGGGCTTCGGTAAAGCCGAGGTCAAGGTGGCAAATAAGAGCATTGTGGCGGAGGTGCGCTCGCTCAACTCCAAGCAGTTGGACTTGGCGGTGAAGCTCCCTGCCGCATATCGTGCTGTGGAGGCGGAGGTGCGCTCGCTCATCTCCAAGAGCCTTGTTCGAGGCAAGGTCGATGTCTTTGTGTCGGTCGAGAATGGCGAGGGTCAGAGTGCCTATCGTGTGGATAGGGAGCTGCTGCGTGGCTATATCGACCAAGTGAAGGAGGCTCTCGCCTACTCCGACGTGGAGGTGGGTGGCGATGCCCTCGTGCAGTCGGTGTTGCGTATGCCGGGCGTGGTGAGCAGTGGCGAGGATGCCGCAGCCACGGAGCAGGAGGCAGAGGCTGTGGTGGAGGCTGTGCGTCAGGCTACGGCACGCCTCGACGAGTTCAGAAGCCAGGAGGGCGAGATTCTCATCGCCGACCTGCTGCGCCGTGTGGATAAGATTGAGGCCTACCGTGCCGAGATAACCCCCTACGAGAAGGCCCGCACCGAGGCGGTGCGTGAGCGCATCCTCGAAGGCATAACCAAGCTCGGCGTGGAGGTGGACAACAACCGCTTGGAGCAGGAGATGGTCTTCTACATCGAGAAGTTAGACATCACGGAGGAGAAGGTGCGCCTGCTCAACCACTGCAAGTACTTCCGTGAGGTGGCGGCCGAGGAGCCGCAGGCGGGGCGCAAGCTGGGCTTCATAGCGCAGGAGATGGGCCGTGAGATAAACACCACGGGCTCGAAGGCCAACGACCACGATATACAGAAGCTGGTAGTTAAAATGAAGGATGAGTTAGAGAAGATTAAGGAGCAGGTGCTCAACATCTTATAAATCACGTAGCGATGGAGAAGGTAATCATATTTTCGGCACCGAGCGGCTCGGGCAAGACCACAATCGTACACGAGTTGTTGAAGGTATATCCGCAGTTTGAGTTCTCGGTTTCGGCCACCTCTCGTGCTCCGAGGGGGCAGGAGCAGGATGGTCGTGACTACTACTTCCTGAGTGCCGAGCAGTTTGCCGAGGCGGTGGCGCAGGATAAGTTTGTCGAGTGGGAGGAGGTCTATGCAGGCACCTGCTACGGCACGCTGCGCAGCGAGGTGGAGCGCATCTGGGCCAAGGGCAACATCATCATATTCGATGTGGATGTTATGGGAGGCATCAACCTCAAAAGGATATTCGGCGAGAAGGCGTGCTCGATATTCATTATGCCGCCGTCGGTCGAGGAGTTGGAGCGCCGCCTTGTGGGGCGTGGCACGGATGCTCCCGAGGTGATTGCCAAGCGAGTGGCGAAGGCGGAGTTCGAGATGGAGAAGGCTCCGCAGTTCGACTCCACGGTGGTCAATGACGACCTTGCGGAGGCCATTGCGCAGACCCGTTCCATCATCGACACCTTTATCGCACGATAGGATGAAGCGGCGTGAGATACTCTATTTCGGCTCCTTCAACCCCGTGCATAGGGGCCATATAGCCCTTGCCGAGTGGATTGTCGAGCAGGGCCTTGGCGACGAGGTGGTGCTCATCGTCTCGCCCCAAAACCCCCATAAGCAGAGCGATGACCTCGCCCCCGAGTTCAGCCGCTACGAGATGTGCCAACTCGCCTGCGAGGCATCCCGATACCCCGACCGCATCAAGGTCTCGGCGGTGGAGCTGACCCTCGACAGACCCTCCTACACCATCAACACGCTGCGCTTCCTGCGTGAGCAGTTTGGCGGGCAGATGGAGTTCTCGGTGCTCATCGGTGCGGACAATCTGGTGCGATTCGACACGTGGCGTGACTACGAGGAGATTCTGGACAACTACCCCGTGCTGGTCTATCCCCGTCGTGGCTACGAGGTGGAGCGGTTTGCGGAGCGAGTGACCGTGTTGGAGGGTGCGCCTCTGCACGACTACGTGGCGACGGATGTGCGCCGTAGCGTGGCCGAGGGGCTCTCGGTGGCGGATAGGGTCGTGCCTGCGGTCGAAGAGTACATTTTGCAGAACAAGTTATACACTAAATAGATGGCTACAAGATTGAAGGTTGCGCTCTTGGCGGGAGGTAACTCCTCGGAGCGTGAGATAGCATTGCAGAGTGCGGCGCAGATTGCCGAGGCTCTGGATGCGACAAAATACGATGTGAAGGTGATAGACCTCCACTACCGAGATTGGACCTACACCTCGGCCGAGGGCAAGCGTTACAACCTCGACAAGAACGACTTCTCGCTGACGGTGGAGGGCGAGCGTACCGAGTTCGAGTACGCCCTCATCATCATCCACGGCACACCCGGTGAGGATGGCAAGTTGCAGGGCTACCTCGATATGATGGGTATCCCCTACTCGTCGTGCTCGCAGGTCTCCTCGACCATCACGTTTGACAAGATTTCGACCAAGCGTGCCGTTGCGGGTCGTGGCATAAACCTCGCCCGAGAGGTGCTTCTGCACCGTGGCGACAGGGTCGATGCCGAGGCGTTGGTGGCGGAGTTGGGTCTGCCTATGTTCATCAAGCCCAATGCCAGCGGTAGCAGCTTCGGCGTTACCCGAGTAACCTGCGCCGAGCAGATTGCCGAGGCGGTGGCTGCGGCCTTTGCCGAGAGCGATGAGGTGCTTGCCGAGGAGTGCATCACGGGCCGTGAGATGGGCTGCGGCATCATCATCACCAAGGATAGAGAGTACCTCTTCCCAATCACGGAGATAGTCTCCAAGAAGGCCTTTTTCGACTACGAGGCCAAATATACCGAGGGTATGAGCGACGAGATTACCCCTGCGCCAATCAGCGGCGAGTGGCGTCAGCGACTCAACGAGGCGACCCGAGAGGTCTATCGTGCCTGCCGTTGCAGCGGCGTGGTGCGCATCGACTTCATCGTCACGGAGGAGGGTGTGCCGTATATGATTGAGGTGAACTCCATACCCGGTATGAGCGGTGGCAGCATCGTGCCGAAGCAGGCCCGTGCTATGGGCATCACGCTCGGCGAGCTGTTCGACATAGTCATCGAGGATACACTCCATAAAGCGGCGCAGAGATGATTGAGATAGAGGGCAAAATCGTAAGCACGGATATCCTCACAGAGCCTTTCGCCTGTGACCTCTCACGCTGCAAGGGGCAGTGCTGCATTGATGGCGACTCGGGCGCACCGCTGCTGCTTGACGAGGTGGATATCTTGGAGGAGGAGTACGAGAACTATAAGCCATATATGACCCCCGAGGGCATCGCTGCCGTTGAGCAGCAGGGCTTTATGGTCGTGGATGTGGAGGGCGACTACACTACGCCGCTGGTCAATGGTGCCGAGTGCGCATACACCTTCCGCAACGAGCAAGGGCTCACGCTGTGCGCCATCGAGGCGGCATACCGTGACGGCAAATGCTCCTTCCAAAAGCCCGTATCGTGCCACCTCTACCCTATCCGTGAGGTGCAGTTCTCGAATGGCACCGTGGGGTTGAACTACCACCGCTGGGATATATGCAGGTGCGCTTGCGAGCTGGGCCGCACGCTCGGCGTACCGATGTACAAGGCGTTGAAGGAGCCTATCGAGCGCCGCTATGGCGAGGCCTTCTACTCCGCATTGGAGAGTGCTGCCGACCTGCTTAAAGATTATAAATAGAGATAGATAGAATGAAGAGATTGATATTGCTGGCGCTTACCCTACCCTGCGCCATTGTTGCCTTTGCAGATGGTGTGACCAATAGCGACACCGAGGCTGCAACCCCCGCTGTAAATATCCCTGCGGTAACGACCTCGTCGGCTATTCGGCCGATAGAGCCACTCCTCTCGCCTGTCGTGGTCGATACGTTGCCGACCGAAAACCCCGACTTGAAGGTGGTACTCTTCAACGACAACACGTGGCGATACGTCGCCCTGCGACCTGCCGAGCAGGACTCCACCGTCTATGATAACTATTGGAATACCAACGATATATCGGCGTATAAGGATGTCGCCCTCTCGTCGTTGCCGACAAGTGTACGCATCCGCCTTGTAGATTCGCTCCGAGGCTACCGCTACCCCAAAATCGGCCGTATGACCTCACGCTATGGCGTGCGCTGGCGCAGAAACCACAATGGCGTGGATATCGCCTTGAAGGTTGGCGACACTATCTGCTCGACCTTCGATGGCCGTGTGCGCTTCTCGAAGTGCACCTCCACGGGCTACGGCACGCTGGTAATCATCCGCCACGACAACGGCTTGGAGACCTACCACGGCCACCTCTCGAAACGTCTGGTCGAGGAGGGTGAGCGTGTGGTTGCAGGTCAGCCTATCGCCCTCGGCGGCAACTCGGGCCGCTCGACGGGCCCACACCTCCACTTCGAGTGTAGGTATATGGGACAATCCTTTGACCCCGAGCGACTTATAAACTTCCGTACGGGAGAGTTGCGCCGTGACGAGTTCCTGCTCAAACGCTCCTATTTCAGCATCTACTCACGCTATGAGCAGGACTTCAACAGCGAGGCTGAGGTCTATGCTGCCGACAAGAAGGAGGCTGCGGAGTCTGCCGAGCGCAAGTACTACAAGGTGCGCAGTGGCGACAACCTCGGACTGATAGCCAAGCGCCACCACACCACGGTATCGACGCTCTGCCGCCTGAACGGCATCAAATCGACCTCCATCTTGCAGATAGGCAAGGTGTTGCGTGTGAAGTAGAAGGCACCTTCAAGGGGCGCAAGGGGTGCAAGGGGCTTGGCGCAACATTAGGGAGATTAGGGAGGTTAGGGAATTTAGAGCGCAAGGCTGTTCTCCTTAAACTCCTTAAACTCATTAAATTCCCTTTTGCGCTATCCTTACCTGACTTTAAGCCTGCGCAAAAGGCGACCCGGCGGGATTGGCTACTACGCAGACCAAGGTCTGCTTCACTTAACGCCTCTCCCTTATGGCCCTCGGCATAGAGAGCGCAGATGTGCCTACGGCACCACAAAGACAAGGAGAGAACGACGTATGAGTAAACTCAACTCGTTCTCTCTCTTGTCTTGCACCTACGGTGCTCTTTGCGCTCTCTATGCGCTCGGAGCGGCAAGCGGGATTCGAACCCGTGCAACTGCGTTGCAATTTGAAGTTTACACCCCCGACCCCTGAAAGGGGAGATTGAGGGTCACGGCTGAATCCCCTCCCCTAAAAGCAACACAGCCGCACCACTTTGGGTGCGACTGCATTACTTTTGAGCGGCAAGCGGGATTCGAACCCGTGACCCTCGGCTTGGGAAGCCGATGCTCTACCGCTGAGCTACTGCCGCAAGTGAGGCGTGGAGAGGTACCCCCTCCGCAGCCCCGTATGTTATTTGAGCACCTTCTCGATTGAGGCGAGGTTGCGCTCGTTGTGCAACTTCTTGCCCTCGGGAGTGTAGCAGTGCTCGATACGCTCCTTGTAGAAGGCTTCTACCTTATTACGCACAACCTTCATCGTGCTGTTTACCAATCCGTTACGCTCCGAGAACGGCTCATCGACGATTGCGAGTGCCGCAGGCAGCCAGCGGTCAGGGAACTCCTCGCCAAACTCGCCTCCCGTGCGGTACTTCTCGACCTCTGCGAGCAGGATGTCGGCAGCAGCCGAGGCCTTATCCTCGGCACCCTCTGTCGCACGCTTCAACGCATCGGCGTTAGGCACAACGATAGCTATGGTATAAGGGTTTTGGTTGTTGTAAATCATAATCTGGTCGATGTATGGCGACTTATCGACCATAGCCTCCTCCATACCCTCCGGGGAGTATTTCTCGCCATCGGAGGCAATCAGAAGGCTCTTGAAGCGGCCCAGCACGTAGAGGAAGCCGTCGGCGGCCATATAGCCCATATCGCCCGTGTAGAGCCAGCCATCCTTGACCGTCTCGGCGGTGGCCACAGGGTTCTTCCAGTAGCCCGCCATCACGTTCTCGCCCTTGATGACAATCTCGCCCTTCTCGCCCGTAGGCAGCTCACGGCCCTCCTCGTCGAGGATGCGGATGTCGAGCGGCTGGATGAGCTTGCCCGACGAACCAAAGCGGTGCTGCTTGTCGCCCAACGAGTTGGTGGAGATGATAGGCGTAGCCTCCGAGAGGCCATAGCCCTGATACATAGGCATTCCCACGGCGTAGAAGAAACGCTGCAACTCCGAGTCGAGGAGTGCGCCTCCGCCCACGAAGAACTGCAACTCGCCACCGAAGGCCTCACGCACCTTGCTGAACAGAATCTTGTCGAAGAGGGCTACGAGAGGTTTGAGCACGAATCTCCAACCACGGCCCTTGTGGTAGCCATCTTGGTTGTACTCGTATGCGACGGCGAGGGCAAAGCGGAAGAGTCGCTCCGTCTTCTCGCCCTTGTTGCGGATGGAGGTCTCGATGCTCTTGCGGAAGTTCTTTGCCAGAGCAGGCACCGAGAGCAGGAAGTGAGGCTTCACCTCACGGATGTTGAGCGGCACGTTGCGCAGGGTCTCCATAGGCGTTCTGCCCACCTGTGTCGTTGCCACGGCGGCTCCGCAGGCAATCATAATATAGAAGCCGCAGACGTGCGCAAAGCAGTGGTCCAGAGGCAGGATGATGAGCGTGCGGTATGTCGGAGGGATGCTGATGCGTGTCAGCGCCTGCTCGACATTCGCCGTGTAGTTGCGGTGTGTGAGCACCACACCCTTCGGGTCGGCAGTTGTGCCGGAGGTGTAGGTGATGGTTGCGTAGTCGTCGTTCTGCAACGCCTGACCGATGGCGAGGAACTCCTCACGGTGCTCCGCCAAGTGCTTGTCGCCCAATGCTTTGAGTGACGAGAGCAACATCTCGCCCTCCTCCAACTCCGTATCCTCGTTGAATACGATGATGTTTTTCAGCAGGGGCAGCTGCTCCTTGATATGGCGAATCTTCGGCAGCTGATACTTCGATACGAAGATGGTCGCAACGTCGGCGTGGTTAAGGCGGAAGAGCAGGTCGTTAGCCTCCTCCAACTTGATTGAGAGAGGTACGCTCACGGCACCTGCGTAGAGGAGTCCCAGCTCCGAGATAATCCAGTTGTTGCAACCCTCGGCAAGGATTGACACGGTCTGCTTGGGAGCAACGCCCAGCGCAGCCAAGCCGGCACCTATGCGCAGAGCCTCCTGCTTGACCTCGGCATACGAGGTGTTCTCGAATGCCTTGTCGCACTTCTCCATAAGGAAGGTCTTGTCGCCATACTTGACAACCGACTCCTCAAAGAGGTCTATAAGAGTTCTTTTAGCCATTGTTATTCTGTTTTAATCCATCTTCAATACTGCGAGGAACGCCGACTGTGGCACCTGCACGGAGCCAATCTGGCGCATACGCTTCTTACCCGCCTTCTGCTTTTCGAGCAGCTTGCGCTTACGTGAGATGTCGCCACCGTAACACTTGGCGGTCACATCCTTACGCACCGCCTTGACGGTCTCTCGGGCGATAATCTTCGAGCCGATAGCCGCCTGAATGGCGATGTCGAACTGCTGACGAGGTATCAGCTCTTTGAGCTTCTCGCACATCTTGCGGCCGAAGTCGTATGCGTGGTCGGCATATATGAGCGACGAGAGCGCATCGACAGGCTCGCCATTGAGCAGTATATCGAGCTTTGCGAGTTTACTTGCCTCGTATCCGGTGCGGTGGTAGTCGAAGGAGGCGTAGCCCTTCGATATGCTCTTCAACTTGTCGTAGAAGTCGAAGACAATCTCCGACAGCGGCATCTCGAAGTTGACCTCCACACGGTCGGTGGTGATGTATGTCTGGTTCTTCATCACGCCACGCTTGTCGATGCAGAGTTTGAGCACGTTACCGAGGAAGTCGGTCTTGGTGATGACCTGCGCAAGGATGTACGGCTCCTCAATCTTGGCAATCTTGGTAACCTCGGGCAGTCCCGACGGGTTGTGCACCTCGACAACATCTCCCGAGGTGGTGGTTATGCGATACGACACGTTAGGCACGGTCGTGATGACATCCATATTGAACTCACGGTACAGACGCTCCTGAATAATCTCCATATGGAGCAGGCCGAGGAATCCGCAACGGAAACCGAAGCCGAGGGCGAGCGAACTCTCCGGCTCGAAGGTGAGCGACGCATCGTTGAGCTGCAACTTTTCGAGCGATGCTCGCAAGTCCTCATATTGGTCGGCCTCTACGGGATATACGCCGGCAAAGACCATAGGCTTGACATCCTCGAAGCCGGCGATAGCCTCCTTGCAAGGTGCTGCTACCGAGGTGATTGTATCTCCTACCTTAATCTCTCGGGAGTTCTTGATGCCCGAGCAGATGTAGCCCACATCGCCCGCCTTAATCTCGTTGCGAGGCTGCATTTTGAGTTTCAGCACGCCAACCTCGTCGGCATCGTACTCGCTGCCGGTGTTGAAGAACTTGACCAGCTGTCCCTTCGAAATCTTGCCGTTGAAGACACGGAAGTAGGCAATAACACCACGGAACGGGTTGAATACCGAGTCGAAGATGAGTGCCTGCAAAGGCTCGTTCTCGTCGCCCTGCGGAGCAGGTATGCGGTTGACGATAGCCTCCAACACCTCATCCACACCCTCGCCGGTCTTTCCCGATGCGCAGAGGATGTCGTCGTGGTCGCAGCCGAGCAAATCGACAACTTGGTCCTTGACCTCGTCCACCATCGCCGACTCCATATCAATCTTGTTGAGTACAGGTATGATTTCCAAGTCGTTGCCAAGGGCGAGGTAGAGGTTCGAGATGGTCTGCGCCTGAATACCCTGCGTAGCATCCACCACAAGCAGTGCGCCCTCGCAGGAGGCTATGGCACGTGAAACCTCGTAGGAGAAATCGACGTGTCCCGGGGTGTCGATAAGGTTCAGAACATACTTCTCGCCGCTACGAGCCGTATATTCCATCTGTATTGCGTGGCTCTTGATGGTGATACCCTTCTCACGTTCAAGGTCCATATCGTCTAACACCTGCGCCTGCATCTCACGCTGGTTGAGCGTATTGGTCATTTCGAGCAGACGGTCTGCGAGTGTCGATTTTCCGTGGTCTATGTGTGCAATTATGCAAAAATTTCTAATGTGCTTCATAACGTGCGCAAAGATACCTTATTTTATTAGAAATGCAAAATCAAACTCAAAATAATGCACGTTGCGAGTGTGGTACTTGCCAATCCGTTCAGCGTGCCGAAGGCGATTCCTATGGAGCGTTGGCGTGTCGGCGTGACCAAGATATGCTCCAAGATGATGCATCCGCAGAAGAGGGCAACGCCGAGCCATAGCAGCCAATTCTGCGGGCAGTAGAGGGCGAAGCCTATGAGCGAGGCTATGCTTACGACGTGGAGCGCAATGCTTATGTAGAGGGAGGTTGCGACGGAGAACTTCGAGGGGATGGAGTGCAACCCGTTCTCACGGTCGAAATCTCTGTCTTGCAGGGCGTAGATTATGTCGAAGCCGCCGCACCACGTGAGCACCAGAAGCGACAGCAGGCAGGGTGCGAATGTGAGCGTTCCGGTCACGGCGATATAGGCTCCGGCAGGGGCAATTCCGAGCGAAAGCCCAAGCACGAGGTGTGCCAGAGAGGTAAACCTCTTGCAGTAACTATACGCCATTACAACAAGCAGAGCCACAGGCGATAACACCGCTGTAAGTAAATTGATGCTTGAAGCGGTTGCGATGAAGCAGAGGGCGTTCACCACGACGAATATCACGGCGTTGCGAGGCGAGATTTTTCCTGCCGGAATCTCACGTTCTGCCGTGCGGGGATTCTGCTTGTCGATGTGGCGGTCTGCCCAGCGGTTGAAGCCCATAGCCACGTTGCGGGCGAAGACCATACAGAGCACTACTTGCAGCAGGAGCCACCACGAGAACTCGGCATCGGTCGTTTTCAGTGCAAAGGTGAAGGCGATGAGTGCAAATGGCATCGCAAAGATTGTGTGGGCAAACTTCACAAGCCCCATATAGTCGCCTATGGTAGATAGAATACGTTTCATAGGGACAAAGGTACAAAGTAATTTTCAAATTTGTGATTTTTGAATCCCGAATTTTGAATTTCTAATAAAATAAGGTATCTTTGCGGGATTAACGGACATAAACGACAAAACTATGAATATTTCTTTCAATTGGCTTAAAAATTACATTGACCTCGACCTGTCGGCGGAGCAGACCGCAAAGGTGCTTACCGATATAGGTTTGGAGGTAGAGGGTTTCGAGAAGGTGGAGACCATCCGTGGCGGATTGGCCGGCGTTGTTGTCGGCGAGGTGCTCACGTGTGAGGAGCATCCCGACTCCGACCACCTGCACATTACTACCGTGGATGTTGGTGCGGAGGCTCCGCTCAACATTGTGTGTGGTGCAGCCAACTGCCGTCAGGGGTTGAAGGTTATGTGTGCCACCGTGGGCGCAGTGCTCTACCCTGATGGAGGCACCGAGGAGTTCAAAATCAAGCGTAGCAAGATTCGTGGCGTAGAGTCGCTCGGTATGCTCTGTGCGGAGGATGAGCTCGGCATCGGTCACGACCACGCCGGCATCATCGAGTTGCCGGAGACGGCCGTTGTGGGTACGCCGGCCAAGGAGTACTACAACATTCAGGATGACTACCTCATCGCCATCGGCCTCACGCCAAACCGTGCAGATGCCGCCTCACATATCGGCGTAGCACGTGACTTGGCTGCCTACCTGCGTGCGCAGGGCAAGGAGGTGTCGCTCCGACTCCCTTCGGTGGAGGAGTTTGCGGTGGATAACCACGACTTGAAGATAGATGTTCAGGTGCAGAATACGACGGCCTGCCCTCGCTATGCGGGCGTGACGGTCAAGGGTTGCAAGATTGCCCCGTCGCCGGAGTGGATGCAGAACTACCTGCGTGCCGCAGGCATCAACCCGAAGAACAACCTCGTCGATATCACCAACTTCGTTCTGTTCGAGTTGGGACAGCCTCTGCACGCCTTCGATGCGGATAAAATCGGTGGCGGACAGATTGTCGTTAAGTGCTGCGACGAGGCCACCCCGTTTGTGACGCTGGATGGTGTGGAGCGCAAGCTCTCCTCGGCAGACCTTATGATTTGCTCGGCGGAGGAGCCTATGTGTATCGCCGGCGTATTCGGAGGCTTGGAGTCGGGCATTAGCGACACGACGACCAACGTATTTATCGAGAGCGCATACTTTAACCCTGTCTCGGTGCGTAAGACGGCAAAGCGTCACGGTCTGAATACCGACTCGTCGTTCCGCTTCGAGCGAGGTATCGACCCTAATATGCAGGTATATGCCTTGAAGCGTGCCGCACTCCTGATGAAGGAGTTGGCAGGTGGCGAGATTTCGAGCGAGATTATCGACTGCTACCCTGCCCCTATCGAGGATTTCCGCTTCGACTTCTCCCTCGCTCGTGCCAAGTCGCTCATCGGCAAGGATATTCCGGATGAGACGATACGAATGATTATCGCCGCTCTGGACGTGAAGGTCGAGAAGGAGGAGAATGGTGTGCTGTCGGTTGCTGTGCCGCCATACCGAGTGGATGTGCAGCGTGAGGCAGACCTCATTGAGGATGTGCTGCGTATCTACGGATATAACAACGTGGAGATTCCGTCGCACGTGAACTCTACCCTCTCGTATGTTCAGAAGCCTGACCGTACCCGTCTGGTGAACCTCGTGTCGGACTTCCTGACCGCACGTGGCTATACGGAGATAATGTCCAACTCGTTGACCAAGGCCTCCTACTACGAGGGCTTGCAGGCCTACAAGGCGGAGAATTGTGTCAAGATTCTCAACCCGCTGAGTGCCGACCTGAATGTTATGCGCCAGACACTGCTCTTCAATACGATGGAGGCAATCGAGCTCAACGCCAACCGTCGTAACGGCGACCTTAAACTCTACGAGTTCGGCAACTGTTACTACTACAATCCGGAGCGTCTGAGCGAGGAGTCGGAGGGCCATCTTGCCGCCTACTCGGAGAACTATCGCCTCGCTATTGCGGTGACGGGTGCCGCTACGCCGCAGTCGTGGAATACGAAGGCGGAGCGCACGTCGTTCTATACGCTGCGTGGTGCCGTGGAGCTGTTGCTGCGCCGCTTTGGCCTTGATATCTATGCGCTCAAATGTGAGAGTGTCGATAGCGACCTCTTCGGCGATGCCGTACAGCTCTATCTCAACAATAAGCCGCTGTTGCAGATGGGGCAGGTGTCAAACCGTATCTGCAAGATTTTCGACTTGAAGCAGGAGGTGTTCTTCGCCGAGGTGGACTTCGACCTGCTGCTTAAAGCGACCCGCAAGCATAAGATTACGGCGCAGGAGCTGTCGAAGTATCCGGAGGTTAAGCGTGACCTTGCACTGCTCGTGGATAAGGATGTGACCTTCTCCCGCCTGCGTGATATCGCCTTCGCTACGGAGCGCAAGCTGCTCAAAAGCGTGGCTCTGTTCGATGTCTATGAGGGGGATAAGTTGCCGGAGGGCAAGAAGTCCTATGCGTTGAGCTTCATCCTCGAAGATAAGAACCAGACGCTGACCGATAAGGCTATCGAGCGCACGATGACCGCCTTGCAGACCGCCTTCGAGAAGCAGACCGGCGCAACTATTCGATAGTTTGCCTGTATAGTAGAGTTAAGGGCTGTCCGACCGTGCGGTTCGACAGCCCTTCTCGTTTATCGTATTTTCAGCGGGGCTATGACCACGTTGTACTAGGCATCGCTGCGGTCGGTGGCGACGATGCGCAGTGCGTGTAGCGGCTTGGTCGGGCGGAGCACTGCCCCACCATCCACAAGCTCCGCCGTGCGCTCAAAGCACTTGCCGTCGTAGCTGACCTCCACGTAGCCCGAGAGCAGGAGGTTGCGGCGCAGGTGGATATGCCCCGTCTGCGCTATAATCTCTTGGCAGGAGAGCGGCTTCGTGAAGCGGTACTCTATCCAGTCTCCCTTGTGGGCGGCACGTGTGGTGCGGGCTGTGGCGTTGGTGTACTTGGCGACATTCTCCAATGGCGACCTCTGCGATACCGGCATCGAGGTTGTGACGACAACGGGCGGCGTGAGCATCTTGTGGTACTCGTTGCTACCTGCCCAGCGGCTGTGGGCTGTGCCGTATTGGCTGCGGAAGACGATGTGGCGAGAGTCGCTGCACGTGAGGGGCTTGGTGTAGCGGGAGGTTCTGCCCGTGCGCTCATCCTTATAATATAAGGTGGAGCCGTCATCCACCGTGGCGGATAGTGTGCCGTCGGCGTACTCGACCCTCGGCGTTTGCAGACGAAAGGCGATGCCCATATTGCACATACGGTCGTAGTGGTTGGTAGTCAGCACTTTGTAAAACTCCTCCCACGAGCGTTTGCGCTCTCCGCACCACGCAATCTCGGCTACGGAGCAGAGGCGTGGGAAGAGCATATAGTCGAGGTAGTCGTTGCTCTCGGGGTTGTTGGCGATGTATATCTCGCTGAAAAACGAGGCCTCAATGCCCGCAACCTTCGCTATCTCGGACTGACTCATACCCTGCTTGGCGAGGTCGAAGGAGAGAGTCTGCTTTGCGTCGAATATCGCCGCCCAGTTGTGCCCCTCCTCGTATGGCGACTGCTTCATATCCATATAGAAGTACTGCCCCGGCATTACGATTGTCGGGTAGCCTGCGTTGGTCGCCTCACGGCACTTCTTGATGCTCTGCCAGCCATATACACGGGTCGTCTTTGGGAGCAGTCCTCCCTCTATGCCCTCGTTCCATACGGCCGGTTTCTTGCCGTATTTTGCGAGTATATTGGTCACCTCGGCGATGAAGTAGTCCTCAATCTGCGCCTCGTTTTTGAGCCCCTTCTCTTCTTTCAGACGTTGGCAGTCGGGGCACTTGCGCCACTGCGACATACTCACCTCGTCGCCGCCAATGTGGATGTACTCCGACGTGAAAATCGTGCTCAATTCCCGTATAATGTCCTCAATCAGAGCGTAGTTGCTCGGCTTGGCAGCGCACCATACGTTGCGGATGTCCAGCCCGTTGGTGGTCGAGGTGTCGGGGGTGTAGTTGCAGAGGATGTCGGGGTGTATGGCTCCGAGGGCCTTGCTGTGCCCCGGCATATCTATCTCGGGGATGACCTCGATGTTGCGGGCGGCGGCGTATGCTACGATGTCACGCAGCTGCTCCTGCGTGTAGTAGCCGCCCCACTTCTCGTCGAACTTCGCATAGCGTGGATGCACGGGCGAGTCGCCACCTCGGAAGCCTCCGATTGTGGCAAATTCGGGGTGCGACTTCAACTCGATACGCCACCCCTCATCATCGGTGAGATGGAAGTGTAACTTGTTGAATTTGTGGTATGCAAGCAGGTCTATATAACGCTTTACTCTATCTGCCGGAATCCACGTTCTCGCCACGTCGAGCATAAAGCCTCGGTAGTTGTATGCCGGAGCGTCGAGGATGTCGCAGCAGGCCACCTCCAACGGCAGTCTTGCCCGCTTGCCATAGACCTCCGGCGGGAGCATCTGCAAGAGCGTCTGCACGCCGTTGAACAAGCCTCCGTAGCTACCGCCGACGATGCGGATGTTGTGGCGGTCGATGGTCAGACGGTACTGCTCCGCCGCCATACGAGGGTTTATGCCGAGGAGAAGGTCGCCCGGCATCGCCTTCGATGAACTCAATATCTGCTTGAAGGGGAGGTATTCGAGCAGGTACATAGCCACCCCACGAGCCTCCGGAGCATAGACAAGTGCGCTCTTTGTCGTGAGGGAGAAGTGTCCGCTCTCCGCCCTCTCGGACTCAACCTTCGGTATTACGCTGCCGGCAAAAGCGATACGTGTCGCCAGCAACATCATAAAAAGCAATCTAAGTTTCATCTTTGCGTTAAAATATTTAACACAAAATTAGTATATTTGTGGCAAATTTGCAATCCGAACAGTTATGAATAAGAAATTGGAGGCTACGGCACGCCTGCTCGAAGTGATGGATACGCTCCGAGAGCAGTGCCCGTGGGATAGGGAGCAGACCTTCGAGTCGCTGCGCAAGAACACCATAGAGGAGACTTTTGAGCTTACGGATGCCATCACCGATGGCGATATGGAGGGCATCAAGGAGGAACTGGGCGACGTGCTGTTGCACGTGGTCTTCTACTCGAAGATGGCCGACGAGCAGGGAGCCTTCGACTATGCCGACGTGTGCAACGCACTGTGTGATAAGCTGATATATCGTCATCCGCACGTCTATGGCGATGTGCTGGCGGACTCTTCCGACGAGGTTAAGCAGAATTGGGAGGCGTTGAAACTGCGCAAGAAGGCCCGCAAGAGCGGCATCCTCGGCGGAGTGCCTCGCTCGCTGCCCGCTATGGTCAAGGCGTTCCGTGTCAGCGAGAAGGCTGCTTCGGCAGGCTTCGACTGGGAGAAGGCGGAGGATGTATGGGCAAAGGTCAAGGAGGAGGTTGCGGAGGTGGAGGCCGAGATGGCCGCCTCGGACAAGGAGCGTATGGAGGGCGAGATTGGCGACCTCTTCTTCGCTCTGATAAACGCCTGCCGACTCTATGGCATCGACCCCGAGAATGCTTTGGAACGCACGAATAAGAAGTTTATACGTCGTTTCAACCACGTGGAGTTCCGTGTGGCAGAGCAGGGTAAGATGGTCAGCGACACCCCGTTGGAGGAGCTCGAAAGCTACTGGCAAGAGGCAAAGAGTAATGCATAATGTGCGAAATAAATGATTATCGCCGAGTAGGACCTATCTACTCGGCGATAATCTTATGCTTGTGGCTGACGTGATGCGAGCTCGCTATTTGCCAAAACGAACACCTAATTTAACATATCCCATAGGTACTACTGCGTTTCCTACAACGGGCATTTGGTAGCCGGCTCCAAATGAGAATCGGCGATAATCGAAACCTGCGCCAACGCTCATATAAAATCCCGCAGCCGCTCCACCTTCGGTAACATATGCTGCTCCTCCGAATGATAGGTCAAATCTTGGATAGAATCTTTTAACAGAGGTTGGTATATAACCTTTTATATCGGATGTAAATGTGATGAATGTATCCCATTCTGTATAACGATAAGCTATATACGGATTATTTTCGTAATAATCGAAACCTTTTGCGATGAGATTGTGCCAACCGAAACCACCTCCGATATAGAAGTATTTTGAAGTACGCACACCGAAGGTGAAGTCGAGAGAAGGACCTCCGAAACTATTGCCGAAATCGGCACCTAAATAACTATATCCCTGAAATTTAGCTTTTGAGAAATTGCTGTAATAAGTCTTCTTTGCGACTGTTCGAGTGTGTCTATATTCTTCAAAAGTGTCTTTCTGTCCATTTGCATACTTGATGAAGAAGATTTCAGACTTTGGCAAGGTATAGGTCGGACCGTCAAGATTCTCCCATTTGAGATAAGTCACACCATCGAGTTCGATAGACTTGACCTTTGCCTGAATCTCTGTTGTGTTGCGCAATACGATTACATCTTGGGCCTTTGCAAATAATGCCACGGTTACAAACATTGCAAAAAGTAAAAATTTCTGGCTTAATGGTCAAAAAAGAGACCTGCGAAAGGGGGTAAATATCTGAGATATAGTATATTTGCAGTATTTATAATTATTATGGACAAAAAGGTGCTCTCGTTGCGGGAGTTCTGATGTGGTCCGTAAGGGCATCTGGAG
>JAFULF010000038.1 GCA_017483225.1 Alistipes sp.
CCCCCGTTAAAACCATCTTTGACGAGGGTGCGATGCCCACATTTTGGGCAAACTTTTTATCCATTTCTAACGCAAATAGTGCAAATATATAAAAATCAATCGATTGCCCCGATTTTATCTACTAATTTTGACCAATAAGCCCCGAAGGGGGAGCCCCCCCCCAGAAAAAGCGTCTGCGTTTCCCTTAATCTCCTTTAACAACCTTTAATAGCCTTTATCGTTGCGCAACGAAAGGTCGGGTAGGGCCAGGTAAGGTCAATTAAGGTCGATTAAGGTCAGGCGCAAAGATAGTCTAAGGAGCGAAGGGCATTGCCATTGGGCGTCATCTATCTGCGCAGGCGAGAGAAGACAATATGACCGTGATAAGATAAATAAAGCGCAAGCATTTGCCTGCGCTTTACAATACCTGCAAAGAGGTATTAGAAATAGTAGTTAAGACCTGCCGAAGGGTTGATTCCGAGGTTGAAATTGACACCATTTATGCCATAATATCCCTCGACGGAGAAGTACATATAGGTAAACGAGAGCAGTTTTACGGCAAAGCCGAAGTGTGGTGTCGGACGGAACTCAAAACTGCCAAGGTTAAGTCCTACGCCGAATCCTGGCATATTGATACCATCCGTATTGCCATAAACGAAGGCGAGGTCTAATCCGGGGATATAGTAGAACTTGTCACATAGTTTTACGTAATACGAGAGAGATGGCCCGAGCGTGAGGGTGTGTACCACGCTGTCGCCAGCTGCGATAGTGTATGCTACGCCGGCCCCAATATTGAGATTCTTGGCGGCAAAGTATCCAAAGTCAAACCCAAGTCCGGCGGAGATGCTCGTATTACCCTCTAACGAAGTCAGACCAACGCCGACAATTCCTCCTACGTACATGTCGCCCTTCTCTTGCGCCGAGGCATCGAAAGAGAGCAGTGCCGTAATGGCCAAAAAGCAGATGAAAAATCTCTTCATAACTAACTTGTTTTTAAGTTGAACGAAAATTTGGAGCGCTGAAAAACTTTACAGCCTCTACAAATATAGAAAATATTGCCCAATAAAGCAAGACGAGCCTTCATAAACCACTCTCGGAGCCGAATATCTATCGTCTGCGGCGGCGGGAGAGCTCGATGTACTCCGTATATACGATTTGGGTGTGGGGGTTGGAGGAGATTATCTCCTGACGTATCGCCTTGGTGCCGTAGCGGAAGAAGAGAAAACGTCGGGGTATGCGGTGGACAATCTGCCGCAGGGTGTCGATGCTCCGCACACGGCACTCTACCTCTGTGCTGTCGATGCTCCCGCTGACGGTGACCCACGCATCCTGCCAATGGAACAGACGGATGGTATCTCGGATGCGCAGGGTGTCACAAAGCAGGATTGTGTCACGTTCAATAATTGTATCTCGGAGCGGGGCCTTGATGCGGATTGAACTCTCCGTGTGGGTGGTTGCTACCGCTTCCAATCGGCGCAGTCGGATGCCCATACTGCGGATGCGCTCGGCATCCGCTGCACGCATCTCCTCGTACTCGCCACATCGCAGGCGCAGGGCCTGTACCGATGCCGCAGCCTCCTCAGCTGCCGTGCGATAGCGCACTACGTCGTTGCAGAGCGCAGTTTGATTCCCCTTTAATCGCCGATTCTCTTTTAGAAGCGAGCCGCCACCGGCACATAGCGCCGCAACCACCGCCGTTGCAATGACGGAGTAGAAAAACAGATATTTACTCATAGTTGATTTGGTTTTTGTGATTGATAGTGCAAATATACAAAAATTGAATACAAAAGTCAATAGTTGAACGCAAAGAGTTTTTATGGATACTCTTTGGCGAGTGATTGTATAATTTCAAAATAAAATGTTATCTTTGTAAGATAAAGGATTGAAAGATGAAGCGAATAGCGTTATTTCCGGGGTCGTTTGACCCATTTACCAGAGGTCACGAGTCACTCGTCGAGGGGGCGTTGCGCCTGTTTGACGAGGTGGTGATTGCCGTGGGCGACAATGTGTCGAAGCGGGGATTGCTCTCGGTGGATAGTCGTCTGCGACTGATTGAGGATTTGTATCGCAACGAGCCTCGTGTAAGTGTGGCGAAGTACTCCACGCTGACGGGCGACTTCGCACGTGAGGTGGGGGCGGTAGCGATGATTCGAGGTATTCGCAACACAACAGATTTCAATTTTGAGCGTTCTATTGAGGCGACGAATCGCCGTCTGTTCCCGGACCTGACAACGGTGATGCTGGTAACCCCTGACGAGTATGCCCACATATCGTCGAGCATCGTGCGAGAGTTGCTCTCGTTTGGTCGTGAGGTGTCGGACTTTATGCCCGAGGGCGTTGACATAAAGAGGTATTTGTAACAAAAAACAAGATAGAAAGATGCAATTTACAGCAGAGATGATTGCCGGCCTACTTGGCGGCGAGATTGTCGGAAATAAAGATGCGGCCGTACATACGGTATCCTCGATTGAGGGTGGCAAGGAGGGTGGATTGAGTTACCTGACCAATCCCAAATATGAGCAGTATGTATATACGACGGCCTGCTCTATCGTCTTGGTGGATAGGAGTTTCGAGCCGAAGGGCGAGCTGACGACCACGCTTATCAAGGTGGATAATGTGGGCGCTTGTGTTCTCCAACTGCTCGAAATGTACAATGCGATGAAACCGCAGAAGAGCGGCATCTCGCCACGTGCCTCCATATCGGACAAGGCGCAGGTGGGCGAGGGGTGCTATATCGGCGACTTTGCGGTCATCGAGGATGGCGCAGTCATCGAGGATGGCGCAAAGATATACCCGCAGTGCTACGTTGGCGACGGTGTGCGCATCGGTGCGCAGACGACACTCTATGCCGGCGTGAAGATTTACGAGGGGTGCGTAATCGGTCAGCGATGCATCATACACGCCGGAGCGGTCATTGGTGCCGACGGTTTTGGCTTTGCGCCTAATGCGCAGGGTGGTTTCGACAAGATTCCGCAGCTGGGCAACGTAATCATCGAGGATGATGTCGAGATTGGTGCCAACACCTGCATCGACCGAGCAAAGACCGACTCGACGATTATCCGCCGAGGCGTTAAGCTGGATAACCTGATTCAGATAGGACACAATGTGCAGGTTGGCGAGAATACCGTCTCGTCGGCGCAGACGGGTATTGCCGGCACCTCGAAGGTGGGTAGCAACTGCTTCCTGGCGGGACAGGTGGGCATTGCCGACCACGTGACAATCGGCGACCGTGTGAAGATAGGCTCGAAGTCGGGCATCGACAAGGATGTTGCCGACGGCGAGATTCGCTTTGGCTATCCGGCACTGCCGGGTATGGGCTACCACCGCTCGTTTGCCGTCTTCAAGATGCTGCCCGACCTGAAAAAGCGTGTCGAGGAGCTTGAAAAGAGTGTAGAAAATAAAAAATAACAGACAATGAAAAAGATTCTTTTGATTTTGGCAATGGCAGCCGCAGTGGTTGCCTGCAATAGTGGCAACCGTTGTGTTGTGGAGGGTAAGGTCCTCGGCATTGAGGATGATACGGTGACGCTGTGTGAGCCACAGCGTGGTGGCAAGGTCTTGGCAGAGACACAGATGCAGAATGGCGAGTTCCGCTTCGTCTTGGAGGATGCCGAGCCGCAGCTGTGTGCCGTGCGTGTGGGCGAGGATATGGTCGCTATGCTCTTCACGGAGAGGGGCACGGTAAGGGTTAATGCCGATAGCGCAACCGACATCGTGACCATCGAGGGTACCCCTGCAAATGAGGCTTACAGCACATTCAACGCCGAGATGACACGCATCAACCAGAACTACGCACAGGCGGCTGACGATGCTGCACGTGCGGCCATCAGAGGCGAGTACGACCAGATGCTCAATAAGGCTATTGACGAAAACCTCGACAACATCTTCGGCGTAAACCTCCTCTTGGAGGTTAAGGGCTACGAGCTCTCTGCTGCCGAGATGAAGGCCAAGTTGTCGGCGTTGGAGGGCGAGGTTGCCGAGTTGCAGATTGTCAAGGATGCGTTGGCACGTGCCGAGCGCAAGATGCGCACCGAGCCGCAGGTGGAGGGTAGCGACATCGTGCCTATCTATATCGACATCGAGCAGCCTGACGTAAATGGCAACAACGTGTCGTTGAAGTCGGTCGTTGAGAAGGAGGGCAACCGTTACGTGCTGCTCGACTTCTGGGCATCGTGGTGCGGCCCTTGTATGGGCGAGATGCCATACCTGCGTGAGGCGTATAAGAAGTATCACGGCAAGGGCTTCGAGATTTTCGGCGTGTCGTTTGATAAGAAGGCGGAGGCTTGGAAGGGTGCTATGAAGCGTCAGGAGATGACGTGGGTGAATGTCAGCACCTTGGAGGGCTTCGGTGGCACTGCCGGCGAGGATTACGTTGTGGAGTCTATCCCTACAAACTTCCTCATCGACTGCTCGACGGGCATCATCATCGCAAAGAACCTCCGTGGAGAGGAGGTAGAGGCTCGCCTTGCGGAGCTGCTGAAATAGAATGTGATAGGGGTTGGGCAGGAGAGCTTGCCCAACCCCATCTCTTTGTACCAATGGCAATATACAGAATACTCGGCATAGACCCCGGTACGAACTATACCGGTTATGGCGTCTTGGAGGTGGAGGGTCGAACCATCCGCCCCGTGGTGCTTGGGGATATCGACCTGCACAAGATTGATAACCCCTATGCGAAGTTGCGCTATATCTTTGACCGGGTTTGCCAGCTCGTCGCCGACTATGAGCCGAGGGAGGTGGCCTTGGAGTCGCCCTTCTTCGGACAGAATGTGCAGAGTATGCTCAAACTCGGACGAGCGCAGGGGGTGGCTATGGCTGCCGCTCTGAGCCGCAATAAGGAGGTCTTCGAGTATGCCCCCAGCCGAGTGAAGCAGGCTATCACGGGCACGGGTGGCGCATCCAAGGAGCAGGTGTCGGGTATCGTTATGAGGAGCCTCGGCATCAAGGAGCCACCACGCCGTCTGGATGCTACGGACGGTATGGCTGTCGCCTTGTGCCACTACTACACCACATCCAGCCCTATCGAGGCTGTGCTTGGAGCGCAGAGAGTCAAAGGGTTAGGTGGCGATAAGCGGGCGAAGAAGCGTGGCACGCAGTCCTGGGAGCAGTTCCTGCGGGAGAATCCGGAGCGAGAGGTCAAGAAGTAGGCGAGAGAGGTGTGAGTGAAAATATTTTTAATTTTTCTTCAAAATATTTGGTGGTAAAGAAAAAACACCCTATATTTGCACTCGCAATCAGCAAATGGCTCCGTAGCTCAACTGAATAGAGTACTTGACTACGGATCAAGCGGTTCCAGGTTTGAATCCTGGCGGAGTCACTGAAAGGTCGAAAGTAATGCTTTCGACCTTTTCTGTTTTTCTGCGAGAGGGCAGGGAGGCAGAGGGGCGGGGGCTTATTGGTCAAAATAGTAGATAAAATCGGGGCAATATCTGTTTATTGGTCAGAATTAGTAGATAAATGCGGGTATTTTCCCGCATTTTCTACCTGTATTTAGCCTGAAATATTCATCTATAAATAGTCTTCGATATCTTCTTGACATACCATTATGTACCCTCAATTTAG
>JAFULF010000039.1 GCA_017483225.1 Alistipes sp.
CCTCCTTCTCCTTGTTGTAATAATCGTGATAACTACGGACGGTATTGCTGCCGTTCTCCTCATACTTGAACTTGATACGACCTTCGTACTTGTCGGCTTCCGCCTTGAAGATGTTGTACCACCAGGCAATCTGGTCGAGCGTCTTGTAAAGCTCGTCCTGCTGATTCTGGCAATAGATACGGTCTTGCTCCGTAATCTTCTCTTCGTTTCTTACTTGTACCTTCAAGATACCTGATAGCAGGTCGGTATGACCTGTTGATGTTGCTGCTGTTGTCTGCATAATGATTAGTGTTAAAGGTTAGTATTATCTGATTCCGGTTTGATGCGATAGTAGGTCGTGATATGCTTCTGCGTATCCTTTATTATCTTGGCCTGTTCAGGTTGGTATGATAACCTACGCTCTACGGTTTCAGCATCAATCTTGTTCCATTCGTCAAGTGTGAGGAACTCGAATTGACGCTTGTAGCACCATAGCACGAACAAGGTAGGGTCGGAACAGGTGAATATTGTTCCGTTGTGATCTTTGATATACTCCTGCAATTCATCTTCATCACGGAACGCAATCTGCATCGAGTCGTATAGATTACCCTCTTTACGCTTACGCAAAGTGATCTTCTTCCAGTCCTTGGTTGTGAAATCTCCGTATAAGGGATTAGGCTCAGAATAAGCCCATAGAGGAACTTTAGCCTTGAATCTGACCGTTCCGTTTGCTGTTGCTCCACAGTGTCCCCATTCCTTGAAATCGGCTTCAGCCCAGCCTATGAACTTGAATTTATCGGCATCTGCGTGATAGAACGGGCCACCGCTGACATCCACTTTAATAGCAGTGTCGCTTTCCCATACAAATGGAATAAACGGATCGAGGCAAACATAGAATTTGTCCTCATGTTTTTTCTCTATCAAGCCATGAGGATGATACTCGCCACCTTTCTGAGTATAGACAACTCTATCACCAATCTTCGGAGTATGCTCTGAACGAGTGCTTTCTATTACCTCTACAAGAGAATTGACCATATCGACATCTTCCTGCGTCAATCCGTGATCACTGTCGTATGAAACATTCAGAGGTAGGAGTGTTTCTAGTGTGTACCTTTTAGCTTTTGACATAACATTATTATTTTCTTGTTAGTCCGGCTATTCGGGGCCGGAGTTCCCAAACTACAGGCTCTAAAAGGTCGTGTTCTCGTCAGGCAAGGTTGTGTGGAAAAATACCGCAAGCCCTACGGGGCGAGGATGATTTTTCCACGACACCCGCAGGGCTTGACCTTGCTTGGACGAAAAGAACACGAATTACCTTTGCCTGTGGTTTGGTGAACTCGGCTTCGAATCTGTTATGTCATTTTTTGCAGGATAGTAAGATTACTGCTGTCAGATGCTTCGATTTGAAAAATAATTCGTACTTTTGTACTCAGATAATAAAAGAGTTATTTGAAAAGCATGAGGAATATAGTGTAACAAAACAAGTTAGCAATTTCTTATCCATTGCCCATTCTCATGCAAGTTCTTCTTAATGGTTTGATACTCAAAGAATCTTAATCAAACTACATCAAATATAGCAAATTTCTAACAAAATAGTTACATTTGTGTAATTTTACGCAAGTTATGAAGATAGTTATCGATAGAGCCATTCCGTTTCTTGAAGGCGTGTTCGAGCCGTTTGCCGAGGTGGCGTATCTCGAAGGGCGTGCAATCTCGGCCGCCGATGTGCGTGATGCAGAGGCACTTATCGTGCGTACCCGTACCCGTTGCGATGCCTCCCTGCTCGCAGGCTCACGTGTGCGCCTCATCGCCACGGCGACCATCGGCTTCGACCATATAGATATGAATTGGTGTCGTGCGCACGGGGTGATTGTCACGACGGCTGCGGGGTGCAATGCACGGGGTGTGTTGCAGTGGGTTGCCGCAACGCTTGCCCTTATGGCGGAGCGGGAGGGCTTCGTGCCGCAGCAGCGCACGCTCGGTATCGTTGGCGTGGGTAGTGTCGGACGGCTGGTCAAGGAGTATGCCGAGGCGTGGGGCTTTCGGGTGCTCTGCTGCGACCCGCCACGTGAGGCTCGTGAGCATCTGGGCTTCCTGTCGCTTGAAGAGGTTATGGAGCAGTCGGATATACTGACGCTCCACGTTCCGCTCAACGCCACAACCCACCATATGATACACCGAGAGAACGTCGCCCTGCTACACTCCGGAGCCACCATTATCAACGCCTCACGTGGCGAGGTTGTTGCTACCGAAGCACTGCTGCGCAAGGATTTGCAGTGTGCCGTGGATGTGTGGGAGAACGAGCCGAATATAGATGCCCGCCTGCTTGATAAGGCCTTTGTGGCGACACCTCACGTGGCAGGATACTCGTTGCAGGGCAAGGCCAACGCCTCGGCGATGTCGGTGCGTGCCGTCGCCTCGTTCCTTGGAATGCCTCTGATGAACTGGTATCCCGAGGGGGTGGAGCACTCCTCCCCGAAGGAGATATCGTGGGAGCAGATGTGTGGCTTGATAGGGGAGTTCTGCGACCTCAAAAAGGAGAGCGAGCCGCTCAAATGCGGAACGGCCGATTTTGAGTCCTTGCGCAATAGATACGCTTACAGAAGAGAGTTTTTCTAAAAAATTACTATCTTTGCCTTGTATTAAACGACGACGATGTTTAAGTTACTACGCATATTGGTACCGCTTCTTGGTGCGGAACGTGCTCACGATTGGGCAATTATGCTGCTGCACTCGCTCGGCAGGGTGCCCGGGGCGAAGTGGCTTATGGGCAAGATATATGCGGTGCATCACCCCTCGCTTGAACGGGAGGTCTTTGGTCTGAAATTCCGCAACCCCGTGGGTATCGCCGCAGGATATGACCGCAACGGAGAGATTTTTCGGGAACTCGGTGCTCTGGGCTTTGGCTTCGTCGAGATAGGCACGGTAACGCCTATGCATCAGCCCGGCAATCCGAAGCCTCGTGTCTTCCGTTTGGAGGATGATAAGGCGATTCTGAATCGTATAGGCCTGTCCAGCAAGGGCTTGGAGAGGGTTATCTCCAACCTGCGCAGTGGCAACAAGAACGTGGTTGTAGGGTGTAACATCGGCAAAAACACCATCACTCCGCCGGAGAATGCGCCGGCCGACTACCTGCGAGTCTTCCGCAACCTCTACCAGTATGTCGATTACTTCACCGTGAATGTGAGCTACAATACCACCTTCAAGCAGTACGTGCCACGTACCCGTGAGAGTATTATGGCCATCTTGGAGCCGTTGTTCGACTTCCGCAGGGGGCAGAACCAGTATCGTCCGATATTGCTCAAAATATCTCCCGACCTCTCCAACGAGGATATAGATATGATGACCGACATAATGATAGACACGCCGCTCGACGGCATTGTGGCGACAAACTCCACAACCCACACGCAGGGACTTGCCACGCCGTCGCAGAAGTTGAAGTCGCTCGGCATAGGCACAATCAGCGGTCGCCCGCTCACTCGTCGCTCGGTGGAGGTGGTGCGACGTATATATGCCCGCTCGAATGGCACCTATCCTATCATCGGCGTGGGCGGTCTGATGACCCCTGCCGACGTACATCAGATGCTTGCGGCGGGAGCAACTCTGGTGCAGGTATATACGGGTTTTGTGTATGACGGCCCGCAACTTGTCGGCGATATATGCCGCTCGCTCATCAAGCCGGAGGAGGTTGAGCCCTCCGAAGCATCCGAATAGAAGAGTATGAAATCAACGATTATAACCATCGGTGACGAGATTCTCATAGGACAGATTCTCGATACCAATTCGCAGTATATCTCGCAGAGCCTCAACGCTCTGGGAGTTGTGGTTGCCGAGCGTACATCTATCGGCGACGATGCCGGACAGATTGTCCGGACACTCGACCGCTCGCTCTCCGTGTCGGACATTGTAATTATCACGGGAGGCCTCGGCCCCACGAAGGATGATATCACGAAACACGCCCTTGCCCGATACTTCGGCTCCTCGCTCCGATACGATGAGGCGACGGCGGAGCATGTTCGCACGCTGCTTGCACGGCGAGGCGTCGCCTTCAATGACCTGAATCGGGGTCAGGCGATGGTGCCGGAGTGCTGCACGGTGCTGCATAATGGGCACGGCACAGCACCGGGAATGTGGTTCGAGCGTGACGGCAAGGTGGTTGTCAGCCTGCCCGGTGTGCCGTTTGAGATGGTGCATCTTATGGAGGATGAGGTTCTGCCACGCCTGAAAAACCGATTTGCCTTGCGGGCGATTCTCCACCGCACGATGATTACGTCGGGTATCGCCGAGTCGATACTTGCCGAGCGCATTGCGGCGTGGGAGGATGCACTGCCGCCATACTTGAAGTTGGCATACCTGCCTGCACCCAACATCGTGCGCCTGCGCCTGTCGGCGTATGAGGTCGATGGCGAGAGTGTACGTCAGGTTATTGACCGTGAGTTTGCGAAGTTGTACGACATAATCCCCGAGGCGATAGTCGGCTTCGAGCAGGCATCCGTCGAGCAGATGGTGCATCAGCGACTCATTGAGCGGGGCGAGACCCTCTCTGTGGCAGAGAGTTGTACGGGTGGCAACATCGCCTCAAAGTTCACGGCGCAGGCGGGAGCTTCGCAATACTTCCTCTGCGGCGTGGTCTCGTACAGCAACGAGGCGAAGTACGAGGTGCTTGGCGTTGATGAGCAGGCGATAAGGAGCCACGGTGCCGTCTCGGAGCAGGTGGCGTGTCAGATGGCCGAGGGTGTGCGTCGCATATCCGGTGCCACCTACGGAGTATCTACCACGGGCATTGCAGGCCCTACGGGAGGCAGTGCCGAGAAGCCTGTCGGAACGGTATGGATTGGAATCTCCACACCCGACAAGACCTATGCCGTCTGCCGTAACTGCGGCACCGACCGTGGACAAATCATACAGCGGGCAACCGCCTACGCTATAAAGATGTTGCAGGAGGAGTTATGAGAGTCGTAATCTGTATTCTTGCAGTCCTGCTCTGCTGGGGTAGGGCAGAGGCCTGCTCCTCGGCCATCGTCGCCGCCCGTGCCTCGAAGGAGGGTGGTGTGATTCTCTGGAAGCATCGTGACCAGACCACGACCCGAGATACCCGTGTGGCATACTTCGACGACGGAAAGTACCCCTTCACGGCGTTGGTGAACTCCTACCACTCCAAAAATACCGTCTATGGAGGCCTCAACTCGGAGGGCCTCGGCATCATAAGTACTGCAACCAAGAACTTGAAGCAGGGCAACGGGAGCGGGACGGACTATACGCAGTCAAACTACGGGCTGATGGGCACGGCGTTGCGAGAGTGTGCTACGGTGGAGGAGTTTGAGGCTCTGCTGTCGAAGTACCCCCGTCGGGCCGACTTTCAGTCGAATATCGGCGTGGGCGACTCGCAGGGTGGTGCCGCATACTTCGAAATCTGGGGCGACGGATATCGCCGCTACGATGTCGATAAGCGTGCGGAGGGGTACGATATCCGTACCAATTTCAGCTTCGCAGGCCGTGATTCCGAGCGAGGCGCAAGTGAGCGTCGCTACCGCACCGTGCAGGCGCAGATGCGTGGCCGTCGGGCCTTTGCCGTGGAGGACTTTGTGGGCTACTCACGCTCCTTTTTCAGTGCCGACAAGGGCGACATCCTCGCCGACGATAAGCCCCACCGAGAGGCAAACTACATTGTGCCCCGCCCGTCGAGCATCGCCTGCATCGTCATCGTCTGTGGCTCCAACCCGCATATGGAGATTGCCGTGGGACACCCCGTTGCCACATTCACCGTTCCCGTGTGGGTGGCGGCACAGCGAGACATTCCGCACTGCATCGCCGGCCGTGGTATGTTCGACCTCTCCTCGGCATTCGTAGCCAAGGCCTACGAGCGTGAGGGCAAGGCTACCTACCTGAATAAGCCTCTGGTGCGCAAGGTACTCAAAGTCAAGACCTGCGTGCCGGCGCCGCAGCAGATGCCGAAGGATATCGTCGCCTTCAACGCCAAGGTGGATAAGATATTTGAAAAACACCGCCGAAAAATAATGAATATTTTAGAGTAATTTCATATCTTTGTACATCGTTAATAATCAATACTATGATTGAGACACTGAAATTCTACAAGAACTTCCCGAAGGAGGGTATCAATTTTATTGATATCATACCGTTTTTGCAGTCGAGAAAGGCCTTTGGAGAGGTCATCGAGGCACTCAACAAATATACCACAGCCCCTAACGTGGTGGCTCCGGAGGCTCGTGCCTTCCTCTTCGCTGCGCCACTGCTCACGAAGGAGGGCAGTGCCGTGGAGAATGTAATCCCCTTGCGCAAGAGCGGCAAGCTGCCATTCAACGACGGCGACCTCGTGGAGGTGAAGATTGAGAAGGAGTACGGCTTCGACAAGCTCTACTACCGCCTGAGCGATATCGCTGCGGGAGTCCCTACCGGAGATGTTATAGAGATTACGGTGCTCGACGATGTGCTCGCTACGGGAGGTACCGCCGAGGGCGTTGCTCGGTCGTTGGAGCAGATGACCATCTACCGTGACGGCAAACCTTACAGCATCCGCATCAAGGAGTTCGTATTCTTGGTAGGAATACCCGAAATCCACGGACGTGAGCGCTTGGAGAAGATTGCCCCCGTGACGGTGCTGATGGAGATATAAATGGGCTGAACTCTTGGAGTTTGCAGAATTTTTTATACTTTTGCACCCGTATTCGACGAAATCACAATAAACTAAAATAATACAACTATGACAATTACAGCCGCTGATATTAAAATCGGTATGTGTATCGAGATGGATGGCAAGACCTTCCTTGTTGTCGATTTCCAGCACTGCAAGCCCGGTAAGGGCCCTGCTTTTGTACGCTCAAAGCTCAAAAACCTCGAAAATGGTCGTGTTCTCGAAAACACCTTCTCCTCTGTTAGCCAGAAGATTGAGCAGGTACGTGTAGAGCGTCGCCCATATCAGTTTACCTACGAGGATGACCTCGGTGCTCACTTTATGCACTGCGAGACCTTCGAGGAGATTAACATCGAGAAGAGCCTCATCAACAACTACGACTTGATGGCCGACGGCCAGATTGTGGAGGTTATGTTCCACACCGAGAAGGAGACCGTTCTCTCGGCCGAGCTCCCACCAATCGTAGATATGGAGGTTACCTACACCGAGCCAGGAATCAAGGGCGATACCGCCTCTACAAACTCGCTCAAACCTGCTACCGTAAACACCGGCGCAACTATCAAGGTGCCTCTGTTTATCAATACTGGTGACCGTATCCGTGTGGATACTCGTACTCGCGAGTATTACGAGCGCATCAAGTAATTTTTCATTTTAAGGGGCGATTTCTTCCTTCCTCTCAACTGTCGTGAAGGTCACATACGCCGAGTATGCTCCCTCCACGCCACTTATCGAGAGCGTTGAAATCTCCACCTTAAAATAAAAAATGATAAGGCCGGATGTCCGAGAGGATGTCCGACTTTTTTTTGCTTCTGCCTCGGTATTTTTCGTAGGCCTTGCATTTGTCTGCTCAAAAAGAGATTTTCGTGCGTGTGGGATGGGCGATTTCTTCCTTCCTCTCAACTGTCGTGAAGGTCACATACGCCGAGTATGCTCCCTCCACGCCACTTATCGAGAGCGTTGAAATCTCCACCTTAAAATAAAAAATGATAAGGCCG
>JAFULF010000040.1 GCA_017483225.1 Alistipes sp.
CCCCTCCCCCCCTAACGCAAAAGAGTCTGTCCGACAACTCTGCGGACAGCCTCTTCTCGCTTTTGAGAGGCTCTTTATGCCTTATATAAGAGGAGGCAGGTTACTCCTTGCTCAGTCCCATCTGGTCAATCAACGCCTTGGTCTGAGGCTTGTGGCCACGGAAGCGCACGTAGAGCGTCATCGGATGCTCCTTGCCGCCCGACGAGAGCAGCGCACGGAACTTGTCGGCGGAGCCACGGTCGAAGATGCCCTTCTCCTTGAAGAGTGAGAATCCGTCGGCCGCCAGCACCTCTGCCCACTTGTAGCCATAGTATCCCGCTGCGTAGCCGCCCGAGAAGATGTGACCGAAGGCAGGAGCCATCGCTATACCGTCTATCTCCGGAGTTATCTGCGTAGGCTTCATCGACGCCTTCTCGAAGGCCTCAATATCGCCCGTATAAGGCTCTGTGAGCGTATGCCAAGCCATATCGGTCATACCGAACGAGAGCTGGCGGACATTGCCATAGGCGGCGTTGTAGTTCTTGGCCGCAATGATGCGCTCAATAAGCTCGGCAGGGATGGTCTCGCCGGTTTGGTAGTGCTTCGCCCAGAGGTCGAGGTACTCCTTCTCGTAGGCCCAATTTTCGAGAATCTGCGAAGGCAACTCCACAAAGTCACGATATACGCTTGTGCCGTTGAGCGACTCGTACTTGCCACGTGCCAGCATACCGTGCAGCGAGTGTCCGAACTCGTGCAGGAAGGTTGTGAACTCGTCGAAAGTGATGAGCGACGGGGTGGTCTCGGTAGGCTTCGTGAAGTTCATCACGAGGGATACCAGCGGGCGCACCTCCTTGCCATTCTCCTCGCTGGTGCTGCGGAACTCGGTCATCCAAGCACCGGAACGCTTCGACTCACGAGGGAAGAAGTCGAGGTAGAGCACCGCCAGATGGCTGCCATCCTTATCCTTGACCTCGTATGCCGTCACGTCGGGGTGATATACGGAGATATTCTCTGCCGGAGCGAATGTGATGCCGTAGAGGCGGTTTGCAAGCATAAATATCGCCTCACGCACAGCGTCGAGTTGCAGGTAAGGCTTTACCATCTCGTCGCTCACGGCGTACTTCTCGTTCTTGTACTTCTCGCTGTAATAGCCGAAGTCCCACGGCATCATCTCGTCCTCCAAGCCCTGCTCTGCGGCGTAGGCGGCGATGGTCTGGTAATCCTTGATGGCGAACTCCTTGGTCTGCGCCAACAACTCCTCCAAGAAGGTGTTTACCGTAGGGGTATTCTCTGCCATACGGTTGTCGAGGATGTAGTCTGCATAGCACTCATAGCCCAGCAGCTTCGCAATTTGGAGGCGCAGGGTGGTGATGCGGCGGATGTTGTCCGAGTTGTCGAACTTGCCGCCGAGCGCACGGGAGTTGTATGCACGCCACAGCTGCTCCTTCAAGTCACGCTGCGACGAATAGGTCATAAATGGTACATAGCTTGGGGCTTTGAGGGTCACAGTCCATCCCTTCTCGCCACGAGCCTTGGCCTCCTCTGCCATACTCTCCTTCGCAAAGTCCGGCAACTCGGCGACTCTCTTTGCGCTGCGGATGTTGAGCGAGAAGTCGTTTGTTGCCGCCAGAGAGTTCTGGCCGAATTGAAGTGTCAGCGACGAGAGCTCGCCCGTATATTGACGATACAGCTCCTTATCCTCGTCGGAGAGGTTGGCTCCACTGCGTACAAAGCCCTTGTAGGTATCTTCGAGCAGCTTCTTGTCCTCCTTCGAGAGGAAGAGGCCCGGATGCTCATATACCTCCTTCACACGCTTGAAGAGGTCGGGGTTGAGCGACTCGTCGTTGCCCAGCTCCGTGAGTTTAGGCTGCACACGCATTGCAATACTCTGCATCTGCTCCGAGGTGTTTGCTTCGAGCATATTGAAGAATATGCCGGCGATGCGGTTGAGCAGTGCTCCGTGCTTCTCCAACGCTACGATTGTGTTGGCGAAGGTAGGCTTGGCAGGGTTGTTTACGATTGCGTCAATCTCGGCACGGCTGACAGCGATGGCGGTGTCGAATGCCGGCTCATAGTGCTCCACCTTGATTTGGTCAAACGGAGGTGTCTCGTGTGGGGTCTCCCACTCGGCAAGCAGTGGGTTTGTGGTGTCGATTTCCGGCAGTTGTACGGTAGGCATCTGCTCGCCTCCGCAACCCGCCATAAGTACGGAAATAGCCATAATCAAAAATCCTTTTTTCATACGTTCTTATTGTTTATTTTCTGGTTACTCTTCATTTGAAAGTCTGCCAATGGGCTCCTGTTCGGGCTCTTCGCCATCGGTATCCCTCTCTGTGTCGGTCTCCTCCGGCTCGGGTTCTACCCACAGACCACGTGCTTTGAGCAGTCCGGTCTTGTCCGGTGCAGCCCCACGGAAGGCGGTGTAGAGCGACATTCCGTCTGCCGAGCCACCCTTGGAGAGCACCTCCTCACGGAAGCGTGCGGCGGTGCGGCGGTCGAAGAGGTCGCCACTCTCACGGAATGCCTCGAAGGCATCCTTGTCGAGCACCTCGGCCCAGATGTAGAAGTAGTATCCTGCCGAGTATCCGCCGGCGAAGATGTGGGCAAAGTAGGTGTAGTGGTAGCGAGGCTCAATCTGCGGAATCATACCACGACGCTCGTAGAGCGAGTTGTACTCGAAGCCATCGACATCTATCGGCTCGTACTTGGTCGTCGAGTGAATATCCATATCGCTCAGTGCAGCTGCCAGCAACTCGGTGGTTGCAAAGCCCTGATTGAAGAGGGTGCTGCGGCGTATGCGCTCAATCATTGCATCACGGATAACCTCCTTGGTGCGGTGGTGTACGGCGTATGTTTTGAGCATCTCCGGCTCAAAGGCCCAGTTTTCGAGTATCTGCGACGGCAACTCGACGAAGTCGCCCTCGACATTTATCAGCCCGCTGTAAGGCACATCCGTAAAGAGGAAGTGAAGTGCGTGTCCGAACTCGTGGAAGAGCGTGGTGACCTCGTCAAGCGAGAGTAGCGACGGGGTGCTCTCCGATGGGCGGGTGAAGTTGCAGACGATGCTCACCACGGGGGCGGTACGCTTGCCCTCCTTGTCGTAACTCTGCTCACGGAAGTATCCGCACCAAGCGCCCTGACCCTTGCCTGCACGAGGGTGGAAGTCGAAGTAGAGCACGCCGAGGTGTGACTCGTCGGCATCCAAGACCTCGAATGCGGAGACCTCCTTGTGGTAGAGAGGCACCGATATCGGGCGGAAGGTGATGCCATACAGACGGTTGGCGAGGTTGAAGACTCCCTGACGCACATTATCCAGCGAGAAGAACGAGCGCACGTGCTCCTCGTTGAGCGAGTAACGCTTCTGGCGCACCTTCTCGGCGTAGTACCACCAGTCCCACGATGCAAAGTCCTTGTTGCCCTCGTGCTCCTCGCTGTATAGGGTTATCATATCGGCCAGCTCCTCCTTTGCACGATTCAGCGCCGGAGTCCATATCTCTTCCAGCAGACTGTACACAGCCTTTGGAGAGCCCGACATCTGCTTCGAGGTGACGTACTCGGCGTAGGAGTTGTAGCCCAGCATCTGCGCCTTCTCGGTGCGCAGACGAATCATATCGTTGATTATCTGCTTGTTGTCATACTCGTTGTCGTTGTTGCCTCGGTTTATGTATGCCCGATAAATCTCCTCTCGCAACTTGCGGTCGGAGGAGTAGGTAAGGAACGGGATGAGGCTTGGCTGGTGCAGCGTAAAGACATACTTGTTGTCGTAGCCCATTTCGGAACCCTTGACACGTGCGGCATCACGCACGGATGCGGGCAGTCGCTCCACGTCGCTCTTCGAGAGCACCAGCTTGTAGTTGTTGTTCTCGGCGAGGATGTTGTTGCTGAAATGCACGGTCGCTGCCGACAGCTCCTCGTTAATCTGTTTCAGACGGCTCTTCTGCTGCTCGTCGAGCAGTGCTCCGCTGCGCACGAAGTTGTCATACACCAACTCCGACAGACGTATCTGCTCCGGTGTGAGGTCACGGCTCAGGCGTGAGTCATAGACCGCCTTCACACGCTCGAACAGCGCCTCGTTCATAAGTATAGCATCGCTGTGTCCGGCCAGCAGAGGCATAATCTTACCCTCCAATGCCATCAGCTCCTCGGAGGTCTCGGCGGCGCACATCATCGAGAAGATGTTGCTCACATCCGAGAGCATACGTCCCGAGCGGTCCATCTCCGCCAGCGTATTCTCAAAGGTCGCAGGCTCCGGATTGGCAACTATGGCTGCAATCTCCTCATTGTGCAACGACATCGCACGCTCGAAGGCAGGCTCATAGTGGTAGGCCCGAATGCGGTCAAACGGAGGCACTCCGTATGGCGTGGTCCACTCCTCGAAGAATGGATTTGGTTCTCTTTTTGTTTCGTTTTTGCAGTTGCTCATACTCAAAGCCGTCAATAAAACGGATAATACGACTATATAACGTCTCATTTGCGTAAAAAATTATTATCTTTGTACATCGCAAAAGTAATAATATTTTCGACGCTATGCAATTATTTTATGCTCCGGATATCACTCTGCCGGAATATACCCTCCCCGAGGAGGAGTCCCGCCACGCCGTAAAGGTGTTGCGCAAGGGTGTTGGCGATATGCTCCATATAACCGATGGTCGGGGGGCGATGTACTGCTGTCGGATTATCTCCGACTCGGCGAAGCACTGCACGGTCAGGGTTGAGACCACCGAGCAGGAGTTCGAGAAGCGTGGCTATCGCCTCACTATGGCGGTGGCTCCGACAAAGAATATCGACCGCTACGAGTGGTTCTTGGAGAAGGCTACCGAGATAGGTGTCGATGCCTTCGTCGCCTTGGAGTGCGACCATAGCGAGCGACGGGTGATAAAGTACGACCGAGAGATGAAGGTGATAACCTCGGCGGTCAAGCAATCCTTGAAGGCCTACCTCCCCTCGTTGGAGGATATGACCCCGTTTCGGGAGTTGGTGTGCCGCCCTTTTGAGGGGCGAAAGTTCATTGCTCACTGCGATACGCCCGTCGTGGGAAAACGCTACCTCGCCTCTGCCGTTACGAAGGGCGAGGATGCGCTGGTGTTGATAGGCCCCGAGGGGGATTTCTCGCCGGAGGAGATACGTCTGGCGGTGGAGCAGGGCTTCGAGGAGATAACCCTCGGCACGATGCGTTTGAGAACGGAGACGGCAGCGGTTATGGCGGTGTCGATGCTCTCCGTAGTAAATAATATGTAGGATGATTTGGCAACTCTTTATATCATTTTTTAGGATTGGGCTCTTTACCTTCGGTGGAGGCTATGCTATGATTCCGCTCATCGAGCGTGAGGTCATAGACCGCAGAGGGTGGGTTGCCCGTGAGGAGTTCTTGGAGTTGCTGACCATAGCACAATCCGCTCCGGGCCCGATATCGCTTAATACCTCGGTCTTTGTGGGGTATAAGGTGAGGGGACTTCTCGGTGCCGTTGCCGCCATATTGGGGGTGGTTATTCCGTCGTTTGTCGTCATCCTTATTGTCGCCATATTCTTCGCAAACATCCGCCATAATGAGGTTGTGGATGCCGCCTTCAAGGCTATGCGACCCGCCGTCGTGGCTCTGATAGTTGCACCGGTCATAGGTCTGGCCGGCACGCTCAACCTCTGGCTTGTTGCTGTGGCGGCGCTTGTTGCTGTGGCGGTGTGGTGGCTTGGCTGGTCGCCGATATACCTGCTTCTGGCAGGTGCTGCGGCGGGCATTGCGTGGAGCGTATGGTCTGCGAGAAAGGAGGGTAGAGGATGATTTACCTGCAACTCTTCATATCCTACCTCAAAATAGGCTTCTTCGGCTTCGGTGGCGGCTACGCTATGCTGTCGCTCATCCAGAACGAGATTGTCGAGCAGCGTGGCTGGATTACAGCCTCGGAGTTTGCCGATATTATCGCCGTGTCGCAGATTACACCCGGCCCTATCGCCATAAACTCGGCAACCTATATAGGCTATACGATTGGTGGTATTGCAGGCTCCGCCGTGGCAACCTTCGCCGTCTGCCTGCCGGCATTGACCATAATGCTCCTGCTCACACGCTTCTTCCTCCTCTTGAAGAGCAACCGCTACGTTTCGGGTGCTGTGGCGGGTATGAAGCCTGTTGTGGTGGGTATGATTGCCGCAGCGGCCCTGCTGTTGATGTTCCCGCAGTCGGCGGATGAGGCAAACTTCATAGACGGGTGGAGTTGGGCACTCTTTGCGCTGACACTGCTCGGTGCATACAAGAAGGTTAATCCTATTCTGCTGATACTTTTCTCGGCGGTGGCGGGCATCGTAGTGTATATGTAGTCCTGCCCTCCCTACACGAAGGCGGAGGAGAGGAACAGGAAGAAAAAGAGCCCCGTGAGTGCCAGAATCGAGAGCACAATGAGTGTTGCCACACATCCCCAACGGCGCTCGCCCTCGGGCAGCGGCTCCGATAAGAGTGTGAATATCAGGCCAAGCAGTGGTGTGAATATCAGCGAGAGGATATATGCCCAGCCAAAGCCGATGCGGCGACGTGCGCCCACCAGCCCTATGAGCACGCTCAGGAGTGAGCCGCTCAAAATTCCGAAAATAATCACAGAGAGTGTCATATTCGCTATCTTCTAAATCTGTAATAGGTTCCCAGAGGCAGCTGCTTCTGTGCCTCATCCTCGAAGAGCAGTTCGCCATACTCCTCGCTCTTTGGAGCGCCGAAACACTCCCTTACGGCTGTGCGGGCGAGCGTGGATGATAGCCCCATAGAGTATAGGTTAAGCACCAAGAAGGAGTTTTGCGGTTCGAGCAACTCGGCACAACATTCAAGCATCTGCGTAATGTGCTGCTCCAAGACCCACTTCTCGCCGTTGGCACCTCGGCCGTATGCCGGAGGGTCAAGAATGATGCCGTTGTAGCGGTTGCCACGACGCACCTCCCGCTGCACGAATTTCAGAGCATCCTCCACAATCCAGCGGATGCCGTCAAGGCCGCTCGACTCCATATTCTCACGTGACCACGTAACCACCTGCTTGACCGAGTCCACGTGCGTAACCTCTGCCCCTGCGGCACGTGCTGCGAGCGAGGCACCGCCCGTGTAGGCGAAGAGGTTTAGTACCCTCGCCTTACCAATCTCTTGGCAGCTGTCGTATATGAAGTTCCAGTTTGCCGCCTGCTCCGGAAAGATGCCCACGTGCTTGAACGATGTGAGTCCGAGGCGCATCGCAAGGTGCATCCCCTTGTAGTCGTAGCGGATGCTCCATCGTGACGGCATCTTCGGCTTCATTCGCCACTCGCCACGCTCCTCGCTCCGCTCCTCACGCAGGAAGGAGGCATCGGCAAGGCGTTGCCACTCCGCCTCGGGGAGGGTCTTGCGCCAGATGGCCTGCGGCTCGGGACGGCGCAGCACGTGCGCTCCGAAGCGTTCGAGTTTCTCTCCATCGCCCGTGTCGATGAGCGTGTAGTCCGGGAATATGGTCTTTATATTCATAAGCAGTCGTATAATGACATTTGACACCTTTTGCAATCAAATTCGAGGCGGTAACGTTTGCGCCCTCGTTCAAGGAATAACGGCCCCTTGATGGTGGGCTCTTTGAGCAGACACTGCCCGATTTCTCGGCGTATGCAGTAGTCCGAGAGCATCACTCTGTACCCCTCGGTTGAGGCTTTGCAGTCCAACCCCTCCGCTATCTGCACAACGCCGTGGTCGGCATAGAACTTACGGGCGAGCGAGTTGGTTACGTTCTCCTGCTCGGACAGGGTGGTGGCAGGGTAACGTGCGGAGAGCTCTTCGACAAACGGCACCCCTCGGCGGTGGTTGCTTGTGCGTTGCTCGTCCAGCTGCTGCAACACCTCACGGCGCAGCGATGCGAGTAGCGATGCCGGCACAAATCCCCGCACACAGTCTTGGCACTCACTCTCCCCGTCAAATACCTTGATGTCGGAGATGTCGAATATCGTGTCGCCCGACTTTTTGAGGGTCGCTATCGTGGTCTGATACATCTTTCGGCCATCCTTCGCCTCCTGATAACTATGCTCGATGCTCTGCTCGACGCTGTTGCCTGCGCCGTCGTAGGCTCGCAGACGTATGGTGTCGGGCAGTAGCGATAACTCCAACCGTGCCTCGACACTTCGGCGCAGGCGGCTCCTCTCGACCGTGGTGGAGAAGAGGCGGTTGTAGCTGCGGAAAATCTCCATCCCGACACGAAGCCCCTCCATACGGTTGGGCGTTATGTGCAGGGCATCCACGCTGTTGATGTTGGTGCCTACCGCCTCGCCATCCGAGATGTAGCAGATGCCGTCACCCGGACAGAGGTCGTGGCTGCGGTCGAGGGTAAAGCCCCGACCCCGAAGGCTCTTGACGATGCCGATGCTCTCGCCGATGGCCTTTGGCGTGTCGAATGATGCCACACCACGCTGCTTGCCGTCCAGCATATACTCCGAGGCTCCTCGTGTGAAACTCTTGGCAGGGTTGGGCTCGAACTCTATGTGGCTCACCCCCTCGGAGGCTCGGCGACAGTCACTGCGCAGGGCAATCTCCCTATCCAGCAGACGACGATAGTGGCTCACCGTGTTGCGCAGATAGACCCTGTCCTTCAATCGCCCCTCAATCTTGAATGAGGTGATGCCGGCATCGAGCATCTCGCCAAGTCGGGCGGAGAGGTCGAGGTCACGCACCGAGAGCAGGTGCTTGCCCTTGATGTATATGCTCCCACGCCCGTCTGTCAGGTCGTAGGGGAGGCGGCACGGCTGGCTGCACTCGCCACGATTACCACTGCGTGGGGATGTCGAGCGGGAGAGGAAGCAGCGACCGCTCTGGCAGACGCATATTGCTCCGTGAATGAATGCCTCCAACTCTATTGAGGTGTTGCGGCGAATCTCCCGTATCTGATTCAGCGACAGCGAGCGTTCCAAAATGGCACGTGAGAAGCCCACCTGCTCGAAGAATCGAACACGCTCGCTCTCGGTGCAGGAGGTTTGTGTTGAGGCGTGCAACTCTATGGGGAGCCCCATACGTGCGTAGGCCATATCCTGCACAATGAGTGCATCCACGCCCGCCTCGATAAGCGATAGGGCCTGCTCCCGAGCCTCCTCCACCTCCTCCTCAAACAGAAGCGTGTTGCAGGTGGCATAGACCCTTACGCCGAAGCGGTGGGCATACTCCGCCACACGGGCAATCTCCTCTACGCTGTTGCCTGCGGCGTATCGTGCGCCAAACTTTGCACCGCCGATATATACGGCATCGGCTCCGCAGTCGATGGCATCGACCGCCGAGAGGTAATCCTTTGCCGGCGCAAGCAACTCGATATGGCGTGTAGCATCACTCATTTGCGACAAAGTTACGAAAAACTTGTCGGTATTGGATATAATCTTGCATTTTTTTGATAAGGGCAGACCGAAATTTGATATTATGGCAAATATTGACCTCTTGTTACAAAACGTACACCAATGCATAGTATTATAGTTCTGCTGAAACCACATAGGTTTGATGACTCTTGGTGTAGCGTTGTTCTTTGTCTGTGCTATCCTTTATGAGCCGAGCGAAGCAACATACAATTAGGAATATTGGTTGCCATCAAGGAGTTCTGCTAATACGTGGCAAGGAACTATATAGTGTCAGAGTCGCCCCCTCAAAGGGCGATTCTGTCGTTTGGAGGGATAGCTTTCGGGCCTATATGGAGAGTGTACGACAAAAAGATTCGATATTTGATGATATATTAATCAAAAATTTGTACTTTTGCCTACTCATTGATGATAATTCAAAAACAGACACAATATGCTTACATTACAACAGTTGCGTGGCGATAAGGAGGCGGCTATTGCCCGTCTTGCCAAAAAGGGCGTGGATGCAGCTCCTGTTATTGCCAAAATCGAGGAGTTGGACGACCGTCGCAAAGCCGTTCAGGTAGAGTTGGATAACTGCCTTGCCGAGCAGAATAAGGCAGCCAAGGAGATTGGTATGCTTATGGGTCAGGGCAAGCGTGAGGAGGCCGAGCAGCGTAAGCAGCAGGTTGCCGAGTTGAAGGCACGCTCTGCGGAACTCTCGACCGAGCATGAGGCTGTGAGTGCCGAGTTGCAGGCGCAGATTGTCCTGCTTCCGAACTTCCCTGCCGACATCGTTCCGGAGGGCAAGAGCGCAGAGGATAACCTCGTCGTGAAGATTGACGAGAACTACTCCGAGTTGCCGGAGAACCCGTTGCCACACTGGGAGCTGGCGAAGAAGTACGACATCATCGACTTCGACCTCGGCGTGAAACTTACCGGTGCAGGATTCCCTGTATATAAGGGCAAGGGTGCACGTTTGCAGCGAGCCCTCATCAACTACTTCCTCGACTACAACACCGCTGCCGGCTACCGTGAGATTGAGCCGCCGGTGATGGTGAATGAGGCTTCGGGATTCGGTACGGGTCAGCTGCCGGATAAGGAGGGCCAGATGTACCACGCTACGGCAGACAACTTCTACCTCGTGCCTACCGCCGAGGTGCCCGTGACCAATATCTATCGTGACGTAATCCTCGACGAGAAGGATTTTCCGGTGAAACTTACCGCCTACACCCCTTGCTTCCGTCGTGAGGCTGGCTCGTATGGCAAGGATGTGCGTGGCCTGAACCGCCTGCACCAGTTCGATAAGGTCGAAATCGTGCAGCTCGCACTGCCGGAGTCGTCGTATGAGGCTCTGGATGGTATGGTGGCACACGTTGAGGGGCTTGTTAAGTCGCTCGGCCTGCCATACCGTATCTTGCGCCTCTGTGGTGGCGATATGTCCTTCACGTCGGCTCTTACATACGACTTCGAGGTTTACTCCGAGGCGCAGAAGCGTTGGTTGGAGGTATCCTCCGTGTCGAACTTCGAGTCGTTCCAGGCTAACCGCCTCAAATTGCGTTATAAGGATGCAGCCAAGAAGACCAAGTTGGCGCATACGCTCAACGGCTCGTCGCTCGCCCTGCCTCGTATCGTGGCCGCCCTGTTGGAGAACAACCAGACTCCGGAGGGTATCCGTATTCCGGAGGTGCTTGTGCCTTATACAGGATTTGAGATGATTGACTAAGTTGTTTTATATTTATATAGGTATGCTAGGAGCCTGTCACCCACTCGGTGGCAGGCTCCTTTTGTTGGGATAGTTATTTAATGTCTTCTTCAAAAGGGAGTCAAATAGGGAGTGGAAAACGAGTTGTGATAGACTATTTTTTGTTTTTGTTAATAAATAATCATATATTTGTACCGCTTGTAGCATTGTGTCTATAAGTTTACATATTTTGATGAAAGTGTATTAGCTTTTATCCCTTATCGGAAATCTGGAAAATTTCATATCACAAGGGTAGGCAACACACTCGTCACCTTGTATTGGTATGTCCTTTGAGGTGCAACCTCATGCCCAATACGGGTGTGGGGTTTTGTTTATTTGTGATAGGGCATTCCAGAGCCTCCGAAAGATAAACTAATCGGCTCCACACTTTCTTTTTTAATAATCATCGGGATAGAAGCCGGCTCGATAAAAGGAGAAGGTTATGAAGAAACTTTTTATTGTAATGCTGTGCCTTTCTGTATCAGCATTGGTGGTGTCGGCAAATGCCCAGATTCGTAATGAAATTAATCAAGAGTTGGAGTTTGCCAGAGTTGAAACTGGAGCAACTAGTGGGGTTGAGATGGTAGAGGATTTGAGTAGTGACGGTTTAAGTATCGTCAAGGTTGCTTATAAGTGGTTCTCAGGAACGGCTGTTGCTGATAATAAGCGTATTGCAATAGAGATGGCGCAGCGAGATGCCTATAACACTATCTCTCGTGCAGTGGAACAGGAGGTTAATCAAGTTGCAGATGGTTATGGTAGTAGCTGTAATGGCAATACACGTGAGGCCGCTACGTCGTATTGGCGTCAGGTGAGTAGTAGTATTATCAGAGGTTGCGCTCCACTTGGAGATACCAATGTTGAGTATATTCCATCATCGGGGATGTATAAAGTGACGGCAAAGATGGGTATGCGTGGAGATCGCTATAATAAGATGCTTGATGGTGCAGCACAACACCGCCCTGCTGGATTGACTCCAACAGAACTTAATGTTTTTATGCAGATAAGCGTCGCTGTTGTCCAGAATATTAAGGTTGTTACAAGATAGGACGATGAAACGATTGTTTGCATTATTGCAACTGCTTTTTCTCTTCTCGGTAGGAACTTATGCTCAGGGTTATCCACCTGAATGGGAGCACTATACGGGAATCGGTTATATGAGTGCCGTATCGGAGGCGAAAAACTCCTATGGGATGGATGAGATTGCTTTTAAGGAGTACCTTGTAGGTATTGCCTGTGCAGATTTGGCCCGTCAGATTGAGGTGCGAGTTAAGGATGTGGCAACTATGTCGACAGTTTCTGTCAACGGCCATACCAATTCGACGTATCAATCACAAACGGAGTTTGCAACAAATGTACGATTAAAGTTGGTGCAGACCAAGAGTGTATATAGCCACACTCTATATAAAGGTTATGCTATTGCCTATATAGATAAAGCACTAGCCAGAGATGTGTATAAACGAGATTTGAATAGAGTTATGAGTCGCATTGATAATGCAATATCTACCGCTCGTTCATATGTGGGTACCGGTTTCAATTCTCGTGCGGAGCAGGAACTGATGACGATATTGCCACTCTTTGATGATATTGACGATGCTTTATTTGCTCTTACATTCTTTGGAAACTCTCAGTCGGAGGCTGACCAAATGCAGCAGAGGGCCAATCGACAGTCACAGGCTGTAAAACAGATGCTTGCGGATTTGAAACACGCCACTGTGATATATGTAGGAGGTAGTGCTAAACTATTTAATTCATCATACCCCAATCTGGTTGGAGAGATTCAGGGGGTACTATCTCGGGAAGGTTGCAGTTTTGCGAATGATGCATCACGAGCGGACTATACTATTTTGGTAGATTGTTCTGCTCGTGAGTATGCACATTCGAACATAGGTGCAACTACTACATATTTTGCCTATGTAGATGCATCTATTACCATTACCAAGGCTGTGACGGCTCAACAAATATATAATAATGTGGTGTCGGTTAAAGGCGGTTCTACCATAGATTATAGTGCTGCTGCTCGTGTCGCATACAAAAAGATAAGTCAGAGTGTTGCCAATGAGATTAAGAATAATATTGAACTATAACCATTTAATACAATTATGAAGAGAACAATTTTATTTGCATTATTACTTTTGATGGCACTCTTTGTGATGCCTATTAATGGATATGCAGAGGGTGATGGGGTAAAGCGTGTCGCTATTCTGCCTACTATTGATAGAACGGGCGATAAAATTTATGGTCCTGGAATATGTCAAGTTGTTAGAGGTAAGATGCGTATTGGTATCCAGGTTATGCCGGGATACGAGGGTTATGACAGAGTGAATCTGGCATCAATTATGAGCGAGCTCGATTTTCAGCAAAAAGGTTATGTATCGGAAGATCAGATCAAGGAGATTGGGCGTATGTGTGGCGCTCAGTATGTGCTTATCAATGAGGTTTCGCTCATTGATAGTGAGCATTTGACGATACTATCTTCGTTGATTAATGTTGAGTCAGGAAAAGATGAGGCTGTTCGAGATTGTGAAACTAAACGGGACGGCGAGTCTATCTCGGAGGCCTGCAAAGATTTAGCCAAAAGACTCCTTAATGTTCAGTCAAAACCTACTCTTGGTTATGGATATGGAGGTCAATCCTCTTCAAACACCTCATCATATTCGCATACCTCCTCTGGTGGAGATTATGTCGAAACGGCTCTGGGCTTGAATATGAGGATGGTATATGTTGAGGGCGGAACTTTCTCTATGGGAGCGACCTCGGAGCAGAGTGGAGAGGGGGACAGTGATGAATCTCCGGTTCATTCTGTCACTCTTGATAACTTCTATATTGGAGCTTGTGAAGTTACGCAGTCGCAGTGGCAGGCTGTTATGGGGACATCTATACAGCAACAGGCCGGCAAGGCGGGGGCAAGCTCATTCAGAGGTATCGGAGGAGATTACCCTATCTATTATGTGAGTTGGGAGGAGGCTCAGGCCTTTTGCCGAGAGTTGAGCGCAGTGACCGGACGTACCTATTTGTTGCCTACGGAGGCGCAATGGGAGTACGCTGCACGTGGTGGCAAACAATCTCGTAGCTATAAATATAGTGGTAGTTACTCGATAGATGCAGTTGGATGGTATGAAAGTAATAGTGGCTCTTCTACACATCCGGTGGGACGTATGCGTGCCAATGAGTTAGGCATACACGATATGAGTGGTAATGTCTGGGAGTGGTGTAGCGATTGGTATAGTAGCAGTTATTACTCATCTTCGGCCTCATTCAATCCGGCTGGTCCGGGAGGCGGTCAGTATAGGGTCTTGCGTGGTGGTAGTTGGGGCCATAGTGCTAGCTACTGCCGTGTTTCTAATCGTGAAGGCAGCACCCCTTCGGGCCGGTATTACTATTACGGGTTTCGTGTTGTCTGCCTTCCTTGATTTAATAGAAATTTATTAGGCTTAAAATGTCCCATTTACAAAAACGAGCAGGACGAAATAAAAAAAGTCCTGCGAGAATTTGTAAATGGGGCTCATATTGAGATATGCAGATAAAGATTTTTGACCTCACCTCACGGGGTGGGGATGAAACGCAAGATTTGATAAATAAGTTTCTGAGAGGGCATAAAATATTAGATATTGATAGGCAATTCTATGTTTCGTCGGATAATGTGGGACACTGGTCACTATTAGTGACTTATTTGCCGTCTGTGCTTAATCCGCAAGCGCCAGAAAGAAAGGAGAAAAAGGACTACAAAGAGATACTAAGTAGCGAGGCGTTTGAGAGATTCACCCATTTGAGGGTTATACGTCGGCAACTTGCAATGGATGATGCTGTGCCTGCATATGCAGTCTTTACGGATGCCGAGTTGGCACAGATAGCGCAACTTCCATCAATAGAGCCGTCATTGATGTCTCAGATTACTGGAATAGGAGACAAGCGTATGGATAAATATGGCCGAATATTATGTGAAATGTATAAGGAGCAGTCTAATGAAACGAATCGGTAATTTGATGCCACAAATATTAGCGACAGAGAATCTCCTAAATGCATATTACAACGCTCGTAAGGGCAAGAGCCATAAAGAACCAGTTGTCAAGTTCTCCAAAAATATTTTTGAGAATATCATACAGATTCGAGATAGTTTGCGTGATGGGTCGTTCAGATTAGGACGTTATCACTACTTTAATATATATGACCCCAAGTTGAGGGTAATATGTGCAGCCTCATTCGAGGAGCGCATACTACATCACGCTATTATGAATGTATGTAAACCTTACTTTGAACGTAATTTTATCTTTGACACCTACGCCTCACGTGAGGGTAAGGGTATATATGCGGCAATTAATAGGGCAAGAGTGGGGATGCGGCGTTACGAGTATGTCGCAAAATTAGATGTGAGGAAATACTTTGACTCTATCCCACATAATCTCCTGAGGGCAAAGTTGCGTCGAGTCTTTAAGGATGCAGAATTACTCTCTCTGTTTGATAGAATTATCGACTCCTATTGTGTGGTGTCAGGGAGAGGAATCCCAATTGGGAATCTCACAAGTCAGTATTTTGCCAATTTCTATCTGTCGTCGCTTGACCATTATGTAAAGGAGGGATTAGGTGTCCCATTGTATGTGCGCTACATGGATGATATGTTGCTCTTTGGGCATAGCCGAGAGGCTGTTAGAGCATATGTAGAGAAGATATCACAATATGTAGATAGGGAATTGAAGCTTAGCATAAAGCCGCCGCTAATAGAGAAGAGTGTAAGAGGTGTAATCTTTCTGGGCTATCTTCTCTCTCGTACAAAGATACTATTAAGTCGCCGTAGTAAGGTGCGGTTTAAGGGAAAAATGAGTAAATATGACAAATTGCTTGTTAGTGGTGTTTGGACAGAGGCGCAATATCTGCAACATATAACACCGTTGCTGGCATTTGTGAGAGTGGCATATACAAAGCAATTGAGGGCAAAGGTGTGCTCTGAAAATTAAAGGCGAAGGTCGTAAGGAGGGTCTTGTGTGGTGGTGGTTGGAACGATAGTGCTAGCCTCTGCCGTGTTTCTTATCGTGAGGACAGCACCCCTTCGGGCCGGATATTGCAATAACGGATTTCGTGTTGTCTGCCTTCCTTGAATTTAAGCCAGATGGATTTCTTGGTTAAACAGACCTATCGTCTTGCCTTTTATGCAAAAGGCAAAAAGGGGAGGTTTCTCCATGCGGAGGGGGTGATGGTAGGGTGTCCGAAGTCTCCTCCTCTTGTTTTACTTCCCCAGCAGGCTCTGTACCTGCGGGAGGTATTGGCGGCCGCACGGCACCTCATACTGCCCCTCGTGCAGAAATATCGTGCGGTTGGAGTAGCGCACAACCTTATTCTTGGCGATGGCATACGAGCGGTGTACTCGCAGGAACTCGTCGGAGGGCAGACGTTCCAGAATCGCCTTCAAGGTGATATGTGCCATAATATAATCGCCTTTGGTGCGGTAAATCTTGCAGTAGTTCTCCATCGCCTCGATATAGATGATTTCCGAGTGGGGGATTACGACATTGTAGTACTCGGACTTAACCACGAGGTTGGAGGCATTGGCAGCGGATGGTGCGGGGGCGATGCGCTCTTGTGTATCAAGGTATAGGCGCACCTTCTCCACGGCACGGCAGAAGCGCTCGTAGGCAAAGGGCTTGTGCAGGAAGTCCAGCGCATTGAAGTTGAAGCCGTCGATTGCGTACTTGGCATACGCCGTCGTGAAAATCAACGCCGTAGAAGAGGGCATCTGCTCTGCGATTTCCAGACCATTCAACCCCTCCATCTCGACATCCAGAAAGAGGAGGTCGGGACTCTGCGTGCGCACGGCCTCCAAGCCGTGCAGTGGCTCGTCGTAGAGGGCGACCTCTATGTTGCCCATACGCTCACAAAACTCCTTGATAATGGTTAGTGCCAAAGGCTCGTCGTCAATGGCTATGCAACGAATAGTTCTCATCGTAACTGGATGGTTAGGTGGGTTTTATATTTGTTATCCTGCTCCGAGGTCTGCAACTTGAACCGCTCCCCGTAGAGCATCTCCAAGCGGCGGCGACAGTTTTCCAGCCCGATAGCAGGCTCCTTGCCGCTGCCCTGACGGATAATCTCATTCTCGGAGTGGAAGGTGAGGATGCCGTCGCTCTCCTTGATGCTTATGCTGATGACGCAGTCGTGGTTTGCCGAGACTCCGTACTTGAAGCAGTTCTCGACAAATGTTATGAGTATCATCGGCGATATGAGCAGTTGCGGATTCTCTATCGTGCAGTCCAGGTTTATCTTCGTGTGCGCATTGAGGCGCAGCTGTTGCAGGGCGATATACTCCTCTATGTACTCATACTCGCTCTCCAACTCTATGAACTCCTGCTTGGTGTTTATGTACATATATTTCAGCAGGTTCGAGAACTTGATAAACGCCGACTCGGCAGCCTCCGACTTGGTCACAACCAGCGAGTAGAGGGTGTTGAGGGTGTTGAAGAGGAAGTGGGGGTCTATCTGTGCACGATACATCGCTATCTCTGCCTTCGTCTTCTCTACCTCCATCTCCTTCTGTGTCACAATCTGCCGTAACAACTCCAACAGAAGCTCTATCGAGAGGCTCAACCCCGTCACGGCGAGTGTGATGAACCACACCTCCTGCACACGAAGGCGGTGTCTGAATTCGAGAGAGAGCGTAGATACCGAGTTCTCTGGATATGGGAACTTGGAGAGCAGATGGGTAAATGCGATGAAGCATATTAGCCACAGCAGCGCAGTGAGGTGCCGGCGCAGAAATAGCCGAGGGATATGCCACCATCGTATGGATATATAGATGAAATATATGTACACGACAAGCGATATGGTAAAGACCGTGTACTTGTCGAACCAGCGCAGGATAGGGACAATATCGAGGATGAGAGGTATCAGCACGGTGCAGCAGAGGACGTCCAACAGCACCGAGAATCGACGTATATTTACATTGGCAGCACTACGTAACATATTGCAAATATACTCTTTTTGTGTGGTTTGACAAAATCACCGTATGTGTTGTTTATCAACAGATTCGGTGCGTTCAACTACGGAAAGTCGCAGATTCGGAGTTTTTTGTGTAACATTGCACAAAGATACAACATTACCGGCAAGGGTAGAGATTAAATTGTGTGTGAGTTTAATTTACTTGGAGTGTTGGTCTTATATCGGTTTCCTACTATTATGTTGCATTTCCCTAATTGTAACAATGCTCACTCAGCACTCCAACTCCCTTGCTTTACCTATCTTAATGGGTAGAAGAACGCACGAATCCTCGGTACTCAACTGGAATATTCAAGAATCATAACATAACATTTCTACCGAGGACCGTGCGTATGGTCCCGGCTGTTTACGAAAAATATTATGTTATTCTTTCAATTCCAGTTGAGCCGAACAGCTCGTATCACAAAAGCAAAATATAACTCATATACCTACAAGACAGACTGCCGAAATAATCTCTCGACAGTCTGTTTAGGTCTCTGTTTGACTATTAAGCCCTTTACTTGTTTATAAGAAGAGCCTGACTAACAAAAGATTAGTCAGGCTCTAACTTTTTCCTCACACGCAGACTACTCCCTTGTGAGCTGTCGTAGCGCTTTGGCGAGTTGGTCGGGGCAGGAGGTGCCTCTGCCGGCACAGTCGATGCCCTCCAAACGCTCTATGACATCCGATATCCGCATACCACGTACCAGCGCAGCGATGCCCTGCGTGTTGCCACTGCAACCGCCTACAAACTGAACGCTGACAATATGCTCGCCATCCGCCTCAATGAGGATTGCTTGCGAGCAGGTGCCCTTCGGATAGTATATCGTACTCTGTGCCATCGAACTTCTGTGGTGTGGATACTACTTCTTCTCCTGTGGAGCTGCCGCAGGGTCACCGACAACCATACTCTTGTCGATGCGAAGGGTTACGTTGCTATCAACCTCGATAAGAATCGAAGACTCACCCTCCTTAACCTCTTTGACAACGCCATAGATACCTCCGGCGGTGATAATCTTGTCGCCCTTCTTCAAGTTCTTGCGGAACTCCTCCATCTGCTTGCGACGCTTCGACTCGGGACGCCACATAAAGAGCCACATGATGAGAATCATCACTGCAATCATAACCCAGAAGGACCAATCCATTCCTTGTGGTGCTGCTGCCTCTAACATTGTAATCATAATCGTAAAGTTTTTTTCGTTTTATTTGGTAAATATACTGAATCTTCTTGTCGCAGACAACAGAATGTTGCTTATACAACACTCTTTTGCCCTTTTATAACAAACCCTTGCCCGATTTTACGATGCGGCCCTCCTCGGTCAGCTGCGCCGTAATCTTGTCGAGCACGCCATTGATAAATACGCTGCTCGAAGGTGTCGAGTAGTACTTTGCAATGTCGATATACTCGTTCAGCGTAACCTTTACAGGTATGGAGGCGAATGTCTCCGCCTCGGCGATGGCTACCGCAAGGATGACGCTGTCCATCATCGCCACACGGTCAATCTCCCAGTTGCTCGAATACTTGTCGATAAGCTCCTGATTGGCAGCGAAGTTTACGATGGAGGCACGGAGTAACTTCTTGGCAAAGTCCAAATCGTCCTCGCTCTTGAACTTCGGCAGGAGTTTTACCTGCTCGTGCGACTCTCGCATAGAGGTTATGGTGCGGATGACCATCAGCAGGGTCTGCCCAAGGTCGTCTGCCCAGAGCGACGACATCTCTTCGAGAACCTCCTCCAAGAGCTCATTCTCTTCGAGAATGTTCTGGTATATATCCGCCACGAGTTGCGCATCCTCACGGAACGAGCGGCTCTCGCTCGCCATATACTTCCGGAAGAACTCCTGTGCGCAGAGCTCCGTGTATATGTTCTTGATAAGGTCGTTGCGACCGCTCCAAGAGAGGTGGTGCTTCGAGCAGAAGACGTTGATGGCCTCACACTCGGCAAGACGTGCAACCGCCTTGTTCTCAACGAATTTTCTATTTGGATTGAGCTCCTCCGCCGTTGGCAACATCTTGTTTCGACCTATCTCCTGTCGCTCCTCGGCATAGCGCACGAGTTCGGGCGCAAGGGCAAGCATCTGGAAATAGAGTTCGTGTGCCTTATCAATGGAGGCAAGGAGATTTTTCTCGGTGGACGGCACGTTGTCGCACTCGCACTGCAAGTGGGCATATACGGCCTTCACAACCTTCACTCTAAGTAATCTTCTACTCAACATATTCAGAACGATGATTTGTTTGAGTGCAAAAGTAGTAAAAAATAATGGTAGAACAAAAAAGTCAGCCTGTCTAATTGCCGACAGACTGACTTTTTATCTCTTTTTGTCTCTTTGTTAGAAGACAACCACTGCACGGTTCTGCTCGAATGTGAGCTTGTCGAACGGAACAGCATCGACACCGCAACCCTTGTAGGTGAGGCGTGCAGCATCTACGCCACGCTCAACCAAGTAGTCGTAAACTACACGGGCACGCTTCTCGGCGAGTTTGAGGTTGTAGTTCTTGCTGCCGGTCTCAGGGTCAGCATAACCGCAAACGGAGTAAACGTAATCCTTGTTGGCGTCGTTCTTAATCTTCTCAGCCAGACGGTTCAGACGCACCTTGTTGTTCTTGGTGAGCAGACTGCGGTCGCAAGCGTAGAAGAGCAACTCGTCAGCGTGGATGCCGAGCAGACGGTCGTTAGCCGCAGCCAATGCTGCATCACGGTCTGCTGCCTGTGCAGCTGCTGCATCCAGAGCCTTCGCCTGCTCATCAGCCAGAGCACGCAGCTTCTCGTTCTCGGCCTGTGCATCAGCAGCCTCCTTCTCGGCGGTGTGCAGACGGTCGAGCATAGCCTTCGCCTCTGCCTCGGTAGCACCGGCACGGTCCCAATCACGACGGTTGAAGCGGTATGTTACACCTGCAAATACACGCAGAGCGTTGAAGCGGTCGCTGCTGGCTGCGGTATATACAGGGAAGAGGTTTGCACGTGCAAGCAGGTACTCAACCGTGAGGTCGATGTTCACTGCATCGGAGATGCGGAAGCGGTTCTGCAAGCCGAAGTTCAGCGCATACTCGTGCGGACGACGACGAGCGGGCTCCTCCATACCGTTCCAGCTTGAACCCTGATTGTCATCCAAACCTGCACCGAGGTCAACGAATGCCAAGCCGGCACCTACGTTTACCACTGCGCTGTAAAGGCGGTCCTTGCGATAGCCGCCAATCCAGTTGCTCAGGTTGACCATAAAGTCAGGGTGGAAGTACATCAACGTTGAGTTGATTTGCTCGCCGAAGATGCTCTTGTAGCGAGCATCGGCAAACTCAACGCCCAAGCGAACACCGAATACGGGGTGGAACCACTTGTTGGCAGCGATGAAGCCGCTGACACCGGTGGTCGAGCCGAAGTTCTGGCTACCGGTTTCGAGCATCCAAAGTGGACCTACGCCGGCAGAAAGTTCCCAGTTATCCTTGAATTTATTGGTAATAAAGCCTTGGCAACTTGGCTCCTTTTCCTGCTTTTGGGTTGCAGCGAGTACGCTCTCTGCCGAGAAAGCGAATGCTACAAGCATAACGACAAAATAGAAAAATTTCTTCATAACAATTTGGCATTGAATCATTTAACACTTTATTCCCTCTTGTTTCCTCTTCAAATAAAGGGATATTATGTGGCAAATATAATAAAAAAATGGAAGTAAATACTGCAAGAAGTAGATTTTTTGACAAAAAAGAAACTGTCTAACAAGGCTACTTTGTCGTTATACTTGCCCTCAAAATGCTCATTTACGCCGAGTAAACTGCGCTTTTTCGGGCTTCGTAAGGTTGCGATTAAGGCGAATGAAAACAAATGTGTATTTTTTTCTGAGCCGGAGCAACCAAAAGCCATCGTAGATGGATTAAGCCTAAAATTAGCACTTGTTATACAACTTCTGAAAAGAAAGAGCGTGTCCGAAAACTTGTTGGGCACGCTCCTCGTTCATAGAGAGAACCCCTCTCCGGTTGCTCTGCCGCTACAACTCGTCGCTGTACACTGCTCCCGGCAGGTCGTGCTGGTTGTAGCGTGATGCCATCGACATACCGTATGCTCCTGCGGACTTGATGGTGAGCAGGTCGCCACGCTTGGTGATAGGTAGCGATACATTCTCGTCGAATACGTCGGTGGACTCGCAGGCGGTACCTACGATGGTGTATTTCAGGCGCTGACTCTCCTCCGAGGTGATATTCTCGATGTTGTGGTACGAGCCGTAGAGTGCCGGACGGATAAGCTCCGTCATACTTGCATCCACGATAGCCAGACGGCGACCCGTAGCGGTGGTCTTGTTGAAGAGGACACGTGTGATGAGTTCTCCGCACTGACCCACGAGCGAGCGACCGAACTCGAAGTGTACCTCACGCTCGCCAACCTTCAAGTGCTGCTTGGTGATGGCAAACACCGAGGCGAAGTTTGGAATAGGCTCATTCTCAGGCATATCGTAGTTGATGCCGAGACCGCCGCCCACATCCACGAACTCCAACTCGAAACCGAGTTTGGTAAGGTTCTCGACGATGACGTTTGCCTTGTTGCACATATTCTCAAAGACGTGCAACTCGCGGATTTGCGAGCCGATATGTATGTGCATACCTACAACCTCTATGTTGCGCAGCGACTTGATATCCTCCACGCTTGACAGAATCTCCTCGTACGAGATTCCGAACTTACTGTCTGCCTGACCCGTGTCGATGCAGTGGTTGGTCTTTGGGTCGATATCGGGGTTTACACGCAGTGCTACATCTACGACTCGGCCGGCCTCACGTGCCAACTCGTCCACCAGATGCAACTCCTCGATGGACTCGCAGTTGATGGCGTATATATTCTGCTCGATAGCGTAGCGAATCTCCTTGTCACGCTTGCCTACACCGGCATATACGATGCTCTTTGGGTCGAATCCCGCCTCGATGGCACAACGTACCTCGTTGCCGCTGGCGCAGTCGATGCCCAGGCCGTACTCTCGGATTATCTGCAATAGTCGAGGGTCGTAATTCGCCTTTATGGCGTAGTGTACCTTGTATCCATATTTCGATGCCATCGACATTGCGCTTTCGAGTGTCTGGCGCAACAGTGCCACATCGTAGAGGTAGAACGGTGTTTCAAGTTTAGTTAGTTTCTCTGCTACTTGTCTGCTTAACATAACCTAAAAAGTTTGATATTCAGGTTGCAAAGATAGTAAAAAATCAAAAAATGCGTGCTGTAACCCCGAAAAAGTGAGTTTGGGGCTGTGATATAAACAAAAAAGAAGCTGTCTAACAAGGCTACTTTGTCGTTATGCTCGCCCTCAAAATGCTCATTTACGCCGAGTAAACTGCGCTTTTTCGGGCTTCGCAAGGTTGCGATTAAGGCGAATGAAAACAAATGTGTATTTTTTTTCTGAGCCGAAGCAACCAAAAGCCATCGTAGATGGATTAAGCCTAAAATTAG